>JAHEJI010000012.1 GCA_024638965.1 Planctomycetaceae bacterium
TGCTAAACGCTAAATGCTCTAAATGCTAAATGACTAAATGACAAAACCTAAAACCTCAAAACCCAAAACCCGAGACCAGAGGTTTTTGGATAGCTCCTTAAACCCGAATGCGCTGGATTCCGGATTCCGGCGTTACTGCGAACTCTCTTTTCGGGTGTCGGTACCACACATCGACTGCACAAATTAGAGCCACCAAAACTGCGTCGGCTTCACCGACCGAAGCGTCCAAACCCAGAACTCGCGAGGTTTCACATTAATTCCAAAAGGCCCGAAGGGTCGGCACAATTCTCATAGCATACGGTTGTATCGCTACCTTCGGGACTTGGATTCGTTTCTTGCCAATTTACCGGTGGTTGACACCGCCGGCAAAGGATGTGACGACCCTCCGGGCCGCAACTGAGCACAACGACCGAGGCGAAGGGTCTCTTTGTTTTCAGGAGATGCAAACGGTGTCTTCATTCCCTGCTGGCAGCAAACGCCGAAAAATCGACAGATTACGGTATTTTTCTATTTTTTTGTTGGGGCAAAACAGCGATGCTACGACTATTGGGTGCATAGAAAATCGCGTTTTTCACCATTGGAATCATGCCAGACGAACCGTCGACAATCATCGACTGGGAAGCTGCATTGGAGCAGCACCGACCTTGGCTGCGCAAAGTTCTGCGCTGTCGGAACGGTGATTCGCATGAAGTAGATGATTTGTTTCAGGAAATCGCCTTGGCCATTTTCCGGCAATCGAATCGAGATTCATCTGTGTTACCGACAGACCCTCAAAAAGTTGCTCCTTGGCTGTACCGCTTGGCAGTCCGGCAGTCGATTAACCTTCATCGACGAGCAGGTCGCAAGTCAGCGGCTCAACCGATGGCAGATTTGGATTCGTATGACGCGAATGCGGAGCCGCTGGATTGGATGCTTGCAGAAGAAGAACGCGGTGCGATGCGAAACGCACTAAAAAAATTACGATCTCAAGACCGTGAAATATTAACTCTCAAGTACACCGAAAATTGGAACTACCGCCAACTGGCGCAACATCTGGGAGTGAAGGAAAGAACTGTCGAGTATCGACTAATGCGAGCGCGACAGAATTTGAGAAACCTGTTGTCGGCAGGAGCCCATCAAATGGTGGAAGCCAAGCCGAAGTGAACGAAGTTTTTAGGGCTAATCATTTTAGAGCAGAACATGTCATTTGATCCAATTTACCTGCAACGACTTATCGATGGCGAGCTTGATCGCGACGAGACTCGTAAGATGCTGGAAATGGCGGAGGCTCAACCCGCCCTCTGGCGCGAGATGGCCGGTGCCTTTGTAGAAAGCCAACTTTGGGAAACCGGGTTTCGAAAACTGGAACTGGGAATCGCGCCCGAAACCCGCAAAACGAGCAGTCTGGCACCGAAACGATTCCTGCCGCCGGTCAATCGGATTCGCTGGCTCGTGATGGCTGCGGGACTGATGGTCGCGTTAACCGCTGGAATGTTGATTGGCCGATTTTATGATTCCGCCAATTTCATCGCTGGTCCCCAAGTAACCGACTCGGCAAATGATGGTTTGGTCGCCGACAATAAATCGGCGGCTGACGAAGCGCCGGCACTTGCCAAAAATGCGGATCCAGCCCGCACGCTGGTAAACTATCGACCCGATTATCAGCTCGAACTCGAAGATGCAAACGGTAATCCTGTCTTTGATACCGAGGTGCCACTGTATGAATTGGCGACCGCGAAACAAGCTGGTTATCAAATCGATCGACAACCATCGCTTCCATCAAAGCTCGTTGAGAACGTTGGAAAACGAGGTTATTGGTTGGACCAAAATGTGAATTATGTATCCGGTCGTCTCAATGACGGCCGCATGTTTGTCGTTCCGGTGCGAACGATCAATCTTGTAAGGGGCCAGTAAGGGTCGTTTTAACTTACTTTTCTCTGAAGAAATTCAGACCAGATATCAGGAGATTAATAATGAACAGAAAGTTTTGGACTCTTGCCTTGCTTGCGGCATGGATGGGCGCGCCCACAATGTTTGCTCAGGAAAAAGAAGGCGAAATCGTGATTGTCGACGAAGATGGTCAACGAGTTGGAGCGGCACAAATTCAGATTGCAACCCAAGATGACGGAGATGTCTCGATTGGTCGTCAATTCAAAATCGAAGGCGACAAAATCATCATCACAGACGAAAACGGCGAGACCCGGGAGATTGATATCTCGGGTGCTCAGAGTGTCTCGGTTCAACAATCCGTGAAGTCCGTCAATAAAGACGGTGAACAAGAGACTGTGGCTCACGGCAAGGCCATTATCATCGGGCCAGATGGCGAAAAACAAGTCATCGAGTTGGGAGCTCCTATTGAGGGTGAGGAAAACAACGGCGTTCGGATGATGTTCGGTACCGATCTTCCCGAGGGATTATTTGTGGGTGACGAGCCAATGGCACTCAAGTTCTTTCGCAATCAAATTCCTGGGAAAAATCGCAGCGGCATTAGCAAGTACATGATCGGAATCAACTGTGGGCCCGTAAGTGACCAGCTTCGTTCGCACCTGAGCCTTGAATCGGGCATTGGCTTGATCGTCCAATCCGTGTCTGAAGAATCTCCTGCAGCGATTGCAGGGATCCGGAAACACGACATTCTGATGTTTGCCGATGATACAGAGCTTACAAGCGTGGCCGAACTCTCGGGAGTGGTTGACCGAGCCGGTAAAGAAAACAAATCGTTTTCGTTGACCGCCATCCGAGCAGGGAATGAAGTCAGTTTGAAAATCAAACCTATTGAACGACCTGCCGATCAAATGAAAAACGATGGGATCTTTTTTGGCGATCCCGATATGAAGATGCAATTTCGTCAGCTGGGGCCCGGGATTATTGTCGGCGACGGACTTGGTTTGCCTGACGAGATGCAGAAACAGATGGACGAGATTCGCGAGCGCATGAGGCAAGTGGAGCTCGAAGTGAAGCATCGCATGAAGAAACTCCAATTGGATCAGGATCAAGACGACGATAACGACAACTAGTTTCGTCCGTGGATCACAATCATCATTGTTTTGCAGATTGAGACTTTTCAATTCTACCGTTTCTCCGAGGCCGTCAGATTTGACTGCTTCGGAGGTCCAGTTTATGGACTCTACCGAAGCTAAGTTAGCCAGTCATCACATGGGGATACCAATGAAAAACACATTCAGACTTTTCAGCGTTGCATTGATCGCATTCGGTTGTGCAGCCACTTCGGCACAAGATGTCGAGCCACAAACCGCGGAGCCACCCGTTGAATTCGGCAAGGCAATGATCATTGAGGCCACCGATGAGGATGATGGAACTGGCGTGAGTGCGATGCGAATTGTCACAGCAGATACGGCCGGATCGGTGTTTATGAGTGATGTTGGAGGTGTCTCATACGGCATGTCCTTTGGAGGCGATGGTTCCGATTCTTTCGCTCTATTGAACAATAGCAGCATCCAAAAAGATCTTGAGCTGGTCGATGATCAAATGGAAAGCATTCGCGCCGTGCAAACTGAATTCGGCAAGAAAATTCGCGATCAAATTGGCGATATTTCCAAAGGAAATTTCGATCCAAGTCGGATGTCCGGATTGAAAGAGGTCATTGCCGAAATTCAAGCTCAAAAGAAAGAGGAGATCAACAAACTCCTGCTTCCCCACCAGCAAGATCGGCTGCGACAAGTTGCCCTGCAGATGAAAATGAAATCACGAGGAACCTCCAGCGCATTAACCAGCGACGAAGTGGCTGAGGAGCTTGGAATAACCGGGGAGCAGATCGAGAAATTGAAGGAACGCGCAAAAAAACTTCAGAAGGAAATCGAAGAAAAGACGAAGCAGCTGAAAGAGGACGCGAAACAGGAACTGATCGGGATCCTGACTCCGTCTCAACAAAAAAAGCTCAAGGAAATGATCGGCGACGAATACAAACCCGAACCTGGTGATTGGCAAAGTCGAGTTCCTGAGCGAGTGCGACAACAATTACAGAAGCAGTCGGATCAATAAACTCGTCCGACAAAAAAATCAAAGATTCAAGCCGACGATTTTAGTGTCGGCTTTTTTATTGTATGTAGGTCAGCCTGTCCCAGGCTGACGCGAGTCTGGGACAGACTCGCCTACTGTTTTTCCGCCTACAACCTAAGCGGGCCACCTTGGGAAAGATTTGGCTTGCCAAACGATTCAATTCGGTGACCCATGGCATGAGAAATCGCCAACCATAATCGATCGGTTGAGACCTTTTTCACTTTTGCAAATCGCCCCATCTCGAAACCGAATCCACCACCGACCATCACCATTGGCAGGTTGTTGAGCGTATGCGAATTCCCGTGCCCGAGCTCATTGGTCCAAATGATGAGGGTATTGTCGAGCATCGACTGGTTGGTGCCTGGCTCTTTGGTTTCTCTTAGTTTCTTCGCAAGATAGGCGACTTGTTCACAATACCAGGTGTTAATCCGCGTAAGTTTTTCTTGTGACTGCTTGTGCTCGTCGGAATTGTGCGAAAGTGAATGGTGGCCTTCATTGACGTCGAGCCACCGCATCCTCGCATTGCCAACCGACCTTGTAAACTGAAGCGTCGAAATCCGATTAAGATCGTTGACGAAACCATTGACCATTAAATCCATCTGCATCTTGGCCAGCTCAGGCATTTTATCGTTTTCGTTTGCCACGTTTGTCGGCAACCTGATCGGTTCAACAGCGAAATCGTCCCGGTTGGATTGCGTCAAATCTGTTTTCATTTGTTGAACGTATTGGCCATGTGAATCGATTAGCCACTGGTCTTTCGAGTCAATGCGATCGCGAACCCGAAGAAGGTCTTGCTTGACCAGATCCAGAACACTGAGCAGATTCTCGCGTTCTTCAATTTCGCCGTACATTTTTGAAAACATTCGGTAGGGATCACTAATCGGCGCGATTGGTTGGTTGGGACCTGCGTAAACCATTCGCGTCCAGGGATTGGCGTCGTCGGGAACCTGTACGCCAAATTCGAGTGTTCCAAATCGCGTCCTGGTTGCGGAATTCGATTGAAGAAATGTTTTGATTTCCTGATCGATCGAAATTCCCTTCGCCCAACCGGCGGGTGTATCACTTCCACCCTGAATGTTGCCCGGGAAAAGTTCGTTTGCGGTTAGCAGACAACTCATCCCCCGCATGTGGTTGTCGCCGTCCCCACGAATCTTGTTGCAGATTCCATGAACAATCAAAGTCTGATCGCGTAGCGACTCAAGCGGCTTCAGAACAGGCGTTAATTCAAAATCTGGACCTTCCGTTTCTGGCCAAAATCCGTCACGAACCATACCGTTAGGCGAAAATAAAATCACCAACCGTTTTTTCGTGTTTGCGTCATATCCAACGAACTCAAGATTGCTGAGGCCTGGAATAAAGCCTGCCATGCAGACCGCCGCCGAGTTTCGAAAGAAATCGCGGCGGTCGAGGAAGGTATGTGGGTTTTTGGTCATGTCTTTTTTTGGATTAAGTCTATCTGGATTTATTGTTCGTAATTTTGCTCACCTACGTCCGGTTTTCACTTCGGTTTTGACCTCTCCTCGAGGAGAGGGGATTTGGGCTGCTATTACACGCCGGTCCATCCATTATTCATATCCGTGTTTAACAATCACCCGGGCAATGTCGTTGATCAGCCGTTTGATATTGAAATTGCCGCCGATGAATTTCATATGCAACTCTTCCAGGCAATTTTTGCCATACGCCTCGATGGGTTGCTTCGCATAATACCGGAACACTTGGCGTATGAAGCTTTGCTGTGCCGTTTCGTTATTTGCCAGATAGTTTGCCAAATCTCGTGCACCTGTTAGCTCGACCGAATTGCCGGTTGATGACGTATAAACCGACGAGACATCAATCGGTTTCTGTTTTTCTTGAGTTCGAAATCTTCCCACCGCATCGAAATTTTCGAGACTAAAACCAAGCGGATTGATGACGCTATGACAATTCATACAAGCCGTTGCTTTCGTTTGATGTTCAACTCGCTCCCTGGTCGTCATCCCGGGATCGAATTCATCGGAAAGCGGTGCGACGTTTTCGGGTGGTTGAAGCAACCTTCTACCGAGAAGATTCCGCGCTACGAAGACTCCGCGGTGGATCGGTGAACTGTCTTTATGGTACGCCAGACCCGCCATCAATAACGGATGAGTCAGGATCCCCGCACGCTGGCCGGGTTCAACATTAACTCTTGTAAATCCGTTCAGCAACGGCTCGTTTTCTTCGTCAATTTCAAGCCCGTAATAACTGGCGATCTGCGGGTTCACATAAAGATAGTCTGCCAAAAACAATTCCAGAAAATCGGAAGCCTCACTCCAAACGACCTCGTTCAAGTACAAGTCGAAACTTTGGCTCAAATCATGAACGATCTGTTCATTGAACTTGGGAAAGGCTTGGGTGTCTTTTTTGGCGTCAATTGCTGACTCTGTTTTTAGCCAATCATGAAAGAATTCCAATAACTTCTGTTTTGACCGATTGTCGTTCAACAGCCGATTCATTTGACTGGAAAATTCGTCTGTGTTGCTCAAACGACCATTCGCCGCAAGGTCGAAAAGCAGTTGATCCGGAACCGAATCCAAAAACACCAACGCCATTCGCGCAGCCAGTTCATAATTTTCAGCCCGCTTTTGCACTGCTGGATAAAGGAAACGAGGTGATTTGAGCGCCAGAATCACGACTCGTTTGACTTGATCGTGGATTGAAAGATTGTTCTTGAAGTGCTGCCAGACAAAAAGATTTTTTTCGTCGTCCGATAGTGGACTAACGAAGGCTCGTTCCACAAACGAAACGCAGAAGTCGCGAATTTTTTCGACACGATAATCATCTGTCTCATTGGTTTTGGCCAGCTTCCAAACTCGTTCAGAAACCCAATTCGCTGTTTCAATGGCAGCGACCGTCGTCGACTCATCCCACTGTTTTGAGACCGATACGCCTCTTTTGTAACCGGAACTCGCATCGTCTGGAGGAAACGGTGTTGAAATCACGATCCCCTCACGCACGCCATGCGGGATAAAAGCATCTGCAGGGATGACCGTCTGCCTTCCGGAAGGCAATTTCCATTCAACTTGAATGGTGACTTCAGGATCCTGGTACTGAAACAGGTGTAACTTGAAAGAATAAACACGGCCGGCGAGAAGATGCGCGGTCTCGGTGTGAGTTAATTCATTGTTTGATCGCACCCACCGATCAACCAAAGGTCGTTCCGTGTCGTTCACCCACAGCTTGAAGCCGTTGCGACAATGGACGATGAACTCGTATTTGCCCGATTCGGGCGCGATGATGCCGCCGTTCCAGAAGACGGAAAAGCCATCACCCATTTTATTTACTTTTTTGATTTCTTCGACGCCTTCGTATTTTCCATCGGCGCGAAAATGTAAAACACCATTTCCGAATTCAAGATTGGGGTCGACCTGGCTGGCCAGTTTTCGTTTTTGGTTCCAATTACTGGAGGCAAAGTACTCCGCAGCGATGCCACGTTCTTCGGGGATCCACAATTGATCTCCAAACGAACCAATCAGATCAGCGACCGACTCGCGGTATTGCCGAACCGTTCGGCGCGAAAGTTGAATTCGAGGTGCGTTTCGTTTGTACTGCGCTTCGGCCGAGTAGAATTCTTCGAACACGTACTTGGCGACAGCTTCGGCGTCAGCTCCGACACAAGCGTCTGGCTCATCTTCGGGCATCGTATCGGAAATTAGCTCGATCAACTGACCTAGCACCAATTCACCGACCAAAGGTCCGTCGTGGTGTGATTTTTCTCCCTGCCCTTGAATGCCGTGGCAGCTCGCACATAGATCGATATAGATTTGTCGCCCACGTTCCCGCAGCGCGTCGATTTCATCGGCAACAGTCATCGCAGGCGACGCGAAAAATAGCAAACAAAAAATCAGCTTGGGCAAACTCATCAAACCGGCATGGAAAGGAATTGGTACGGAAACTAACCGTCATTACGCCCCGTCACTGGACAGGCACACATTATCGCAAACCAGAAACTGCTTACCAAGTGTCAAAAGTGTTCCAAAGCCGACTCGTTGTTCACAATAATCGCGATTTGGGCCGGTAAAACCGCGTTGACGGCTGAAGTTTTGCTCGGTTTTGGTTATTATCAGACTTGGAAACAGGGCCTGAATTCGACCCAATAGATTAAAGAGATCAGCATGATTAAGTTATTCAAAATATTGTTATTTTCATTTACCGTTGCGCTGTTTATCGCAAACCAGTCTGGCGTTACACAGGAAGAAACAACCGTTACGAAGCAGGATGACCAGGAATCGTCCAAAGAGGCCGAAGCTGCCAAATACGATTTCCAGATTGAGTCCGCCGTCGATTATACCGACGTCAAATCGCAAGGCAGTACCGGAACGTGCTGGTGCTTTGCCACCACATCTTTCCTGGAATCCGAGCTGATGCGTCGAGGCAAAGGCAAACATGATTTGTCGGAAATGTTCATCGTCAAAAACGTGTACAAGGACAAAGCCCAGAACTACGTCTTGCGACACGGCAAGGCCCAGTTCGGACAAGGCGCACTGGCTCACGACATGATTCAGGGTGTCAATCGGGGTGGTCTCATGCCCGAAGAATCCTATGACGGTTTAGACGAGGGTGCCACCAAGCACAATCACAGTGAAATGGAAGCCATCCTCAAAGGGATGCTGGACGCAATCATCAAACGACCCCGCCCGTCGCCCAAATGGCCAATTGCTTACGGCAACGTCCTCGATACGTATCTAGGTAAATCACCCGATACTTTTGCCTACGATGGTCGCACTTTCACACCTCAGGAATTTGCCAAGAGTCTTGATTTCCGCGCCGAAGATTACCTCAACATCACCTCTTTCAGCCACCATCCGTTCTACGAGAGTTTTGTATTGGAAATACCCGACAACTATTCGAATGGATCGTTTTACAACCTCCCAATCGATGACGTCGTTGAGATTATTGCTCACGCCGTCGAAAACGGATATTCCGTTGCCTGGGATGGCGATGTCAGTGAACGTGGGTTTTCATCAAAAAACGGAATCGCTGTTTTGCCGGAAGTCGCGACTAGATCAGACTTGTTCAAAACGATCGGTCCGGAGAAAACAGTGACTCAGGAAATGCGTCAACAATCCTTTTACAGCTATTCAACAACCGATGATCACCTGATGCATCTGGCCGGAATCTCTCGCGACAGCAAGGGCAATCGTTACTTCGTCATCAAGAATTCCTGGGGTGAGGTCGGACCATACGACGGGTTGTTGCACATGTCTGAAGCGTATGTGCGTTTGAAAACGGTAGCTATTTTGGTGCATAAGGACGCGATTCCCGCTCGGCTGCGCCGTGAATAACGTTAGGTCGCAGGTTTCGCGCCGCGAAATTGTGGCAACAATTGTCTCAATTATTTATGAGCATCGCATGCTGTAGTTCTGCATTTGGGACAATTGCAGCTACACTATGGCATCGCAAGTCCTCGACCCATGAACCAAACGATGGCGAAGCAAAACCCAAACCGTTCGGCAAAGTTATTTGTGCGATTCTCCATATTCCTCGCGGTTGGTTTGTGCGTTTTGACTGGTTCGGCCCAGGTACAGAATCGGACCGAAATGGAACAGGCGATTCGCCTGTTTAATGAAGGCAACTTTGCCGATGCAATTACGCTGGGTAAGACCGTTGTCGAAAAACTCGGCAAGTTCAGTACTCAGGAAGAGTGGCCGATCCTGATTGCCAAGTCTCAAATGGCAATCGGTGAATACAGTGAAGCACTCAATACGATCGATAAAGCGCTCGAGCAATTTCCCAGCAGCATCCGCGTTCGTTGGTTAGGCGAAGAAGTCTGTCGATTCAACAATGACGTCGGGCGATCCATGAAGTTGACTCTGGAAATTGGCGAACTGGCTGCGCGAAGTTCGTGGCGTTTCCGAGATGCACCTAACCAGATCGTCTTGGGCAAATACTTCTTGAAACAGAAAGCCGATGCAAAAGAGGTGTTGGATTCGTTTTTCTATCCCGTCCGAGATCGCAACCCCCGTGATCCGGAGGTATTTCGAGCGATTGGGGAACTGGCACTCGAGAAACACGACTATGGATTGGCTGCTGAAAATTTCGCTCGTGTTGTCGAACTCAGACCTGAAGATACAAATGCCCTCAGTCGTTTGGCCGAATCGTACTTGCCCAGTAACTCTGAGAAAGCGAATGAGGCGATCAAAAAAGCACTTGCCATAGACGCAAAACACGTGGATAGCCTGCTCATCGTCGTGGATCAGCAGATCAGTTCCGAGAATTACAGCGCCGCCAAGTTGGCGCTTGACGAAGTGTTAACGGTTAATCCTAAACATCCAGATGGCTGGGCTTATCGTGCGGTGATTGCTCATCTTGAGAATGAACCTGGCAACGAGGGCAAGTTTCGTGGCTTGGCTTTACAGGATTGGTCCGGGAATCCAAGGGTCGATCATCTAATTGGTCGTGAGCTGTCCCAAAAGTATCGATTCAAGGAGAGCGAAACCTATCAGCGGAGATCTTTGATCTACGACAAGGATTATCTGCCGGCGAAAATGCAGTTGGCCCATGATCTGCTTCGGCTGGGCCAGGATTTGGAGGGCTGGAAGCTTGCAGATGAAGTCTTCGACGCGGACGAGTACAGTACCGCTGCACATAACCTCGTGACACTTCGCGATCAGATCTCCGGCTTTCGCACGTTTGAACGAGACGGCTTCGTCGTTCGCATGGATGCCAATGAGGCGGAGATCTACGGCGAGCGCGTGTTAGATTTGCTTTCTCGCGCAAAAAAGGCGCTGTGTGCCAAATACGATTCGAAACTTGAAACTCCGATTTTCGTTGAGATTTTTCCTCGCCAATCCGACTTTGCGATTCGAACATTTGGAATGCCTGGAGGAGCCGGGTTTTTGGGAGTTTGTTTTGGACGCCTCATTACGATGAACAGTCCCGCCGCCCAAGGAGCGAGATTGACGAGTTGGGAATCGGTTTTGTGGCACGAATTCTGTCATGTCGTCACCTTGCAAAAAACAAAAAACAAAATGCCTCGCTGGTTGAGCGAAGGAATTTCAGTTTACGAAGAAAAACTTGCCGATCCGGCCTGGGGCGAATCATTAAGCCTTCAATACAGCAAAATGATGCTGGGCGACGATCTCACACCAGTCAGCCAACTGAGCGGTGCGTTTCTTCGTCCGGCCTCGCCGTTACATTTGCAATTTGCTTATTTCGAATCTTCATTGGTTGTTGAGTATCTTGTTCAGGAATTTGGGATCGAGTCGGTTTTGAAAGTGCTTGAGGATTTGAGTTATGGCACGCCGATCAACGACTCGCTTCGCCGACATGCCGCACCCGTCGATTTCATTGACAAAAAATTTGCCGAGTTTGCAAAAACAAGAGCCGAGGCGTTTGCCCCGAGGGGCAATTGGGACGAAGTGGACGCTCCACCTGGTGCGAGTGCAGCTGACTTGGCCAAATGGAATGCGGCTCATCCCAACAACTTGGCCGGATTGCTTGCCGAAGCAAAACAATGTCTTACAGAAGAAAACTGGACCACGGCGGTTGCTTCGCTCGAAAAAGTCATTCGGCTCAGCCCCGAAGCAAAACCGGCCTACCCGATGCTGGCTAAAGCCTACCGCGAAATGGGTCAGTCTGAGAAAGAGTTCAAAACACTGGAGACGCTCGCCGAGCTGGAAGCCGATAGTGTCGAGTTATTCACTCGCTTGCTGGAAATTACTTCACTTAACGGCGACTGGGAAAAAAACAAACGCTTTGCGAGACGCTTGTTGGCACTTAATCCGTTGCTATCAGCGCCACACCGATACCTCTCGATAGCGGCCGAAAAGACGGACGACGAACAAGCTCTCATCGAATCGCTTGGAGTGTTGGTCAAAATGGACCCGCTCGATGCGGCTGACGTGAATTTCAGGCTGGCTTTGGTACTTCATCGAACCAAACGGCTTGCACTTGCAAAACGTCACGCGATCATGGCTTTAGAACACGCACCCCGCTATCGCGACGCGCATGCGTTATTGCTTAAAATAGTTCAAGAGCAGGCACAATCTGAAAATCGTGCAGAACCAGATTCTCCGAGCCGTCCTAAAAAGGAGTCGCCATGAGCCGAATTCGCAGCTGGAAATTTTTCCTGGTTCTCATCGGCATCGTAACCTGCGGGCTAGTCGTGGCTCAGGACTATCAGCGACGCTGGCGTGGGCGGCGACATTACGATGCGCGTCGTGGCGTACCTTTATGGGAAAAGAGCGAAGAGTTTGAACACGATGTGTTCACGTTTGTCCGAATTCAGTATGACAACTATGGTGGTCGCTACGGGTGGCGAACGGATTATCCTGACGCTGATTTGAACCTCTCGTACCGTTTGAAGGAACTTACGTCACTTAAGGTTGATCCGAATGGAAAAATCATCCGGCTGACGGACAAAGAGCTTTTCGACTATCCGTTCATTTACATCATCGAACCTGGCCATCTTTTCTTCAGCGAACCGGAAGTTGTCGCGCTACGCAAGTACCTCAACAAAGGCGGCTTTTTGATGGTCGATGATTTTTGGGGCGAATATGAGTGGGAGAATTTCTATCGCCAGATAAAACGCGTTTTTCCTGATCGCGAACCGGAAGAAGTTCCGTTGGAACATGAGATATTTCATATTGTCTATGATTTGAAAGAAAAACCCATCATCCCAAGCGTCCATCATTATTTGCGAGGCTGGCGAACAGAACGGAGTGACGCTCAAGTCGCCCACTATCGCGGAATATTTGATGACGATCGTCGACTAATGGCGTTCATCTGTCACAACACTGACCTAGGTGATGGCTGGGAACGCGAAGGTGTCGACAAAGGATACTTTGAAGAGTACTCAGAACCATTCGCCTATCCGCTGGGCATCAACATCGTGACGTACGCGATGACCCACTGAACAATTCGATTCGCAGGGTGGCCCGCCGGGGTCAACGAATTTTCGCGATAAAAAAAGCAACATCTGGAGCCGACCCAACGTGACCACAACTTCTAATACTTTTGAAGAAGAACAACTTGCAGTACAGCAGATTCGCGAGGGCCGAGACAAAATTTTTGAACAGCTTTCAAATGTCATCGTCGGCCAGGAAGATGTGATCGAACAGCTGTTGATCAGCCTGTTTGCCGGCGGTAACTGTCTGATCACCGGCGCGCCGGGTTTGGCCAAGACGCTTCTGGTTCGCAGTATTGCGAAAATTTTTGACCTGCATTTCCAACGCATTCAGTTTACACCTGACTTGATGCCAGCCGATATTACTGGCACAGAAATTCTTCAGGAAACGGCCGAAGGCCAGCGAAAAATGCAGTTCGTGAGGGGGCCTGTTTTTGCCAATGTGATCCTGGCCGATGAGATCAATCGGACGCCTCCCAAAACCCAGGCAGCTTTGCTGGAGGCGATGCAGGAGCATCAAGTGACGGCGGCGGGTGTAAGTTACAAACTGGACGAACCTTTTTTCGTATTGGCGACGCAAAACCCGATTGAAATGGAGGGTACGTATCCACTTCCCGAAGCTCAACTCGACCGATTTATGTTCAACGTTAACATTGATTACCTGAAACAAGACGATGAAATCAAAGTCGTTCAGCAAACGACATCGGATTACAATCCTACGATCGAGAAACTGTTTTCAGCCGATGACATCCGGCGATTTCACCATACAGTTCGCAAGGTTCCTGTCGCCGAGGAACTGGTGCGCTATGCCGTTCAACTTGCCGATGCGAGTCGTCCTAACCGCGAAGGAGTGCCGGACTTTGTCAACCAGTTTGTTAACTGGGGCGCCGGACTTCGCGCTCCACAAAATTTGATCCTCGGGGCGAAAGCCAGAGCCCTGTTCAATGGCCGCTCGCATGTGAATCTTGACGATATTCAAACGCTCGCCCATCCCGTGATGCGTCATCGAATATTGCCAAGCTATCGAGCCGAAGCCGAGGGCGTGACCGTTGAAAAGATCATCGACCAATTGCTCGACCATGTTCCGGCGCCCTTAAAGCCGTAGAATAACCGTGACCAAAATTAAGCAAACGATTGAAACTCCCGATCTCAATCGTAATGCTGCGCATGTTTCGCCGGAAACGATCATGCGTATCAAGAACCTGGAGATGCGCGCGAAAATCGTTGTCGAAGGGTTCATGGCCGGACTCCACCGAAGTCCTTATCACGGATTTTCAGTTGAGTTTACTGATTATCGACAATACTCGACCGGCGACGATCTGCGTTACCTCGACTGGAAACTGTTCGCGCGACGCGATCGTTACTACATCAAACGGTTTGAAGACGAAACGAATTTGCGTTGTTACCTGTTGGTCGACATGAGTCGGTCGATGGGTTTCGGTTCGCTGGAATTCAACAAGACCGAATACGCCAAAACGATGGCCGCCACGTTGGCCTGGTTTTTGAATCGTCAACGGGACGCGGTCGGTTTAGTGACTTTCGGAGACCGTATCGTTGACATTATCCCTCCGCGTTATCGCGCTGGGCACCTTCGTCGGCTGATGATCGCGCTTGAGAAAACGGCTTCCGGAAGATCGACCGACCTCGCTGCTCCACTGGAGCAAATCGCACAGACGGTTGCAAAACGCGGATTGGTTGTGCTGATCTCGGATCTGCTCGCGCCCGTCGAACAGCTTGATCAGAATCTGGGCTACCTCCGCTCGCGCGGACATGATGTGGTCATTTTGCGCACCCTCGATCCGGCCGAAGTCGATTTCGGGTTTGATCAAGCGACCATGTTTCAGGACTTGGAAACGGGGCACGAGATTTACGTTGATCCGCAAACGGTCGCAGCAGAATACAAAAACCGTTTCGATGACCATGAGACGGCGATCAAAGAGACTTGCGACTATCTGGGCATTGACTTTTTCCAAATCAAAACGGATCAGCCACTGGAAACCGCACTTTTCAACCTGTTGCAGGCTCGCGCTCATCAGGGCAAATCGCTCAAGCGTGCCACTAAAACAAGGAGCGGGACATGAGCGCACTTGCATGGCTGTTCGGACTCGGTGCTCTTGCGATTGCATTCCCGTTTCTGCTTCATCTCATTCGAAGAACCCCCAGGGGACAGACTGAATTCAGCTCGTTGATGTTTCTCAAGCCGTCGCCACCGACTCTGACGCGGCGGAGTCGACTCGAAAACATTTTGTTGTTGCTGATGAGAGCGGCCGCTATTTTGCTGATTGCCGCTGCTTTCATGCGACCTTTTTTTCGCGGTGCCGATACACTATCGGATGTCGATGTCGCCAAACGGCGAGTTGTCATTTTGCTTGACACCAGTGCAAGCATGCGTCGAGCCGACTTGTGGGAGCAAGCCACACAACAAGTGGAAAAGATACTTGGCGGGCTTGAGCAGGGAGATGATGTTGCCTTGTTAACGTTTGACAATTCGGTCAAGCCAGTCGTTCCCTTCGACGAAAGAATCCAACAAGGCCAGATCAACCAAGCAAATCTTATTCGCGACGAGCTAAAAACTCTTGAACCTACCTGGGCTAGTTCGGACCTTGGCCAAGCAATGGTTTCAGTTGCAGACCGCCTTGACGTCTGGCGCGATTCACAACGAGCCAACGATGGCAAGGTATCCGCGAAGCTTCAGATCGTGGTCGTCAGCGATTTGCAAAAAGGCTCCAAGATCGAATCCCTTCAGGCATTCCAGTGGCCCGCGCACGTGTATGTACAGTTCCTTTCGGTCGTACCTGACGATTATTCAAATGCGACCGTTCAACTGCTCGACGCCGTCGCTGAAGAAGACGATCCTTCCTTGCGAATCCGAGTTGTTAATTCCGAAGAATCCAAGTTAGAACAGTTTTTTGTCAACTGGCCGGGTGAAGCCAAACCACAATTCACCGATCCCATTTCGTTTTACGTTCCACCAGGAACCAGTCGTGTACTAAAAATTCCACCTGACGACGCCGTTTCCGCTCGCCAGTTTGTCGTTTCGGGCGATCAAGAAGATTTCGACAATACTTTTTATGTTGTTCCAACGGAACAACAGAAACTGGATCTCGTTTACGTTGGCAAGGATGACCAAGACGATCCGGAAAAACCTCATTTCTATCTACGCCGCGCGTTGGTTGAAACACCAAGCCGATTGGTAACGGTACGCCAGATCTCGGACAGTGATAAAATTACGAACTCCGTAACGGACAAGCCACCGACGCTCGTCGTATTGGCTTCGCCGGTGGATGAAAACCAACATCGTGAGATCGACGCTTACTTGAACGGAGGCGGAACTTTGTTCATTGCGTTAACGGATCTTGCAACGACTGAAAGTACAGCGGCGTGGACCGGGGCCAACGTGGCTGATGATCTGGTTGAGGGCGATGAACAGGATGCCCAGGAAAAATACTTGATGTTGGCCGAGATCAACTTTGCCAGCCCGTTGTTCCAGCCGTTCGCTAACCCGAGATATAACGATTTTACCAAGATCCGGTTCTGGAAGCACCAAGCGGTTGAGCTTCCCGATCAAGTCGAAGTGATTGCTCGCTTCGACAACCATGATCCGGCTATTTGGAAACGCGAAGTGTCTGGCGGCGGTCAGGTCTTTGTTTTCGCCAGTGGCTGGCATCCTGATCAGAGCCAGCTCGCCCTTTCAACGAAATTCGTCCCCCTTATCAACGGATTGGTTGAGATTGCTGCAGATGTTCCCGAACTGAACAAGTCGCTTTTGGTTGGCGATTCGATCGAATTTCCTGCGTTGGAAAATGGAGTTGGGACACGTTCGATGATCAAGCCCGATGGGACTGCGGAGGTTATTGACTCGGATCAAACCCGTTTCACGGATACGAATCAGCCCGGCATCTATCGATTGGTATCGCGTACAGTCGGCCAGGATCGCACCGGTTCGGAAAACAGCCAATCACAAATCGCGTTTGCAGTTAATGTCGATCGAGCCGAAAGCGAGACAGCCGCGATCCCGATTGAGCAGCTTGAGATGTTTGAAGTCAAAGTTGGCGAACAAGAAACGGCGTCCAGCGAACTGGCGCAAATGCGAACAACGATGGACCGTGACATCGAGAACCGTCAGAAGTTCTGGAAATGGCTGATCGTTGCCGCGATCTTCTTCCTGATCGGTGAGACTTGGCTAGCTGGTCAAACCGCTTCCCGCGCGATCGTTAATCAACGGCTAAGTGGAGAGATGAACTAATGGAACAAGTGCTTTACGAGCGTCTTAAACCGGTTGTTCGACGAATCCAGATTCGTCGAGTCGCCCTTGCATTTGCCGTGACCTGGTTTTGCGCGGCGGCTATCGTCGTTGGGTTGTACTATCTTAACCGGTTTGGCAATCTAGACCCGTCTCGATACCTGTGGCTCCTGGCCGGCGGAAGTTTCTTAGTGGCCATCGTAGCCGCAGTGATTGCGGTTTTTCGGATGAAGACCGTTGAACAGGTCGCAGAAGATGTAGAACGACAATATCCCGATCTCGATGCAAGCCTGATCACTGCAATTGAACTGCAACCCAGGCAAGGCGAGCGGCTCGGATTTTTGCAACAGGACGTTTTACGGCGTGCGGTAAATCACAGTTTCGTCAATCGCTGGCCAGCGATTGTCCCGGGTTGGCATCTCGTTGCCACGCCGATCGCTGGATTGTTGGGTCTTATCGCATTCGCAATCGCTATGGTTTGTTTGGCGTGGTATGCCAAACCGATTCCACCTGACAAGGCGATCGCGTTCGCGGATGCCGCGGTCGACAAATTGGATTTTGAAATTTCAGTCGAACCAGGAAACAGCGACGTCGAGCGGGGAACGAGTCTGCTGGTGCTTGCTCGATTTAACCAGGCGTTTCCGCCAGAAGTTACACTCGTTTTTGCTGACACAAACGGAATTGAATCGCGGCTGCCAATGTCAAAAAGCCTTGATGATCCGGTATTTGGCGCCCGGGTCTCGGCCGTCGATCAACCGATTACGTATCGGATTGAATACGCCAAACAACAAACGGACACGTACACTGTTTCCGTTTTCGATTATCCGAAACTGATCCGCGCCGATGCGACGTTGAAATATCCAACTTATACCGAGCTCAAAGACAAAACGGTCCAGGATTTTCGCCGTTTGAATGCGGTACAGGGAACCAAAGCAGAGTTGACATTTTTTGTTAACAAACCGGTAACCTCCGCGAGGTTGGTCGCCCGCGGAACTGACGACAGTCCCGTCGTTGGGTTGATTTCGGATTCGGATGATCCACGGAAACTGACTGCTCTAATTCAAATGGATCAATCGCAGAAATACGAGCTTCAACTGGTTGACGATGCCAACCGCAAAAACCGCACGCCTCCGAAATTTGTGCTGAATGTTCTTGAGAATCGGCCACCCGAATTGAAACTGCTTGAGCCCGGGCGTGATATTCAGGCTTCCCCGTTAGAAGAAGTCCAAATCAGGGCCAACGTCTGGGACGACTTTGGCCTGAAATCGATTGGTTTGAACTTTGGTATCCCGGGTCAAAAAAACACAGATGTTGCTCTTGAACAACGACCTTCGACCAAGAAACGCAAACAAGTCGACCACTTGCTCGAGTTGGAAGAGTTGAAAGCGCAACCGGATGATTTGGTTTCATACTATTTCTGGGCCGAAGATATCGGACCCGATGGTGAACTCCGGCGGGTTTCAAGCGACATGTATTTCGCTGAAGTTCGCCATTTCGACGAGATCTATCGTCAAGGTCAAACTCCACCAGCTGGACAGCAACCGCCGCCACAACAGCAAGGCGGACAGAATGCTCAACAGGCCCAAGAGCTTGGTGAGCTTCAGAAACAGATCATCAACGGAACCTGGAAGCTGATCCGTCGCGAGAAGTCAGACAATCTTTCCGCCGAGTTTGGTGACGATACCGAATTACTCGCGCAGTCGCAGACATCGGCGATCGAAAAACTGGTTGAATTAGCGGAACAGCTGGAAGATCAGCAGTCAAAATCTTACATCGAATCTGCCCGCGCGCTGATGAACGAAGCCGTTCTTCACTTGACTCAAGCCAACCATGATGCAGATTTTTCTGCGCTCAAACCGGCTTTGTCGAGTGAGCAAGCCGCTTATCAAGCGCTCTTGAAACTTCGGGCACGCGAACATGAAGTCGTGCGGCAACAGCAACAACAGGCTGGTCAGGCTTCTCAGAACCAGAACAATCGGGCGCAGCAACAGCTCGAACAGTTGAACCTGAAAGAAGATGAAAACCGTTACGAAAACGAAAAAACGGCGCAAGAGCAAACCCAGCAATCACAGCAGCAACAGGAAGATCGCCAGGTGCTCAGCCGTCTCCGCGAACTCGCTCGTCGCCAAACCGATCTCAACGAACGAGTCAAAGAACTTCAGTCTGCGCTTGAGGAAGCCGAAACTGAAGAAGAACGGAAGGAAATCGAACGGCGATTGAAGTCGCTCCGCGAACAGCAGGAACAAGTGCTTCGTGATGCGGACGAACTGCTCGAACGAATGCAGGGCGAAGAGAATCAGCGGCGGATGTCCGAGGAATCGGCACAACTCGAACAAACTCGCGAGAATCTTCAACGTGCTTCCGAAGCGTTGCAGAAAGGTCAGGTTTCACGGGCCGCTGCCGAAGGAACGCGGGCTCAGCGAGACTTGGAAGAGCTTCGCGACGAGTTTCAAAACCGCACCGCAGGTCAATTTACCGAACAGATGCGGCAAATGAGAAATCAAGCCCAGGAACTGGAACAAAATCAACAGGAGATCGCCCAACAACTTGCCGATCAGCCCGTTCAAAAAAAGAAAACTGCGCCCTCACTTCGAGAAGACGACGATGACAAGCCGAATTTAAATCAGCAATTGACTGAGCAGCAAAGGTCCGTTGACGATTTGCGAACCGAAATGCGAGAGACGATTGAGGAAGCCGAGCCGTTTGAGCCTCTTTTGGCCGAAGAACTTTATGATACCTATCGCGAGTCCGAAGAATCCCGTCCGGGCCAGGCACTCGAGTCGGCTCGCCGGTCGCTTGAGCGGGGTTGGGTTGACGATGCGAGGACCGAAGAAAAACGCGCTCGCCAAGGCATCGAACAATTACGGGAAGGCATCGAAAAAGCAGCCGAAAGTGTGTTGGGAGATGAAACCGAAGCTCTCAAGGCCGCCCAGAAAACACTTCGGGATTTGAACCGGGAACTGCAGCAGGAAATCAACGAACGCAATCCTTCCGAAGAACCGCGTGATGGTCAATCGACCCAACAAAGCGGTCAACAACAGTCCGATCGCGAACGTCGAGATGGCGAACCAAACGATCAACCACAACAAAACAATCAGCGCGGCCAAGGCCGTCAATCCTCCGACCCGCCCGGCCAGCAATCGGAAGATCAACAGGAACCGCGCGGCCAGGGAGAAAGCCAACCTGAGGAATCGCCGCGGGAAGCACAATCAGGTCAAGGACAATCAAGCAAAAAACAACCAAACGGCGAACCGCGTGACGCCAATCCGGGTGATCAAGCCCAAGGTGGAAGCGGCCAACAAAAAGATGAGGAACGTAATGTTGCCGAACGGATGCGTCAGCAGATTCGCAACCTTGGAGCCAACAACCAGGACAATGCGCCTCGCAACGGCGATCTCAATCTTCGTCGCGGTGGTGGCAGAAACCAACGAATGATGCGGCCGATTTCAGGCAAAGATTTTCGCGATTGGTCCGACCGCTTGCGCGATGTTGAAGAGATGATTGCCGATCCGGACTTGAGGGCCGAAGCATCACGGATTCGTGAGCAGGCTCGTGAAATCCGCAAGGAATCGAAGCGTCACTCGGCGGAACCTAATTGGGACTTGGTAAAACTGAAAGTTGCCAAACCGTTGGCCGAACTTCAGGATCGCGTTGCCGAAGAGATTATGCGGCGTGGTTCCAAAAATGCTTTGGTTCCTTTGGATCGTGATCCAGTGCCGGCGGAATTCCAGGATGCTGTCCGACGTTATTATGAACGCCTGGGGAGCGGTCAATGATTTTTCCCAACGCTTGGGGATCAACGGATTGGCTTTTGCCCATCAGCCTGTTGGTGTTGGCTGGTTTGGCAGTGCTCGTTTGGACTTATGCGCGGGCACGGGCTTCGATCGGACTGCGGATATTGTTAGCCGGAATGAAGTTCGCGGCCCTACTGCTACTCGCCATCTGTCTGCTTGAGCCATTGCAGCGCTACAGCCGACCCGAGAAAGGCGCGAACTTGATGGTTGTCATGGCTGACGACAGTCAGAGCCTGCAAATCAAAGATCGCGGAAGCTCCGAAACTCGCGAAACTCAACTCAAACGAAAATTGAACGACGAATCGGATTGGTTGAGAAAGCTGGCTGACGATTTTGATGTTCGGCGTTACCAGTTTGATCGCCGCCTGCGACCTGTGTCAAATTTTGCCAGTTATGCGGCTGATCAACGCGGCAGTGACGTGTTGAACAATATAGGTTTGGTCTCGAGTCGTTTTGAAGGTCGTCCATCCGCAGGAATCATTTTGTTGACGGATGGCAATGTGACCGATTCGGACAATTCAAATTTTGACGCTCTGGATTGGCAAAACATCCCGCCGATTTACCCTGTCGTAGTTGGAAAAGAGCGGCCAGCGAAGGACTTGGGGATCACGCGGGTCACCAGTACGCAAACTAATTTTGAATCGGCCCCCGTCACGGTAACAACCGAACTCGTGGCTCACGGATACGCTGGAAAGCGTGTCGCCGTTCAGCTGCTTGATGAAAATGGCAAGGAACTTGAACGAAAAGAAGTCAACCGCATTGAAGATGGGCGGCCTTTCGCCGTTCGTTTCAAAACACGGCCAGAAAAACGTGGCGTCAACGTTTACCAGGTGAATGCGTTCGCCGAAGGTGAGGACACGAACAACGAATCGGCTGAATCCTCGGACGAGGCCACGATTGTGAATAACCGACGAATCGCCGTTGTTGATCGGGGTCGAGGGCCGTTTCGAGTGCTTTACGTAACCGGTCGACCCAACTGGGAACTCAAATTTCTCCGTCGTTCGTTGCAGGAAGATGAGGAATTGGACTTGGTCGCGTTGGTGCGGATTGCCAAACGGGAAGCCAAGTTTACGTTCCGCGGTCGCGACGGTCAGCAGTCAAATTCTTTGTTTCGCGGTTTTGAGTCTCAAGACGAAGATACCACGGAGCAGCATGATGAGCCGGTTTTCTTGAGGCTGGGAACGCGCGACAAAGACGAGTTACGTGGCGGGTTTCCCAAAGACGCAGAGACGCTTTTTGAGTACGATGCGATCGTTCTGGACGATGTTGAAGCCAAGTTCTTCAGTGAAGATCAAAAATCGTTGGTCCAGCAATTCGTCAGCTTGCGTGGTGGCGGGTTGCTGATGTTGGGCGGACAGGAATCATTTGGCAGTGGTGAGTTCGATCGAACCCAAATCGGCGAGATGTTGCCGGTTTATCTTGACCAGATCGCGCCCCAAAAGGGAGCCCAGTATCACCTGAGTTTGACTCGCGAAGGTTGGCTGCAACCATGGGTTCGAATCGAATCGACCGAAGAAAAGGAACGTCGGCGACTTGCTTCAATGCCGAAGTTCAAAACGCTAAATTTGTCCCAATCGATCAAGCCAGGAGCAACCGTTTTGGCGACGGTGCTCACCCGCGACAACCGTGAACATCCCGCATTAGTCGTTCAGCCGTTCGGTAAAGGACGCACCGCCGCATTAATGATCGGCGACTTCTGGCGATGGCAGCTCCAGAGTGATGAAAACAACGACGACCTGAAGAAAGCATGGCGGCAAACGCTGCGTTGGCTGGTCGCCGATGCGCCGCGACGAGTCGAGGTTGAGGTTGAACGCAAAAACGACGCCAACCGAACTGCTGAGATAAAAGTTTGGGTCCGCGATGAGGCCTACAAGCCGTTTGACAATGCTGCGGTTGCCATCGAAGTGCAGACCCCCGCCGGAAAATCGATTGAGTTGAAGGGTGAGCCAGCAGCATCAGAACCGGGATTGTACGTGGCGAATTTTGTCTCGAGCGAACCCGGAGCTTATCGAGCCATCGTTCAAGCTGACGCGGACGATGGAAGTGACATCGAACAACGTGAATCTGGCTGGGTTTCAGAACCGGAAACCGAAGAGTTTCGATCGCTTGAACCGAATCGAGCGTTTCTGGAACAACTCGCGCAGCGTAGTGGCGGCGAAGTGATCGAGTTAGATCGTCTCGACGGTTTTGTCACGAGCCTTGAGCATCGTGAAGTTCCAATTACGGAAACTCGATCTTTGCCCTGGTGGCATCGGTGGACAATTTTTGGGCTCGCGATCAGTCTGTTGGTTGGCGAATGGGGCATTCGACGATGGAAGGGGTTGCCGTGATGTCGCGATTCGAAAACTGTCGCCGAGCCTGTCCCAGGCCTGTACACCGAACTTTGGCTCAACGATTGTCAGTCTGGGACAGACTGACCTACTGGTGCCGAACCTGTCCCAGGCCCGTACACCGAACTTTGGCTCAACGATTGTCAGTCTGGGACAGACTGACCTACTGTCGCCGAGCCTGTCCCAGGCTCGTGCGCCAATTCGTTATACTCGTGTTTGCGACAATCATCGCTTCGTCGGCGAACGCTCAAGACCGGAAAGTAATTTTGGTCGTCGGTGCCGAAGGAAGCGAAGAATATGGCATCCAGTTCGAGGAGTGGGCCAATAACTGGGAACAAGCACTTGAATCCGACGAAACAAATGGCGAATCAAAATCCGGCGTTTCGCTGGTCAGGATTGGCTCCGGACGAGAAGTCGAACCAACGGATTCCCAGCGATTACAAGCTGAGATTGAGTCGACCGACGAGGCGACTCGGGAACTTTGGATTGTGTTGATCGGTCATGGAACGGATGATCGTAAGACGTCAAAGTTCAATCTGAGGGGTCCGGACGTTTCTGCCTCGCAGCTTGCGGAGTGGCTGGCGCCGCTGACATGCCGAATCGTGATCATCAACTGTGCCTCGGCGAGCGGTCCATCGATTGCCAAGCTCAAAGGCAAGAATCGAATTGTGATCACGGCGACCAAGAGCGGTGCCCAGCATAATTTTGCCCGTTTTGGAGGCTATCTTTCGCAAGCGATCGCAGATCCGACTTTGGACCTCGATAAAGACCAACAGACCTCGTTACTCGAAGCGTTTCTTGCCGCGTCATCCCGGACCCAGGAGTTTTATGTTCAGCAAACGCGACTTGCGACAGAATTGGCATTGATCGACGACAATTTCGATGGACTGGGAACACCAGCCGACTGGTTCGAGGGGACCCGCGTCGTTCGTAAAGCTAAAAACGGCAAACCGGATGGATTGGCTGCTAACCAGGTCTTTCTTGTCCGCCGTGGCGCCGAAGCCCAACTGTCGCGCGAACAGCGCGAGGTGCGCGATGAACTTGAGTCGCAACTCGAAGCGCTACGATCGACAAAAAGTACAATGGATGAAGAGGCTTATTATTTGGCTCTCGAGCCGATCCTTTTGAAATTGGCCAGAGTTTATGCAGACGTAGACTCGAGAGAATAGCGCTGATCCTTTAGCTCAGCGCGAAACGGCGGCGAACTTATACGTAAACGCACCTAACAAATCACCGCGCTTGACGGAATGACAATCAATACAGGACTTGCCTGCTCGCAACGAACCGAGCATGTATAGCTTGTCACCGGAATCTTTAATGACCACATCTTCATCCCTTTTTAGTTCTTGGAGCGAAGTCAACTCAAATTGGGTCAAGGCTCGAGTTGGAATATCGTCGCTCGACAAATGATCCATCCGCGGTAAATGATTCAACACGTAAGCCCGTGGTTCTTCGAAGCGGAGCAGGCTGATCAATTCCAGGTCTTGCAGTACCCAGGTTTTGTATCCGAGATCTCTGTCGTACAAGGTGCCCCGCGGTAAATGAAACGCGTGGGGTAAGAAGCCGGCGGCTTTTTTGGGTGACTGGACAAAGCCGATCGTCGCGGGATGCAGGAAGTCGGCTTCCCCCGCGAAATGATACGAATTCGGGTCGTCGTGATCCGCGTCATCAACACGCAACTGAGATTTCCACTCCATGGTCTCGGTATCGTCGGCGGAGACTACGGACTCTACATCAAAATCATCTTCAAAACCGAACGTCGGTATTTCGGGCGTGTCAATGCGATCACGGTCTACCGTGATCATCCGAACCGCTCCAAAACCGACGGACCGAACGAATTCTTCATACGCCTGATCATGAATTTTCTGCAGGGCCCAGAGGCGGCTGAATCTGGACTCTATCGGCGCGGTCTCCTTTTCGCTCAGTCGGATTGCAACCTTTTCTGAAATCTCTTTTTCCGTTAGCGCGCTGTCGGCTACCTCCTCGCGAACGGTTTCGTATTGCAAGCGATCTGACAACTCGACGATTGGATAAGCGGCTCGGGCTTGCAGCAATCGTTGCAATCGAGGCGGCTTTGCCATATTCAGGAGCAACATTGATACGACCACGCAACCCATGCTTATTCCTGTCAACGCTCGCCACGAAATCGGTTGCGATACCTGACTCAGAATCAAAGCCGCGATAACATGAGTAAAAACCATCATGCCCACGTAGAAAAACCCACAAATCGATAAAAATATCGAAATCACCAGCGAAAAAACCACCTGCGTCGTTGCGACTTTTTTTCGAAATAACGACGAAACAAAAATCGCGCCCACGATCCACCCGAGACCCAGCGTCAAGAAGAAGAACAACGTGGATGTCCATTTAGTCGCGAATGCCAAAGCCAGGCACGCCGCAAACGCCATCAAAAAGAAAAGATCACCAAGGCAAATCTGAAACTGGACTCCGTTCAACTTAGGTCGAGCCGGACCATCGCTCACTGTTTTTTGCGTCATCTGTCATTGCCCCCAACACACAAGAATAATGCGGCAACAGATGACGAGGCGACTTTTTCTACGAAGAGATGATCGAAACGGTTCGTTGCCAAATTCTGGTTCGTTGTTGAATTTCCAACAGTGATTGTGTTTTTCTGGTTCAACAAGCCAAACAACACAAAACGGTCCTTCCAAAAAGTACAAATGGTCTACAATTCGGTATCTCTATCCTCAACCAAAGAACACAAAGATGACTATTCAATATCCAACTTCATTTTCGGCAACGTGCCTGGTCAGATTTTCACTGATCTTCGTGATCGTGTCCTCCGTTTCAGTTGGACTGGCACAGGACGAACCAAAACAAGAAACCAAACAAAAACACACCAACGCATTGGCGAAAGAAACAAGTCCCTACTTGTTGATGCACGCTCACAACCCTGTGAATTGGTATGCCTGGAACGAAGAAGCTTTGGCCAAAGCGAAAAAAGAAAACAAACCGATCTTTTTGTCGGTTGGTTATTCGAGTTGTCACTGGTGTCACGTCATGGAACGTGAGTCGTTCCTGGACGAAGAAATCGCAAAGTTTCTCAATGAGAACTTTATCTGCATCAAGGTCGATCGGGAAGAACGACCGGATGTGGATAACATTTATATGGAATCGTTGCACGTGCTTAATCAGCTGATGCGAAAACGACCGGGCGGAGGTTGGCCTCTTTCGATGTTCCTGACGCCAGATGGTCGGCCATTTTTTGGAGGCACTTACTTCCCAGCCCGTGCGGGTGATCGCGGCGCGCGAATTGGATTCCTCGAAATCGTCAAGATGATCGACAAGAATTGGCGCGAACAACCCGATCGAATCGGCATCGACGCCGATACGATCACGAAATACACGCGCGAATCTCTGGCGGGCCGAAAGCCACTAAAAAACGAGAACATGCAGCAGTCGTGGATTACAATCGCCATCGAAAATCTCGAAGACAGCTTCGATCCCGAATACGGCGGGTTTCGCTTCAACCCTCAAAATTCAAGTATCCCCAAATTTCCCGAGCCCTCTAACTTAATCTTCCTCGCCGATTACGTGCGTGAAAATCCAGACAACGATTCGGCGAAAAATATGCTGATCAAAACCTGCGAACGCATGATGATGGGTGGAATCTACGATCATCTTGGAGGCGGGTTTCATCGATACAGCGTCGATCGATTCTGGGCCATTCCGCACTTCGAAAAGATGCTTTATGACAATGGCCAACTGGCAACTGTCTATTCAGAAGTTTACAAGCTGACCAACCGCGAAGAATTCAAAAACGTTGTCGACGGAATATTGGCTTGGGTAACTCGCGAAATGGTAGCAGAAGATGGAGGTTTCTATTCGGCACTGGATGCAGAATCGGAAGGCGAGGAAGGCAAGTTTTATCGCTGGAACAAAGAAGAAATAAAGGCAGCGTTATCGGACGAAGAGTATCAGCTGTTCGCCAGCATTTACGGACTCAACAAGGCTCCCAACTTCGAAGAAAAAT
The DNA here is from genome assembly GCA_024638965.1 of Planctomycetaceae bacterium. GTDB lineage: Bacteria > Planctomycetota > Planctomycetia > Pirellulales > Pirellulaceae > Mariniblastus. Next base: position 27,224 of record JAHEJI010000012.1, read on the forward strand.
ATTACGCGCCCCAGTTAAGTCAAACCTTGTCCGAAACTGCGAAATTACGATCAACAACTTTGGCCGAAATCGAGGCCAAACTAGCCGTGATTCGCAAGAAACTATTTGAAGCTCGGGCAAAGCGTGTACGACCGCTCCTTGATAATAAGATTTTGACCAGTTGGAATGGGATGATGATTCGCGGGTTTGCTGACGCAGGCCGCCTCCTTGAGAACCAAGCCTATATTGATACGGCCGTTCGCGCCGGTGATTTTGCGATCGCCAATCTGTTTCGAGAAGATGGACGACTTTGGCGAACACATACAAAAGGCGAATCCAAACTCAATGCTTACCTTGACGATTACGCTTGTCTGATTGATGGATTTCTTGCCTTGCACCAGGCAACCGGGGAGCAAAAATGGCTGGATCAGGCCGTCAAAACACAGGCCAAACAAGACGAGCTATTTTGGGATGATAAATTGGGCGGATATTTCTTTACGTCCAAAGATCACGAGCAGCTTCTCGTTCGCGGCAAAAAGCCGGTCGATGGGGCGTTACCTGCAGGAAACAGCGTCTCAGCCGGTAATCTGCTGTATTTGGGTGAGCAAACGGGCGACGCTTCGTACACGGAGCGAGCACAAAAAACGGTAGTGAGCGCATCCGGTCTTCTCGAGCAATTACCAACCAGCGCCCCCCGACTTCTGATCACGGCGCAAGAACTTTTGAAAGGCGGTTACTGAGTACCGCGTAACAAAAGTCGTTTTGGGACTCAATCCACTGGAAAACCTCGTTTGCGCAATAGCGCCGCGGTGTCCACATCGCGACCGCGGAATTTGCGGAAGCCATCGGCTGGCTCGATCGTATCCCCAACTGACATGATGTGCTCATACAGGCTCTTGGCAAGTTCAGGTTTGTAATAGGACCCCGCTTCTTCGAACACTTCCGCCGCATCGGCTGTTAATGCGTCCGACCACAGATAGCTGTAATAACCGGCCGAATACCCGTCGCTCGAAAACACGTGACTGAATTGCGGTGTCCGGTGACGCATCACGATTTCCTTCGGCATCCCAAGCTCCGCCAATTGTTCACGCTCAAATTTGTCCGGATCAATCGTCACATTTCCAGCCAGATGAAGTTTCATGTCGATCAGCGCACTGGCCAGGTATTCAACAGTAGAAAAACCCTGGTTAAAAGTGTCCGCTTTCTCGATTTTTTCAAGCAACTCAGCAGGCATGGGTTCACCCGTTTTGTAATGGACCGCAAACTTCTTCAGAACTTCCGGCGTGGAGAGCCAGTGTTCATTCAATTGAGAGGGAAACTCGACGTAGTCCCGAGCAACCGACGTTCCGGACTGCGAAGGGTATTGGCAATTGCTGCACAAGCCATGTAGCGCATGACCAAATTCGTGAAACAACGTGATCGCGTCGTCCCATGAAATCAAAACTGCCTCTCCCTCCTTGCCTTTGACGAAGTTCGAATTGTTCGACACAATCGGTGTGATCGGTTTATCGATATTCTTCTGCGAACGATAGGCGTTCATCCACGCGCCACTTCGCTTGCCGCGACGAGCATAGGGATCGAGGTACCAGAGACCGACATGTTGTCCATCACGAGTGACTTCAAAGACTCGGACATCGGGATGAAAAACGGGGACGTCTTTGATTTGCTCAAACTCAAACCCGTAGAGTTCGCCAGCTGCCCACATCATGCCTTCAACGAGTTTTTCGAGTTGCAGATACGGTTTGACTTCGTTGAAATCAAGATCGTATTTTGCTTTGCGAACTTTCTCCGCATAGTAGCGATAGTCCCAGGGCTCGATCGTGATTCCCGCTTTTTCCTGGTCGGCGATCGCCTGCATGTCGGCAACTTCTTCTTTCACTCGAGCGACCGCTTTCGGCCAAACTTTCAACATCAGGCCCATCGCGGCCTCTGGCTTGGCAGCCATTTGAGGCTCCAGTCGCCAGTGCGCGTGAGTTTCATAGCCCAGCAACAAAGCTCGTTCGGCTCGCAGTTTCAGGATTTTGGAAATAATCTCGTTGTTATCCCTTTCGTCACCGTTGTCACCACGGTCGTAATAAGTCCGCCAGACTTTCTCGCGGAGCGCCCGATTGTCGGCATACGTCAAAAACGGCTCCATCGAGGAACGGGTGTTCGTGACCGTCCAGTCGCCTTTGCTCTCACCTTCGGTACTGCGTTCCTTCGCCGCACTGGCCATCGCTGCAATCACGCTGTCGGGGAGACCTGACAAGTCTTTTTCGTTTTCAATCCAGGTTACGTAATTACCTTCGTCGGCGAGAACATTTTGACTGAACTGGGTAAACAGCCCGGCGAGAGAGGTATTGATCTGAGAAAGCTTAGCTTTGTCTTCCGCATTCAATTTCGCTCCTTGGCGGACAAAGTTTTTGTAATAGTCTTCAACCAGTCGTTGTTGGGCCAGCGTAAGACTCTTCATCTCATCGCCTTCATAGACCGTGGCAATTCGGGCGAAGAGTTTTTCATTTTGTGTAATTGAGTCACGGTGTTTTGACAATTTTGGCGCAACCGCTTTTTCAATATCCGGGATCGAACCAAGGTTCAAGTTGGAGCTGTGAACGCCGAAAATCGTTTCCAGTCGATTGAGCGGCTCGCCCGCTTTTTCCAGGGCTACGATGGTGTTTTCAAAAGTGGGTGCCGACGGATGGTTAGCAATCGCATCGATTTCCGCTTCCGACATTTCAATCGCCGCGTCGAACGTGGGCAAGAACTCTTCGACCTTAACCTGTTTCCAGGGAGGCACACCGCCGTTGCGTCCTGACCAGGGCCGCAACATGATTGAGTCATACATTTTGGCTCCGTCCGTTTTTGTTTCTTGTTGGGCGTAACTTGGATGAGGAAACATTAGGTTCGCAGCAAAAATCGCGAACGAAATTGAGTATAACAATTTTTTAGTTTTCATTTTGACTCCGGTTCTGTTGCCTTTGGCGGGTCTTCGGATTCGTTTCCCAATAAGGTACCAATTGGCGGTGAGGTTGTCTCGTGGGCTCCTTCGTGACAGGTGCCATCGGCGTCACGGAGAGGTTGTGAATTTATTATTGGACACCGCATGTCAGCAAAACTCACCGCCTTGGAGTGTCGCCACCACAATTTTATCAACAACACCAACTACGGCCTGATCTCAACCACACCGTCAAACGCCAGATTCAAGTCGCCCATTTCGGCAAGCGTGCGGCAGAGAATCTCAAGCCTCGGTCTGTACTCTACTTCAATTGTTTTCTCGCCGACCCGAATCTTGACGGGCTGCTTTGGATCAATCAGCCGTTCGTCAAAATAGACTACCAGCTGATCGACGTTTTCAGCTTGAATTTCAATCAGATTGTTTTCGATGGTCGCGATAATTTCTTTGCCTTTTGCTGGCTGATCGAGCTGCAGCCAGAAAAACCTGTTGACGACTGGATCGGTTAGTTCCCATGTCAAATGTCTGGGGACGACATTTCGAGTGTGATCATACATTTCAGCAATTATGTCGCGGTCTGGCAAACCGCGATGACCGAATCCCGGTTTGAATAAAAACTCGACGGGATAAATGTCGTCTCGATCTCCTTTTAGTTCAGCTATTTGTTTTGCAAACGCTTCGCACCGTTGGCGGCGGCCATAGGCATTGTCATTCTCGCCAACCATAAACGTGAACCGGGTATTCCGAAGCGTTTTCGCAGAGGTCTCCCCGTCGGTTGGTGCGGCTGCGCTGGAATGGACGGCGGCAAAGCGATAAGGAATCTTGGGGCCAATTGCAAACGCGCCGTAGCCGCCGTGAGAATAGCCCATAATGAAAACCTTGTCTGGATCAATGTCACCGTGAACGATGAATTGACGAATCAAGTTTTCGATCAATGGGTATACATAGTTGTCGTAGAAGCCGTTCCAGCTGTTATTGGGTGCTCGCAGCGCGAGGTATTTGTAGCCGGTCACGCCAGGTTGATCTTTGTAATAGATCTGCATGTGTTCCCATTGGCTATCGTTAACGCGGGCAGGAGCACCGCCTCCGCCATGCAAAGCAATGAAGAGTGGCCAACCGTTTTCTGGACGGGTGCCAACTTCCTTGACGGTGTACGGGCTGGTGTGTTCATTGAAGGTAACGCGATTATTTTCAAAGTCGTCTTGACGCGACTGACCGAGTGGTGAAAGTTTGAAGGCCTCCGAAATCGCTTTGTGATACGATCGTGGATTCGCTCGATAAGCCTCATCCACGTTTTCCGCGAACTTCCATTGCTTTCGCTGTTCTTTATTCGCTGCAAAAAAACCGGCGGCAGTTTGTTTGACAAGATTTTCCATTACGCCGGTTGAAACGCGTTCCTCCCGTAACAAAACTTCGACAATTTGTTGTTTCTTTTCGCCCGTACGAAACCGAACGTTCGTTGAATGATCGCCGCCACAGGCATGCAAATCGTAATCCGAGTTAGGCTTCAATTCGAATGTCAGCATGTCGTTCATGTCGGCTTCGTTGTCACGCGATTGACCGCTCAAACTGGTTTCGTCGTCCAAACCCTTTACGACAACTTGAGCTGCTATTCGCTCAGTTTGATCGGCGTTCCAGATTCGAATCATCGTTTGCACAATATTCTGTTGGGCCTTCATAGCTGCGATCTTTTCCGGGTCGGCATAACGATCCGTAACATTAACCGCATACACCGGGTTTTCCGGATCACTTGACCAGACAAGCGGAAAGATCGTGTCCGTTTTCTTGAAACTGACCGAATAGACCGAGTGAAATCGCGACGATTTGTCGGCAAGTGCAGCATCGTTTTCAAACCATGCGTGATTGAGCCCCTGCGCACTTGGCTCTGCAGCTCCGGTGAAATGCCATTCGCCATCCCAGACTTCGACCCACGTGTGATTACCCCGTTTGTTGGGCCAACTTGGAATGCCGGAGAGCCGCGCGGGAACACAAACGCTGCGGCACGCGTCCGTCAGCAATACAGATAACCCGGTGCAAGACGCCAAGCCTTGTTCGATGCTTTCACTGGGGCATTGATTGGCTCGTTTGCGAGCCGTTGAATATTTGACACCCACTTTTTTGAAGAGTTCTTCGTTCAGTTTTTGAGCCGCCTCGGCGGATGTTTTGCAATCCGCAACGATCGGCAGGCACAATTCATACAACTTTGGGCGCCAAAGTTCTCTTGTTTCATCGACATTAAAATGAGGCAGCACATCGTTTAAGAAAATGTCTTCTGGAATGTCGTCGCCCCAGGGTAACTTCGTTTTCGCCTCGTAGGCCAAGCGAATGTTGTTCAACAGCAAATCAGCGGTCGCGGTCTGAAGATCTTTGGGGTTCATGTTCGAAATCAGGAAAGACATCGCCTTTCGATGTGCTTCGGGTGTTCGCTGCAATGCGCTCTCAAGCTCGTTACTATTTGAGTCGGCCAGATCGAGTTGTGCCGAGACCCGATCATTCCACCACTTCGGAAATTCCTTTTCCTGACCGGTAGCGACATGATGGGCGGAAAGCAAAACGAGAATGCAAAGCTGAAATCGCAAGATGTTGTTTGGAAAATGCATATGACTTAACCGTGAATTTTTGAAGCTGTAATTTTGACTGGGCTTTGTCTCAAAAGTAATTTTCGCTCTGCCGAAATCAATTTTGTTCGAGTCTCCGACTCGTGAAACGACGCGGAGAGGCTGTGAGTTTTCTCTGTTGCCGAGTCTGTCCCAGACTCGGACGCGGCGTCTCAGCCTGGGACAGGCTGAGCTACAGTTACGACTCGGATAGTTGTTCAACATAAATGTCGGCCTCTCTGCGAATTAACAATGCCTAGCATAACTCGGCGACCATGAGGGCGGGAGTCCTTTCAGGAAACGATTAGCAGGAAGTCTATTTCGGTTCGCCGAAAAAGAGCTAACCGATCGACGGTTGAGGACTGGCTAATACAGTACGCCATCTTCTGGAGCCAATGGCGGGGGCAGTCCTTTTTCACCCAACATTTGTTTGATATTGATTTCGATCGTTCGTGACAAACTGAGCATCGGCGTATCGGATGGTCGATTGCTGAACGGATCCTGCAAATAGGTCGACACCCGGTCAATCAACAGGAACGCGAATGAAAGGAACAATGATGTAACCACCAATCCAACGGCGGGTACATTGACGAGTCCAAATGGCAGAAAAAAGACAAACACGTAGATCAACCCGTGAACCAGGCGACTGTACGACAATGGAAAAGTCGTGTTTTTGATACGTTCACATCCACCCATCGAATTCGTCAAACGTGTAAGTGTTTTTTCCAATTCAATGAATTGGAAAAGTTCCAGACGATTTGCCTCGTAAAGTTTGCGTAACTCAATTGCCTGTTTGAGCAATATATCATTGGGTACGTTGTGGATTGATCGATAAGAATCAACTTCTGCTTCGTCCACCAACGTGTCCAAGTCCTTTGTCGCATCCTGACCGCGGAGACTTCGGCTTAATGCATAACACCAGGCAATCTGGCGAAGCGCGATACGCCGTAGATCTGAATCCGAAGCGGACTTGTTGTCGTTTCCGTTTTTGCAGAACTCAATTATTTGACGAGCCCATGTTCGTGAATCATTGACGATCGCGCCCCAGAGAGTCCTGGCTTCCCACCATCGGCAATAGCACGAATTCGTACGGAAGGCCAACAACAGGCCAATCACAGTACCTAGAATCGCAACAATCGCCACGGGGAAGTTATAAATTTCGAGATGGAACTGCAGATCAAGCCCACCAATGATCAGCACATAGACCAAGACGGGCACGAGATGCAGAAGTAACTCGCGAATCAATTTCAAAAACGGTTTGTACGAATTGACTACCACAACAGTTTAATCCCACGCGTCGAAATGGTTCATCCGAGATGTTTGGCAGTTGCAAAAACAAAATACAATTTTCTTTTAGTTTGAACAAAGTATTACGTTACGGGAAGGGTGCCAGTCACTGATAGCGCGGCGGTCCTTCACACCGATTTTTGACTTTGTTCGCAAAGAGGGGCAACACAACTTGTTTCGGCTATCGAGACCATCGCCTACAATATCGGCTGAGGTCAAACGATCGAACTACGGAGCAGATTATGCACAACCAGTTTTTACATTCTTTCATTCTGTTACTGATTTGCGCCAACGGCATAACTGCCACTGGTCAAGCAGTCGACTCAGTTCAAAAAACCGCCCCGCGAGCCGACGAATCCGAAAAAATTGAGGCGGCGATCCAATCTTATGTGGCCGCGTTTAATGCCAAAGACGTCGCCAAGTTAACAGCTCACTGGTCACCGGAGGGCGTCTACACTAGCCGAACGACTGGAGAACAGGCGATTGGCCGAGCCGCAGTGTCCGAAAGCTTTAAGAAGATTTTCGAAAACGAATCCGTTCCCAAGCTCGCCGTAGCAACTGACTCGATCGAGCTCATCTCGCCGAGTGTCGCACTCGAAAGAGGTACTGCGACGGTCACCCACTCAGAGGGAGACGTCGTCGAAACGGATTATAGTGTCGTGTATGTCAAACGAGATGGAACCTGGTTGATTGATCGTGTGACCGAAGCCGAAATTGTAATCGAGCAATCCCATTACGATGAACTCAAAGAACTTGAGTGGCTTGTCGGCGACTGGGCCCAGGAGGGTGACGGATTCCGAATTGAGTTTTCCTGCCAATGGACGACCAAACAGAATTTCATCAGCCGAAAGTTCAAAGTTTACGGCGAACAGGATGAGGTTGAATCGTCGGGACTGCAGATCATCGGTTGGGACGCCAAGTCAAAGACGATTCGAAGTTGGCTGTTTGACTCCGATGGCGGAGTTGTCACAGGAACCTGGAACAAAAGGGATGATGGTTGGTCTGTGCTGTCTGTGGGTACACTTGCCGATGGTGGCTCAGGGTCATTCACCAGCATCTTCCGCCCGCTGGACGATGGTAGTTTCAGCTGGGAAAAAATTAATCGCGTCGTCGATGGCAAACTGCTCCCCAACATTGACAAAATCGTAATCCAACGAAAATAACACTCGCTCCAAAAATGAGTCCAAGAGTAATATTATGAATCGAATATTAAAAATCAGTTTTTGCTTTCTTTGTTTGAGTTTGACCTGTTTATGGATGTGCGACGAAACTGTCGCACAGCGAGGGCGCGGAGGTGGTGGACGTGGCGGCGCTAGCCGTGGAGGGGGAGCTAGGAGCCGACCATCGCCAAGTCGTTCAATGAGCCGGCCGTCGGCCGGACGCTCTCCGTCAATGAGCCGACCCTCGGCTGGACGACCATCAATGAGCCGACCCTCACCAGGTCGTCCGTCAACTGGGAGACCGTCGACGGGTCGTCCTTCGACGGGTCGTCCTTCGACGGGCCGTCCTTCGACAGGACGACCGTCAACAGGACGACCGTCAACAGGACGGCCTTCAACAGGACGGCCTTCGACGGGACGACCTTCAACCGGCCGACCCTCGCAGGGACAACTCAATAACTTTCTAAACCTTGATCGACCGTCAACTCGCCCCGGAACGCGACCTGGTGGTGGAGCTGCAGGTGATTTCTTGCAAGACCGCCCCTCAGCTGGAACACGGCCCGCTCCAGGGGCTGGAAACCGACCGACCCAATTGCCGGAAGCCGGACGACCTGGGACACGACCGCCTGGAACTGGCACTCGACCGCCAGGGGCGGGTACGCGGCCACCAGGCACACGACCACCGGGCGCAGTTCGGCCGCCAGGACAACGTCCTCCTGGAGCTCGACCACCGGGGCACCGTCCCGGCCAGCGACCACCGGGCGCACGCCCGCCGGGATACCGTCCGCCAGGAGCGCGACCACCTGGTTACCGACCACCCGGCTATCGACCGCCCCGCCCCGGTCACTTGCCGGCTTATGGTGGCGGATATTGGGGACGCCACCCGAACTATCGCTATCGATGGAACAACTACAACCGAAACTGGTGGGCGGTTGCTACGGCCGGTGCGGTAACAGGTTGGTTGGCCAGTGGTATCAACAGTCAACCGGTCTATTATGACTACGGAACGAACCTTTATTACGAAGGGGACAACGTCTACTACGACGGCGAAGTTGTCGGCACAGCGGAGGAATACTCGCAGCAAGCTCAGGCGATAGTGCAAAGCGTTCCTGAAGTCGACCCGGAAAAAGTTGACTGGATGCCACTGGGTGTTTTTGCACTCACCGAGAATGAAGGATCGGCGGAAGATTCGACTCTGTTTTTGCAGTTAGCGATCAGCAAGGAAGGCATCATTGCTGGTACGTTCCAAAATACCGCGACCGATCATTCGTTCGAAGTGGAGGGTACGATTGACAAAGACAGCCAACGTGCGGCTTGGGGACCGGTTGGAGAAAGCTGGCCGATTATGGAGACGGGTATCTACAATCTGACCGAAAACGAAGCTGGTGCTTTGCTTCACTTTGAAGATGGACAAACCCAGCAATGGTCGATGATCCGATTGGATGAACCTGAGGAAACTGGCCAAAAATAGTACGTGTAAACCAAACTCCAAAAGCGCCCGCGCAAAATCTCGTGCCGCGGGCGCTTTCACGGTTCACGCAAGTCACTGGTAAACGTTGACTGAGAATCTTGATTCACGGGACCAATTCTCGGATTTGGCCAAGTCGATGAAACTTGTAACCTGATCCAAAGGTAATTCCTTTTCGGTACCCACCAATACAAAACTAGAGCAAGGAACACTCGATGAATCTTTGGATGAAATCAACGATCCTGACCGTCATATTGATTTGGGCTGGCTCGGCGTATTCTGCTCCGGTCAAGGCTCAAACAGCACCATGGCCTCAATTCCGTGGACCCGACGCCAATCCGATCGCTGAAAATTCGCGTCTACCCGATCGTTGGTCGACAACTGAAAACGTTGAGTGGCTTGCCGAGATTCCTGGTCGAGGTTGGTCGTCGCCGATTGTTGCCAATGGCAAGGTGTTTGTTACTACGGTTACGACCGATGGTAAATCAAAGCCGCCACAAACCGGTACCGATTACAGTAACGCGTATGTCGCCGAATTGATGAAACAGGGTCTCTCCGAAGAAGAAGTTGAAAAACGTGTGACCGAACGCGATATCGAACTGCCCAGCGAAGTCACGCTGCATTACTTTGTGTATTGCCTGGACGTCAATACCGGAAATGAGCTCTGGAACGACGAGTTTTACACGGGGAGACCTCCCCATGGTCGTCATCGCAAAAACAGCTTTGCCTCTGAAACGCCTGTGACCGATGGGAATCATGTATATGTATACATCGCCAATCTTGGCCTGTTCGCTTACGACATGGACGGCAAACAGGTATGGACGACCAAAATGGATGCTCATCCGATTTATTTCGAATTTGGAACGGGCAGCTCGCCGGTTCTCTGCGAAGATTGTTTGATCATCGTTCATGACAATCAGGAACATTCATTTATCGCCGCTTACGACACAACGAATGGCAAACAGATTTGGCAAACGGATCGTATCCCGCCGGAAAATGCACCAGAAGCCCTGCCGAAGTCCGGTTGGGTAACGCCGTTCATATGGAAGAATGATGTGCGAACGGAAATTGTAACCATGAGTCCGGGCCAGGCGATTAGCTACGATACGAACGGCAAAGAGCTATGGCGAATGACCGGATTGACCGTTGCACCAGCCGCCAGTTCTTTTGCTTGTAAAGGATTGTTGTACCTGGACGGTGGTAAAACAAAGCCCATGTTTGCGATTCGCCCCGGCGCGATGGGCGATATTTCGTCCGCCGAAAATGGCGAGCCCAACGAATATGTGGTTTGGTCACGGCCAAGGGCCGGAACCTATATCCCAACACCTGTTGCATATCAAGGTGGATTGTACGTGGTCAATGACAATGGAATCGTCAGCCGGTTAGACGCCGAAACGGGCGATCAATCGTTTAAGTCAAGAATCAAAGCCAGCGGCGCGGATTTCACGACTTCACCTTGGGCCTATAACGGCAAAGTTTTCTGTCTAAGTGAGCAGGGTGATACCTATGTGTTAGAAGCTGGCCAGGAATATAAACTGCTCCATGTCAATTCTCTTGGCGATCTGGCAATGGCGACGCCCGCTATCGTGGATGATCGGCTCTTAATCCGAACCGAGAAACACCTGTATTCGATGCGACGATCAAAAGAATAGCGGAACGATGTTCCCGCGGATGAATCACGCAAAACGAATCTGTACTGGGTACCCGGTAGTCACCAGTATTCAGTCCTCTCCTTTTAACGCCCGGCGTAGCGCATTAACGTAATGTCGTACCACTCGCCGTCCGGATATTGACGCCGCTGCTCGTCAATCGGCACGAAACCGAGAGTCGCATAGTAGGCAGGAAGAAAGTCGCTGACACAATCCAAATAGATCGCGGTTTTTTCGCCGCAGCGTTTTATCGCTTCGCGGATGGCGAATGCGCCGACTTCCTTTCCTCGGTGGTCGGGATGTGTAGCCAACGCCCGTATCATGGGAACCCGACCGAGCGTCAAAAACTCTGGCCAGTCGTCAAGTGACTCAAGGCGAAGTGTGATCAGCCCAACGATTTGCCCGGCCTCGATGACGACATAATTCGCGCCCTCGGATTGCCATTGACGATACGTTTGAAGTGTGGTTTTCGAGATTCTCTGGCGTCGCCCTTGTGTTTCGATCCAGGCCCCGACGCGGCCCAAAACTGCGAACGACTCTTCGACTCGTGAATCGTCTAACAGTGAAAATGTGAGGCTCATTTTGGCATGATCGGTGTTCGCGTGGCCATCTTTTGGTTTGTCGGCCAGATGTTGTCGGCTACGCGAAGACGCCGCAGCAACGGACGTTTCTTAGCTTGATGATCGCGCATACGTGTCAGGATGTCATCCAAAACATGAAGTGCCTTGAGGATGTGAGGCCCTTTGTTGAGCATCACACATTCGGCACGCACGCTCATCGCCGCGTCGGTGATCTCAGCGCGACTGGGCATTCCCTCTTTGGCAAGACCCTCGAGGACTTGTGTCGCCCAAACCACGGGCATGTGGGCAGCCTCGCACATCCAAAGGATTTCTTCCTGGACTTCAGCCATCCTTTGCCAGCCACATTCGACAAACAGATCTCCCCGAGCGATCATGACGCCCACCAACGGACTTCGCATCGCTGCCAACAACAGCAGCGGCAAATTGGCGAACGCCTGTCGGTTTTCGATCTTCAAAACGATCGGCATTTCGGGACGGCCAAAATGATCCAATTCCGCCTGTAGTTGACGAATGTCTTCAGGGCGTCGGACAAACGAATAGCCGACGATATCGGCGTGGTTTACGATAAACTCCAAATCCTGCATGTCTTTTGCGGTCAAAGCCCCCAAGTTCAAATTCGTGTCCGGGAGGTTGATCCCCTTGTCCGGTCGTAGCTTTTCCCCACCGATTTTGGCAGACAAAATTTCGACAACCGCATGGTGGGAACGAGCGTCTTCGATTCTACCCGTGATTTTTCCATCATCAAACAATATTCGCTGTCCCTTTTTCAGGTCTGCAAATACTTCGGGCAATGTGCAACCCACGTGTGCGTGTTGAACGAGGCGGCCCCGGTCGTCATATCGGGCGGGTCCACCACGTATCTCGGCGTCGCAGAGAATCAGACGATCACCCTGGCCAACGGAAATGTACGATTCATTGGCTTGGATCGATCCAATCCGACCAACTGGATAATCGGCTCGGTTGCCGTCACGGTGAAAGAGTTTCAAGGTAGTTTCGGCTGTTAAATAAGCCGATCGATCAGCTTCGCCCCACACACCGGTGGTCGTCTTTTCAATCACACGAATCCTGCGTTTGCGACCACCGGCATCCACGAAACGGATCTCATCTCCGGCACCCACCCCGTCTAACCAATCGTCCAGCAGACGAACCGTAACGTCGGCCGGAACCGGAGGGTCGCTTGGCCGCTCGTCATACGTCATCCAAACCCGGGCAGGAACAAGCACGCGCCCCATCAAATCTCGTTTTGGTTTCCATCGCAGAACAGATTGAGCCTCACGTAGTTGTCCCGTACGCAGTTTCGGACCGCCCAAGTCCATGAGAATGCGGCACTTGCAATCCAGTTCGCTCTCGGCGCGCCGCAATTGCTCAATCATCTTCGACCACACCTGCGGGTCGTCGTGGGCACAGTTGATCCGCATGCAATCCATGCCCTGCGCGACAAGGTCACTCACGAGCGCGTAGCTGTCTGCCGCCTCAGAAGGCATCGTGACCATGATGTTGACACCACGGTTTCGTTCTACTGAGCCAAACAATTGCTTTGTACGATGTTGGATAAGTCTCGGCCCTGATTCGAAATCGACTGGCGGTGTGCAGCGGTGATCGTGCTGACTCCCGTTGTCGACTAATCGCGACACTACATTCATCACTTGGTGCAAAGTCGCCAAAACGTGGGCTTCGCAACGTCCGAGCGACGAAAGTCCCTGCCTTGCCAGGGCATCTTGTAGGGTCCGCAAATCTTCGCGGCGCATCGCTAAAAAATGAAGCAAATTTCTCGCGCTGGCGTGCTGGTCGGGATGGAGTTCGTCGATCCAATTCTGGTGAGCTTGTTCCGCCTCCACCATTTGATCATGCAAACGTTTCGTCCCCTCAAGCAACTCGCGAAGAGTCACATCCTTCGCCTCGCCGTCGGCCATCAATCCCGAGGTAGTCATTTCCCGCATATTAGTCGTCACCATGGTTGACACTCGCAGTTCTCTTGATCGTAAAGACTCCGACTCGTATTGACTGCAATATTTGGTCCAGTCAGCTGACTCAGCCGAGAATTTGCCGCTTCTTAACTTCCCAGCCCTGCGCGTCGTTTTTTTCCGGCCTTCTGTACCCCGCGCTGCTACCTACAGAATTGTATCGCGCGCTTCGGTGTGCTGATCCGCACGCGTATGGAAGTGCTGTTTAGGTACTTTTTCACCTGACCGACTTGGCAAAAACGGAATGGCGGGCCCGCCTCCCCCGCGCGTTCCGCCTTTGTCGTCGAATTAAATCACGAAATCACAGCGTAACGGAAGGTTCTTCAACATCAAGCCAGGATTTCCTTGATCACTTTTCCGTGCACGTCGGTTAAGCGACGATCGATTCCGTTGTGCCGCACGGTCAAACGAAGATGATCCAGACCCAGCAAGTGCAGGATCGTGGCGTGAATGTCGTAGACTTGAGTCGGCTTGCCGCGGTCGAGAGGCTTGAAGCCCCATGGGTCGGATTCGCCGTGCGTGATACCCCCGCGAATACCGCCGCCGCATAACCAGTTGGTAAAAACATGCGGATTGTGATCGCGACCCGTGCTGCCTTGGGTTGAGGGCATCCGACCAAATTCGGTCGTCCACAAAATGATCGTGTCCTCCAGAAGTCCGCGCTGTTTTAGATCCGTGATCAAACCAGCTGTGCCCTTGGCCATTCCCCTGGCCAGAGGACCGTGGTCGCGAGCGATGTCCTCATGACTGTCCCAATTTCGGCGGGGGAAACTGTTGTCGTTTCCCGACCAGATTTGGACGAAACGGACGCCGCGTTCCAACAAACGACGGGCGATCAAACACTTGCGCCCAAAATACTCGGCTTCTTCCGGTGCGTTGATCGAATCGGGATATTCTGAACCAGTTCGATCCAAGCCATACAGCCTGAGGATATGTTCCGGTTCGTCCGCCATGTCGAGAGCCTCGGGGGCGCTTAATTGCATTCGCGCAGCAAGTTCGTAAGTCCGCAAACGCGATTCAAGACGTTCATCGCTGGGCCGCGAGTTCGCGAAACCGCGATTCAATCGATCCAGCAGTTGGAGTCCGTCGCGGTGACTGGCAGGTGTTACAAGATCGCTGGGGGCAAACAGATCACTGATGGGTTGTTTCCGCTGTGGAAAAATTGCAGTGCCTTGACTACTGGTGGGCAAAAACGCCGCACCCCAGTTTTTCGGTCCGTTGCTGGCGAAGCCTCGATGATCGGGCAATACGACGAACGTCGGCAAATTTTCGTTCTCTGAACCGAGAGCATAACTGATCCACGAACCCATGCCCGGAAAACCGGGCCGCTGGAAACCCGTCGCCTGCAAGAGCGTTGCCTGGCTGTGGACACCGGTTTTGCCCGTCATGTTGTGGACAAATGCGATCTCATCGACACACGAGCCAAGATCGGCAACAACATCGCTGATCATCTTCCCCGAGTCGCCGTGTTGTTTGAATTTGAACGGGGACTTCATCCAGGGACCAAGTCCGTTCTGGAAAGCTTCTACTTTTTCGCCAAAGTCGGATGGTTCTCCGTGGTGTTTTTCAAGCGCCGGTTTGTAATCCCACAAATCGATATGGCTCGCCGCACCCGCCATGAACAGTTGCACGACTCGTTTGGCTCGTGGTGGATGGTGGAGCACTTTGACAAAACCTTTGGAACCGGTCTCTTGCGCACGCAGTTCACTAGCCAGCATCGACGTGAAAGCCAGCGAGCCGAACCCCCAAGCTGAGTCGAATAAGAATTTTCGTCGTTGTAGGCCGCTAATCAACATAAACGAACTCGCTGAGGTTAAAAATCATTCGCGCCAAATTTTCCAAACCGTGCTGGTCGACGTAATCTTTCATCAATCGTTGTTCCTCCAGCGTTGGGTCTCGTCCGACGGCCAACTGCATGGCGAGTTTGATTTGAGTGTCGATTGAGTCGGCTTTGTCGCGCACCCGATCCGCAAATTTACGGGCCATCGCCAGATTGAACTGGCTGTTGAGCATCGTCAACGACTGTAACGGTGTTTGCGTTTCCAGTCGCGCAGGCGTGCTTTGCGATGAATCTGCGCAATCCAAAGTCGTCATGTAAGGATCAGGTTGCGAACGAACAATAAATCGATAGATGGAGCGGCGATACGAGTTTGGTTCCGTGTGATCGAATTTGTGGTATTCGTAATGAGGCGAATGCTCCGTACTCTCGAGTTCAAATAAGTAATAACCCGGTCCTCCCATTTTCAAATTGAGTCCACCGCTGGCCATCAGGATTGAGTCTCGTATTTCTTCGGCCGACAGGCGACGGCGATTCATCTTCCAGAGCAACCGGTTTTCAGCATCAGTTTCTTCGTCGGACGGATTAGCAATCCGCCCTACAGTTACATTCGAAGTTTGACGGTAAGCGGCGCTAGTGACGATCAATCGATGCAGGTCTTTCAAGGAACCGCCGCCATCACGGAACCGGACCGCCAGCCAATCCAGTAACTCCGGATGTGATGGAGTACCGCCCATGCGGCCGAAATCGTTCGGTGTATTGACGATGCCCCGGCCAAAATGATAGTGCCAGACGCGATTGACAATGCTGCGCCAAGTCAATGGGTTCTCGTGACTTGTCAGCCACCGCGCGAGAGCCGCGCGACGTTCACCTTCGGTTGCGTCTTCGTCCAACTCCAGCGTCCGATTGTCGTTCTCTGAGAGCGGCAGCACGCCAGGTGCAAGAACCTTACCGGGCGTTCGAACATCGCCACGAATCAGTAAACGAATCTCGCGCGGTTTACCTTCGGTAGGCTTGAAATTGCCCTCTGCTCGAAATGAAGTCGCGGCGGCGTAAACCATCTTGCCCGGCGGCAGTTTTTCGAGTTCTGATTTGGTTGAGTTGAGCTCGGCACTCAGCCCGGTTTGTTGGTCGACGATTTCCTTGCCCACCAAACCCTCAACGAGATCGCTTCGGTTTTGCCTAAGTTCTGCCAACGATTGGTCGGCTGATTCGTACCAGATGCCGTCGACCAGATTTGTTTTCCGCCATCGCACAGGCATCTCAATGGAGTCGAGCGCGTTGACTGTTGCGCCCTGCCCGATGTCGTTACCGGTTTCATCAATGAACTGTAGTTCGGCCAAAGCAAAGATGTAATCCTTGTGCCGCTGGGCGAGTTTGGTTGCCACAACACGAACCTTGGATGCGGTCGTCATGATCGGGATGGTCACGGGGTCGAGTTTCGGATTCGCGAAATCGTCGTTGGTCTGATCAAAGACCCTTTTCCCGTCGACCTCGACACGAAACCTGACAGGAAAACCAAAGCCAGCACCAATGTCGGCGAAATCGTCATGGCAAGGCCTGAGAATAATCTGGGAAAAACGTTGGGGTTCGTCAAATTCGACTTCGACCCATTTTTCAACTTCCGCAAAAGCGGCTATTTCGCTGTGATAACCAAACTCGGGTCGTTTGGCGATTTGCGCTGATTTTGCGATTTTGTTATCAAGCTGTTTGAGCTCTTGTCCCCCGGCCGCCGAGATTTTGGACTCGATTTCGGCGATCTGATTTTCAAGCCCGACGATCCGTTTTTGAAGCGACTTTCTTTTTGCGTCCAATTCCGGGTCGGCGTCGTAAACACGTTCAGCCCGATCGACAGCCGCAAATACTGCTTGCAAACCGTAATAGTTTTCCTGTTCGAATGGATCGAATTTATGGTCGTGACAGCGGGCGCATTGAATAGTTACACTGCAAAACGTATTGAGCGTGTTGGAAACCATATCGTCCCGGTCTAGGTTGCGGGCGACCAGCCCGTCGATTTTTGATTCTGCGACTTCGACGTGCCCGATAAAGTCCCAGGGACCGGCGGCAATAAAACCTAGCCCCAGAATTCCGTCCGGCGTGTCAGGGTACAATTCATCGCCGGCGATCTGTTCCTCGACGAATCGCTTGTACGGTTTGTCTTCGTTCAGCGAACGAATGACAAAATCGCGATACGGCCAGGCATTCTGACGGAGTTTATCTTTGTCATAGCCGCACGTGTCAGCGTACTTGACGACGTCCAACCAATGCCGGGCCCATCGTTCTCCATATCGCGGAGATCCAAGATAGCGATCGACCAATTGCTCGTAAGCGTCTGGTCTTGGATCGTTTTCAAATTCCTTAATCTCATCCGCAATGGGCGGCAATCCGGTCAAATCGTAGGAGAGCCGTCGGATCAGCGTGCGACGATCAGCAACAGGCGATGGCGACAACTGGTTTTCTCGCAACTTCCGCAACACGAAGGCATCGATTGAGTTTCGTATCCAGGTTTTCGAGGCTACGTCTGAAAACTGTGGTACGGCGGGTGCTTGGATTTCTTTGAACGACCACCAATCGAAGTTGATCTGTTTGTTATTTTTGACGACGAAGCCAGACGGCCACTTCGCGCCCGAATTGATCCAGTTTTTAATCGCGTCAACTTGATCCTTGGTCAAAGCAGGACCGTTCTTCGGCATCTCTGGGGGTTGGCTTGCCGTTGCGGTCACCAGTTCGACCACATGGCTTGACGCCGCATCGCCGATTTCGACATACCCATTTTCGAAAAACGAAGCGGCGTCTTCAACGGAAAAATCGCCTTTGGGTTCCGAGTTGTTGTGGCAGTCCACGCAATGCGATGCGAAAATCGGAGCAACCCGTTCGCGGAACTCTTCATCGGCCGTCAGATTCGAATCAAATCTGCTGAGAACAAATAGTAAAGCCAGGATGAATCGGAATTGCATGTTCTGGTCGTCGTATCAGCGCCGTCCATCCATGGAGACATGAATTGAACTCGGTGCGTCGACACCCCACATACCAATGTCCTGGTCGGCACGATCAATCAGTCGGCTGTATTCGTCCACCCAATACCGGCCAACCGGAAATATTAGATTGCGGCGAGAAGATTGTTTATGACTTTGCCTCGCAATCCAGTTAGTAGCCCGCGAAACTGTACTTTGGAGGTCCTCGATCCGGTTGAAAATAATCGCAAACGGATCCGTTGTTTTCGGCTGCAAGTGTTGTTCCGATTCCTGACCGTTCAACGCGAGAGGCCAAATGCAACAGCTAACAACAATCAAAAGAATCGTTTTGACGTTCATTTCAGCCTTCCTTTGAATTGAAGATCTGCCCAACACATTATCAGTTAATCAAATCCAATTGAACATGTCAAATTTCAGTCATTAGGGCTCTGAAACTGCGATTTTGCTTTTGCGGAGTAGCCGTTTAAAATGAACTTTTGCTCCAGCCCTGTTTCGCGCATGCAGTCTTTATGTCCGATTTCGACCCCTATCTCAAATGGCTTGGCATTCGTGACTCGCAACGACCACCCAACCACTATCGACTGTTGGGGTTGGATTCATTTGAGAGTGATCCCGAAGTCATTTCCATCGCTGCGGATCGACAGATGGCTCATATTCGCACGTTCCAAATCGGCAAACACGGAGAGATTTCGCAAAAAATTCTAAACGAACTTGCGGAAGCCCGGCGATGTCTGCTTAACGATGCCAAAAGATCTGCATACGATCAGTCCATTCGATCCGCACCCCCGTCAGCTCAAATAATTGAAGGGGTCTCTCAACCTTCACCCACCGACGATCCGACGGGCCAACGACCGATTAAACCTTCGGTCGCAGGACCGCTGGGTGATGCTGAATTCCCCGTGTTTAATTCATCCGATCTTGATGCATCCAGTCATGAGACGACGATTCGGAGTCGGAAAAAGTCAAAACCGAGCAACCGAGTTCTGGTTCAACTGTTTGCTATCGCCGGAGGCGGATTGGCGGCTGTCGTCGTAGGGGGCTGGCTGATTCAATCGGGCTGGCTACAACAATTCGTTTCAAACAATGAAGGTCAGGTCATTGAACCCAGAAGCAAATTGGAACCCAACAATCAGCCTGCGCGTCTATCCGCAACATCAAAGCCGCGCAAAAACAACTCCAGCGAACCGGTGGAACGACCGGCTGCAAATGCAAAACGCAATAAGAATAGTCGTTCGATCGCTGATAATCCGGCTAACCGAAAATTGGTCGGAAAAACAGCGTCAAAGAAGGACCCCCGGAACGACAAAGCAATTCCCGAACATCCGATCGGCCCACTCGCAGCTGGTGAACTCATGCCATGGGATCAACCTCGCTGGCCACCCTTGCCCGAGGAGTTGAGTTCCCCGTCTACCGAACTTGATCGTCTGCTGCAACGTACACGGATCGCCATTGCATTACGCGAATTTGATGAAGCACTTAAGCAGTGGCAACTTGTTAAACTGCAAGTACGAGCGTTGGATCCGAGAATTGATATGGCTAGACAAGTCGAGGAGCTAAATCGATTTTGGAAGTTCGTTAATACAGCTGCGTCCAACCTTAGACTCGGCGATGAATTTGTGTTTCGCGACACACCGGTCAAAGTCCAGAACCTGGTCGAAAACGGTGTCTTTGTAAAACTGGCCGACGGTCGCGGCCAATCGAAGTTCTTTGCAACCAACTTCAAAGATCTGGATCGAGATTTGGTCGTCGCGCTTGCCCGCAAACAGGGTTCTTACGATCGAGCGACGGTAGATCGATTGTTGGCGATGGATTTTGCGCATGAACAAAACCAATTAGCCAACCGAAGCGTTAATGTTGGATTCGCCGGGATAGATCCCAACGCGTTCGTTCCGAAGACGAATCCACCCAGAAATAGTGAAATCGTTATCCGACCAAGGGTTCGCAAACCGATTCCGGATTCCGACAAGATCGCTGAATCAAGACGTTGGGTAAGACAGCAATATGAGAAGGGATTTGAACGCTCGAGTTCGCCAAAATTACGCCGGTTGACTATTCAACAGATGACAACGAAATCCGCAAAAGTCGACGTAAACGAGCCCGCAAAAAAATACGCGTTACTTGATGAAGCCGCTTCGCTGGCAGAATCCTGTGGCGAAACAAAAACCGGCGTCGAGGCCCTCGATCTCCTTAACGATGAATTTGACATCAACTTTTGGGAGCTGGCAAAATCTTTCATGATCAACGCAACCAAAAAAGTGTCGACTCAAAAACAGTTAGAAGATACCGCTTCGACATATCGGCAGCTGGCGGTCCGAGCGTTACGTGAGTCGCGGTACGAAGACGCGTTCTTTCTCGCCAACAAGGCTACTCCGGTTGCTGAAAAAGTCGGTGACATCACGATTATTAACAACTCGGTGTTCTTGAAAAATGAGACGAAGGAAATCGTTCGAATGGAATCCCGATCCAAGAGAGCTCTGGCAGTAATCAAGTCTAATCCTGATGATGGAAAGGCTAACGAAGAACTCGGTAATTTCTTGTGTCTGGTTGAGAACAACTTCGAACAAGGTTTAAATCACTGGGCCAAGTCCAAAAAAATTCCGTTGGTTACCGTTGCCACGCTGGAACGTCGTTTTGCCGCTGGCGACAATGACGAAGAGCTCCCCATCGCCGAAGCATGGTTCCAAGTTGGCGAAAAACGAAAAACTTATCGGGACGCTCGCTGCCTTGCCAGGGCTCGTCATTGGTACGATCTTGCGCGACACAAAAGAAGCGGTTTGTATTTGAAAAAAATTGAAGCCCGAATCGACGACATCGATTCGTTACTGGAACGAATTCCTTCGGTTCTTGATTTACAACTGGTCCCTGACAAGCTTCTTCCTTTTTGGGGCACCGAGTGGGTGTTTGATCAAAGGTTCGCCGCACGATTTTCTCGTACAGGCTTTGTTCGCGTTTCTTCGCCCCAAGACGGCACTCGCTCGCTGCCATGGAGACAGAGCGGTAACGAGTACCGAGTTGCCAATCCAAGAGATAACACCACGATCGTTTTTCGCCCTCGACCGTCGGGTCAAACCGTTGCATTCGAAAAAATCGACGATCGAACCGGCCGAGTGATTCTCAATGGAATTGGCTACCCGCGGGACAAAGATTGATACCAGGAGGGGCAAATCGCGACGCGGCAATCCGATTTTTTTGTTCGACTTAATACGAACGAAGTTGCCACCTTTAGCATTTAGCTTGCACGCCCTCCTTTCAATTTTGGGTGATTTTTCCGCTTGTTTTAAGCATTTGTTCGCTAAAATTCAAGAATCGGACGAGCTCCTCAACAGGATTGGCTCGCAAGCTTAAACGACCACTCAAAAAAACGGGAGAAAAAAATGAAAATCGTAATGGGTGTTTTGGCCGTCGCTGCGATGGCCGTAGTAACGGTTGGTTGTTACGACGAAACCAAAAAGCCTGCCGAAACAGAAGGTGCCAGCGCCAACGTGACTGAAACTAAAGTTTCCCTCGAAACCGATTTGTGCGGTAAGTGCGGCTGCTGCGCCGGTTGCGCAGAGTGCTGTAAAGGCGAGAAATGTGACGACTGTGGTATGCAAAAGGGCACCGCTCTTTGCTGCGTTGGTGTTGCTCCTAACGACGTGATTTATTGCAGGGATTGCGGCCTTGAGAAGGGTTCAGATTCATGTTGCGGCGCGTCGAACGAAGCATGTACCAAATGCGGATTGGCGAAGGGCTCGCCGATTTGCTGCAAAGTCAAGTCGGATGACGACGACGCTCACGACGATGATGATGATGCCCACGACGACGAGGGTGACGGGCCTGATGACGACGGCGAAAAGGGTTAAGCAAAGGCCGCCGAAACGCGTGCCAGAGCACCCAGCCAAATCAATCAACCTCGCAAGTGACCTGCGAGGTTTTTTGTTTTCAGCGTAGGCACGATCGTCTCAATTGCTGCTACGCTTTTGAGCGCACTATTTTTTTGACGTTTTCTCGCTGGTCTTGTTCGAAAGTTTCGTTTCGTTCGCTTTGGAGACGATCGGGCGAAACTCAATGCGATGAGCCGTTATCGAGTTGTCAGCATCGACTTGTCCCCAGATGTAGACTTCGGTGTCCTGGGGTTGCATGTCAGCGATCGAGAATCCTGTCATCGAAGCTTTTCGATGACCCAACATTACCGAGTAAGTTTTGTCGGCGATCACCAGTTTTGCAACGGTTGCCTCAGTGCCCGGCGATAATTCGCCGCCGATAAACAATTGGTCTTCGCTGGGATGAATGTCACCCATTTTTTGTGATGTCAGCAGGTAATTGTTTATACGTTTCACTTTCGACGTCATGACTCGTTGCATCTGCTGTGCGTGTTCGAACCGAGAAACGACGTACAACGTCTCAGGCAATTCAAAGGCGACACGACCAGGAGTTCCTTTCGATTCGGCCTGCTCGGATTCCAGACTCGAATTCGACTTCAATACTCTGACTTGCCTGTTGGGAAAATCAAAAATGGGTTTGTTCATTCGTAGTGTAAAAACTGCATTGGGCGTTGGTTTCACTACGTAGCGTTGGTCTTTTGACTTAACGATGAACGAATACTTTTTTTGGTCGGAGACAACACCTTCGATTTTGATAGGCGTCAGTTGTTGCGATTCGGTTTTGTCAGGTGGAGTCAACACCTGGCCGAACCCAGGTACCGTCATCAAGATAAAAATTGGCGCAGCGATCAAACTTGTTAGCGCGCTTCGTCGAACCATCAAATCGTTCCAGGACGTTGGTATTTCAACTGAATAGTACGGACCAGTATCAGAGTAATCGAACTTTTCCTGTTGATGAGTTTAGATCTAATGGCCGATCCAAATGAGCCAAAAAAACCGTATTTTCGGTCGTGAAGAGGGCCGATTTCTTGGTCTAAATCTCACTCTACCGAAATTTCAGGCTGACTTCCTGGGAATTCGTCGCAGCGTTTCCAAAAGAAAAGTCCAGTATTTCTGAACACTGCTGATTTGTACGCGTTCATCTGGTGAATGGGCGCCGCGAATATTGGGACCGAAGCTGATCATTTGCATGTCGGGGTAATTTGTACCGACAATTCCGCATTCGAGCCCTGCGTGACAAGCGGCCACGTGCGCCGATTCCCCAAACAGTTCGACATAAAGATCTGCCATAAGCTTCACAATCGGTGAATCCGGTTTGGGTTGCCATCCTGGGTAACCACCAGAAGTTTCGATTTCGGCTCCTAGCAGCTCAAATAATGCCGTAATTGCATTGGCCAAATCATCACGCTCGGAGTTTACACTACTGCGAGTCAAACAACTCAAAGTAATTTTGCCATCGGCGACCAAAACTCTAGCGAGGTTGTTAGATGTCTGGACCAGATCTTCCACATCCGGACTCATCCGATGGATTCCGCAAGGACATGCGTAAACGGTCGCAAGTAACGAAGTCTGCAAATCCGCCGGTAAAACTGCTTTGGGATTTTCAATCGGATCGATTCCCAATTCGGCCACCGGATCTGTTGTTTTGTATTCATTGCAAATCTCGGTGCCAGCCGTCCGGAACCACTCGATGAACAAACCAAATTGATCTTCGGGTATCACGACATCCGCAAGCGACTCGCGTGGAATTGCGTTTCTCAGCCCGCCACCGTCGATGCGACTGATTCTCAAGCCGAATTCCTTACTGCCCAACCAGAGAAGCCGGTTCATTAGTTTATTTGCATTGCCCCGTCCCAGATGAATGTCGACACCTGAATGTCCGCCTTTGAGACCTCGAACGTAGACTCGCAGACCCTTCACGCCGGTTGGTGTTTCTTCGGGCGAATAGGTATGAGTCGCGGTGATATCAACGCCACCGGCGCACCCAATTGTAAGCTCATTATCTTCTTCGGTATCAAGGTTGAGCATGATCTCGCCCGTCAAGATCCCGCCTTTGAGTCCTTTTGCACCGGTCATGCCTGTTTCTTCGTCGACCGTGAACAAAGCTTCAAAGGCAGGGTGTTCGAGATCGTCTGACGAGAGGAGGGTCAAGATGCTCGCGACACCGATTCCATTGTCGGCGCCCAGCGTTGTTCCATCGGCTCGGACCCAATCATCCTCGACAACCATTTTGATGCCTTGAGTGTCAAAGTCGAATTCCGTATCCGCGTTTTTCTGACAAACCATATCCAGATGCGACTGCATCACGATCGGTACGCGATCTTCCATCCCGGAAGAAGCGGGTTTACTAATGATCACGTTTCCGACTTCATCAATGATGGTTGTCAGACCAAGACGCTCGCCAAATCCTTTCGCGAACTGAATGACTTTTTCCTCATGCTTGGAAGGCCGGGGAATCTCGTTCAGGTCCGCAAAGTGATTCCAGAGTTTTTTTGGTTCGAGATCTCTAACTGCTGTACTCATGCTTTTAACTCAAATTAATGATTGGATTTTTGCGAGATTCTTTTTCGCCGCAACGTACCAAAGCTCTCCCAGAATCCTGGCTGATTCTTGCACGATGACAAGGACTGGACCTGAAGCGGTTTTGAACGCTGGATCGCTGGATCGCAGCAGGGCATATCTTCCATTAAACGTCCAGATTGGTTACTTCCAGCGAGTGCTTTTCAATAAACTCTCGACGAGGTTCGACTTTGTCACCCATCAAGACACGGAACATTTCGTCGGCCTCCGCGGCGTTCGTCATTTTGATTTGAACGAGAGTTCGGTTTTCCGGATCGAGAGTCGTTTCGCGAAGCTCTTCCGCGTTCATTTCACCCAAGCCCTTAAAACGAGTGACGGACATTCCTTTTTCGCCTGCGGCTCTGACGGCATTAACCAGCGATCGCAGGTCGTTGATTCCTGTTTCGCTGTCGCCTCGGGACAACGTGTAACGAGAGGTTTCGATTCCAGTCCTCTCCTGCGGCATTAATGCGTCGACGGTAAACCCAAGCTTAATCAGTTCCTGAAGCCCTGAGTTGATGGTCCGCACTTCGTGGAATTCATTGATATGCAGAGTATCAGCTGCCCCGTTGGAACCAAACTGATCCTGTTCTTTGGCCACGCCTAAATCGGTATCTTCCTTTCTCTTTTTGGAAGACTCACCGGTTTCCACATTTAGTTCACCACCCGTTTTCTTTTCCTGGTCCTTGATGAAATCATCAAGTTCTTTCCGAGTCGTGAACCAAAAATCGGCGCTACCCAGGACAACGTGGAAGACAGGCAACCGGTTTGTTTCGAAGTTCATGCGGTTGGCATGCGTTCGCAAATTGATTCCGCGGCGTTCAAGAGCTTGAATCGCTTCCTCCATGCTGCCCATCGTGGTGCACAGACGTTCCATTTCTTCGCCTTCGATCTCGGTCCCCGCTTCATCGCTGAACTTCGTATCCTTGAGTCCACGTGCGAGCAGTTGGCGACGCATTTCCTCTTCCGATTGAACGTAGTAGGT
>JAHEJI010000134.1 GCA_024638965.1 Planctomycetaceae bacterium
ACCTTCCAGTTAACTGTCAGCATCGGAGTTGCGAACGCGATGAAAGGCGACGACGCGAATCTGTTATTTCGACGAGCCGATACAGCTTTGTATGCTGGAAAACAGCGTGGGAGAAACTGTTCAACGTTGCATGACGGGGCTAAATGCACCGCAATCGAAGGTGTGAGGGTTGAGCAAACGGAGCACGCGCGTGGCTTCAAGGACTCACCGGATACCAATGTTACGGCCTCAAGCGTGATGATTATCGACGATGAACCGTCGACGGTGGCAGTCGTAAAGAAATTCCTGAGCCTGGGCGGGTTCGAAAGATTGACGACGGAAACCGATTCGACTAAAGCATTCGAAAAAATCTATCGAGAAAATCCCGATTTGGTGTTGCTGGACATTCGTATGCCCAATATCGATGGGCTGACTGTTCTCAAACAAATCCGGGCCGATGATCAAACGCAGAATATTCCGGTCGTGATTTTGACGGCGTCTTCCAAAACCGATACGAAGGTCGAAGCATTGAATTTGGGCGCCAATGACTTCTTGCAGAAACCTGTTAATTCGAGCGAACTATTGGCTCGCGTGCGTAATACCCTGCTAGCCAAAGCCCATGTTGACTTGCTCTCGGGATACTCTCAAAGGCTGGAACATGAAGTCCAACTAAGAACCACCGAGCTCATGGCTTCACGCAGAGAGGCGATTCAATGCCTGGCCCGCGCTGCTGAAATTCGAGACGATCATACCGGTCAACACGTTTTGCGCGTCGGTCGATACGCCGCGATCATCGCGGAAGAATTGGGTTTCACGCCGGAACAGATCATCGAATTCGAACACGCCGCGCAACTTCATGATGTCGGGAAAATTGGAGTTCCAGACGCGATTTTGAATAAGCCAGATCGTCTGACACCAACGGAATTTGAAGCGATTAAAGACCATTGTCGAGCTGGCAGCCGAATCATACGGGACGATATACGCCTCGAAGCCGAAGCTTCCAAAACTCAAATTGGCGACTTCCTGGATGAATGCAGTTCTCCGGTAATGCGTCTGGCAGCACTGGTCGCCGAAACGCATCATGAAAAATGGGATGGCACTGGATATCCGCGTGGACTGTCTCGCGAAGAGATACCGATCGAAGGTCGCATTACGGCCGTTGCCGATGTTTTTGACGCTGTCAGCACGTCGAGGCCGTACAAAAAGGCCTTTCCGCTAGACCAGTGTTTTCAGATCATCGCTGATGGCCGCGGCACACATTTTGACCCTACCATCGTCGATGCTTTCTTCCGTCGCCATGAACACATCATTGCCGCGTTTCACGAATACGCGGACTAACAAAATGAATGCGCGATCGGCTTGCCGGGACGGACAGCTTCTTTTCTACCAATCTTGCTTCGTCCGTCCTTCCAATTCCGCGATGCAAATCGGTTTGATTACAAAACTGATTCTTGCCGCGGCGAAAGTTCCCACCAGCCAGTTACAGCGTAAGACCTGAACTGACCAGTTCGTAGCACCGGCTTTAGCCGGATAATTCGGCCTGAAGTTGGGATTTCAAACTACTGAAGGACCACTACGCTTTTTGCCCCCCTTATGTGAAATCGGATTTGACGGGGGCTTTCCAGCCGGCTTCCAACCACAATTTTTTCCAATGGACTTTGCCGGGCCAAGGCGCCGAGCCCCGGCAACGTATTCAATAAATGCCAGAACGTCTCCCTGGCGAAAAGGCAGGCTGAATTAGCTCTACCAGCATGCTAGCCCTGGCGTGAAACTGGGCAACAACGAAGAACCTTTTTGATTATTTCAATTTTTACGAAAGAACAGACTTTGCGGATTCCGAAGAAGGTATTTAACGAGCCTCACGGCGCGGAATTCTGCGCACGCTGTTTCTTAAGTTAAGAGAGATCGAAATGTTTTCGCCCCAAAAACGAATCGCGATCGGATTGCTAACTGTGTTGGCAGGTTTCTTGATCGTCCCCGACGCTTCCGCCCAATCCGCGTCCCAATACGATGCGCGCTTAGAGGCGATGAGAGCTGCTCGCGCACGAGCACAACAAACTTCTCAGACTTCGGAAACGAATGTCGAGCAAACCGCCTACCAACAAGGTTACGACTATGCCGCACCACCGGCTCCTCCGGCCAACAATTCGGCAAGGGTGACTCGCCTGCCGCGACAAGCTCAACGAAATACAAATCCAAGAACACGCACGGCTACGCCGCGCGAAAGCCAAATGGCGCCTCGTACATCAGGTGCACCGAATGGCTACACTCCACGACATCTTCGTACTGCTCAAGTTTATGATGAACAAATCACCAACGGCGGTTCAGTGATTGTTGATAGCAGTGCCAGCATGGTTGCCGGCGCGCCAGTGGTTAGCGGTGACGTTTATTCTGAAGTCATCAGCGACGGTGGATGCGGTTGTGGTGACTGTCAGTTCGGCTGTGGAATTGGGGGCTGCGGACTTAATGGACTTTTGTGTCGACGCTGTAACACCTGTAGTCCCATCAACACGCCTTGCTGTGAGCGCGGTGGTTGCCCTCCTGGTACATGGGAAAACTGCTGGTTGTCTGGACTCGGGCGAATATTCTACAACGCCGACTATTTTACTGGAGCAACCGCATTTAAAGGTCCCGCATTTAACGTAAATCAAGTCGGAGCACTAAACGATCAACTCGCCGACGATAACTTCGGGCTTTATGCAGGAGTTAATTTTGGAATTCCGCTTTGTAGGTTGACGTGTGGATTGTTTTCCGCCCAGTTCGGCGTTCGCACAGTCCAATCCAATTTCAACGGTAATTTGTATGCAGACGATACACGCGACCAGACGTTCTTGACCGCCGGACTTTACCGTCGAGTCGATTATGGATTGCAAGCGGGTTTTGTCTATGATGCATTGCGCGAGAAGTGGTTCACAACAACGGACACGTCTCAAATTCGAGGAGATGTGGCCTGGTTGTGGCAAAACGGGGCGAGCTTCGGTTTCCAATTCGCGGCCAAAGTAGAAGATGACCTAAGCAGCGGCACAATTAATGACGTACGACTTGATTCACTCTTCGTTTCAACGTATGACAACTACCGATTCTATTACAAACGTGAATGTGAGTGTGGTGGTTACACCACATTGTTTGGCGGAGTTGCGGATGATAGTCGAGGCCTTTTTGGATTCGACGTCGACGTTCCTGTTGGCGAACGAACAGCGGTTCAAACCGGTTTGCTTTACATTATTGGTGAAGAAACGCCGAATGTAGGTGGAACCGATGTGGACTCATGGAATCTTTACATGGGGTTGAGTTTTCGACCGCGTGGACGTAGTTGGTACCAATACTACGATCGTCCGATGTTCGACGTTGCTGACAACGGCACGTTTCTTGTCCGTCACTAGAGTAGATTCCATTTGACAACGAACCCGTGACTTTGTTGGAAGTCACGGGTTTTGTATGCGCGGTGCGAATATCCTCCCTCTTGAAGCTATAAAAACGGGCTTAGCAAGAGATAGCAGGGTGAATTTCGGTCGCGATAGCGTCATCCTCGACATTCGAACTTTGCTACATAGGTGTCATACGGGATGTATTGGGTCCAAAGGACCGACGACGACCCATTTCTGTCACTTAACGACCAACAATCATCTACATTCCTACTGTGTTTTACTCGTTGGGCTTTTGTTTCTGCATAGTCGTGCGATATATTGGTAGGTTAACTCCTATTAATGTTTCGCGGTTTTTTTTGCGGCATTGCCGCATAGTTCGGAGAGTTTTGTGAGCGACGACATTTTCGATTATTTTGGTGGCCATGCTGCAAAGAAAGTTGAGCCCATCGAAGACGATTTCATCGACGGTGATGAAGACGAAGAGATTTCGCCGTCATTGAGTTCTCAAGATTCGCCTGCAGAAGAAATCTCGTTCGGGCAGGAAGAGAATATTGAAGCGACGACAGAAGATGTCGAATCAGCGAGTGCTATTAAATCGGCAGGAGTCCCATCAAATGAACTCGACAGCCTAGAAATCGTCAGTGAGGACGATTCAGTCTCAAAGGGTAAAGAAGAAACCAAATCGGATGAGACGGACAAAAGGTTGAGTCATTGGGACCGGCTGCTTGGAAAACTCGGTATTGCCCCACCGCCAGCACCGGCGCCTCCACCTTCTTCGATCGAACTTCCCCAAAAACGAGCTAAGACAAAAGCGAAGCGAAATCCTGCAGCCAGGGCAGAAGCAAGGTCCAACGAGCCGTTCGGCGGCGAACTTGCTCCGCCATCGGAGCAAATGGCCGTAACACAACCATCGAAAAAGGACGACGATGTCCGTCCCGCTGAATCGCCAACGGTCGAATCGCCCAAGACTGAACCTGCAAGAGCTAAGCACGAAAAACCAACTCGCCCGAAAAGCAAGCCTGCTGCGAAACCAAGTCCAAAAAGTTCATTCGGTTTCGGGCTGTTTGAAGAGCCTGATGAGTCATTCGAAGCTGTTAGCGAGGAAGAGCAAACACCTTTGTCTGAATTGTTCGTTCCAAGCGACGATTTTCAGGAACCCTTTGACGAGAAAGTACAAGATGAAGATATTCACGCCGCGTCAGGTTCTCGAGGAAGTTCTTCACGTGACACCGAAATAACCCAAGATGAGAGTGACGAAGATTTTGTTGAATTCGAAGTGAAGGACCTCGATTTTTCCGAGGATGACAAGCGACCTGCCAGACGACCTTCCCGAAGAAATCGGGCCAGACGTGACCGCGAGGCTGGAGAGCCGCAATTGCGGTCGCGGGGTGCTGTTGACCGCGGAGATCGAACACAGCGAAGCGGAAGATCCGAAGAATCCGAAACTGAGCGACCTGCACAATCAGCTCGTGGCCGATCTCGCAAACGGTCGGGTCGCGACGAAGCGAACGAGGCAATTGAATCCGGTCGCGAAGCCCAAAAACGCCGATCTCGTCCGGCTCGAGGACGACGACCTGAAATCGACGAAATCCGCGACGACGACGATATCATCCTCGAATCCGACCTCGAACAAGATGAGGTCGTTGCTCGCGAGGAGAAAGAAGAACCCCGGGGCCGCCGAAGTCGGGGTTCACGTGGCAGAGGCCGTTCTAGTCGCGAGTCTCGTCCAGATCAGGAAGCCGACGCTTGGGACGACGAAAAACTGGAAGCACTCGAACGCGATGATGTCGACGCCGACGAAGATGACGACGACGATCGTGTTGGAAAAAGTCGTAGGAGTCGTGGATCACGAACAGGGCGACGCGATCAACGTACGAGGGTATCCAGAGATGCCGACGAGAATGACGAGTTCGAAGTTAGTCGGCCGCGGCATCGGACACGGCGAGACTCTGAAGAAGAATCGTTTTCAAAAGGGGGCTATACTCCCAGTTCTGATGAGGAGGAGGACGACGACCGGTCAGGCAAAAAGCGGCCGCCGATTCCAACTTGGGATGAGGCCATCATGGGTATGATCGAGTCGAATATCAAATCGAGAGGCAAGGCCAGTTCCGGAGGACGCCGCCCAAAACGTCCTCGCCGGAAGTAGATTAGCGATTTGTAACGGAAAACAGGGATGGAATTTTCAAACAGTTATTGTGTCCGGTATTGATAAAGGCGTTTCCTAAGGTCGACTTTCGCGCTTTTTCAAACGCTTGAATCGCTTGCGATTCGATAGTAGCAACAATTGTCTCAATTGTTCCGCCAGCGAAGCTGGCACCTGCTCAAACAATTGGGACAATTGTCGCTACATTGGGCGGCTTTCGCCGCCAAAAAGTGCGAAAGTCGAACAAGGTCTCTTCGTTTAACCGCATGCCCAACGGGCTGCGAATTGCCGAACCAAACTCGCGGTCCGTTGCCCACGCGGTTAAACGATGCGCTTGAATCAAAACAAACCGACGCGCAAATCCCAATGCGCCAACACCAAGAAGCACCCGCGTTTACGCCTCGTTTGTTATACGTAAGTCGGATATTTGAAAGGCACAAAGTGCCGACACATCCTTCACTGGTGGTGGCAACGCAAGGGATGTGCCGGTCCTCCGGACCTTTTGATAGTCTTTTATCGATGTGTATAACAACCCCGCGTTTCTGCAGTCGGAGCCGTCGGAGCCTCACCTTATGGTTTGGCCACAGTTATTCAACTGCGCTGGCTGACCGTTATCCACGTTAGTTCATTGCAATCTCTCGCGCACCCTGTACTGGGCGAGTAACGAAAAACTCGAGCTGGCGCCACTTGCGCCCAAGACTCGATGCGATTCTCTCCACGACGCTGGCGATAGCGTCTTGCTCGACCAGCGAAACTGTGCAGCCTCCGAACCCGCCACCAGTCAATCGTGAGCCGTAGATTCCGCCCTCAACGCCGGTTTCCTGGGCCAATACGACTAGTTCATCAAGCTCGGTGCAGCTGACTTCATAATCATCGCGAAGCGAACGATGGCTCTCGTACAAAAGTTCGCCGGCTCCTGTCCAGTCTTTGGCTGCCAATGCTTCGACGAACCTCGTTGTACGTTCGATTTCGGTGATCACGTGTTTGGCTCGCCGATATTCGATTGGTTCAAGACGGTTGCGCTTGGATTTAAGCCGTTGGGGCGAAACCTCTCGTAGCGACGCTACTCTCAAGGCATTCGCTGCCGCCTTGCATTGCTTTTGACGTAGTGCGTATTCACTCGAAGCAAGTTCATGCTTCACTTTGGAATCGATGATCAGCACCGCCAGCTCTTCATTTGCAAACGGCACCTGTTTGATGGAATAATCGCAGCAATCCAATAACAAAAAATTATCGGCTTGGCCAAAGACCGAAATAAATTGGTCCATGATTCCGCATGGGACGCCAGCGAATTGATGTTCCGCCCGTTGGCACAACAGGGCCTTTTGTTTTTTATCCAATGACGTCTCAAGAATCGCTTCCAGAGCGGTTGCGGTGGCCACCTCCAAAGCAGCGCTGCTGGAGAGTCCGGCTCCAGTGGGCACATTCGAGTGGACTCCGATTCGAAGAGCTGGTAGATCAAAACCGAGCTCTTGAAACCCCGCCATAACTCCTTGTACGTAATTGGCCCAACTTGGTTTATTCGATTCCATCGGATTCGACATTGGAATCGATACCGTTTCGCTCTGTTGAGAGCTGGCAACGATTGTAATTTCATCTTTGACGGCCCGAGCCGCGGCAACAATCATGAAACGGTTAATCGCCATCGGCAGGACGAGACCAGAGTTGTAGTCGACATGTTCACCAATCATGTTGACTCGACCCGGAGCAGCAGCCATCCAGGATGGCTCGCAGCCATGCGTTTCAACAAAAAAGTGGCGTGTTTCGTCCACCAGTTTTTCGAACGTCGGTTTTGAATTCACGAAGATTCCCTGGTTAAGTCGTTTTCGCGACAATGTGTATTCCGGCTAGTCCCAGGATAGCCTTTGTTACAATTTGCTCATCCGTTTCTGCTCAAATTGAAACTATCCGATTGTCGCTCTCCTGTAAAAGGTATTCAATGTCGCCGGATGCTTTAGTTCGTCGATGAAAACGGGTTTCTGACAGTCAGGTCAGTTTTCTCTTTCACGCAAGTGACGAATACAAGAGGACTTCTGGATCTGGCTCAGACGGCTTTCGCTTGATAGAATTGGCCACGGTCACGACATTCGTTGGTAAAGGGGGGGGTGATGTCGGCGGAGGATGTAAGCGACGGCTAATTTCCTGGTTCGCATTTCTGAAGCTTACGCCGCTGTTTGAACAACGAACACGCCCCCGTAGCTCAGGGGATAGAGCACAGCTTTCCTAAAGCTGGTGTCGCAGGTTCGAATCCTGCCGGGGGTGTTTTTCTAAATCCACGGATTACGCAAATGAACCCTTTCGAATTTGAAGAATGTCTTCAAATCAAATCCATGTTTGTTGATTTCGACCAGTTAAGAATTGCCGGTTTGATCTTCTGAGGTAACAAGATTCGATAAAGAACGCGAATCAGACCGGTCCGACAGGCAGGCGTTAGCGCCCATCGCATCGGCCCTGACAAGATTCTTTTACCTAAACCGAGTCGCTCCAATAACTCCGCTTCAACCAACATCGGATAAGCGGAAATCAGCAGCTCATACGTCATTGGCCCCAATGCTCGCCGATAAGAATCCAGTAGCCGTTTGGAAAAGTCATTCTTAACCCATAAAGGCAGCCGTTCTTTCCGTTGCTCACAAAGCTGATCGTACGACCAAGGTAGATCGGGGATTCCCATCTGCTCGCCAACGGAACTCAATTCTTTCACAACCAAATCTTTTTCGGCCGGCGAGAGGTCGACCCCCGTAGCCAACGGGACGCTCCGAATCGAATAGATGGTATCCATGCAAAGTACGTCTCGGTAACTTTTGGCAGAAATGTGCCGTCCACGTTTATTCTCCAACTGTTGATGGAGCTGTTTCAGCTTTGCTGCCTCAAGATTACGAGTCTCTTCGTCGGCGATGATCAACCGACGTAGGTAATCGATGGTCGATAGAAATCGTGCAATCGGATCGGTGGGAAGACGTCCTGTGTAAAAAAGCCAATCGACTGAAGGATTGAGAGGAAACTCAGCGCTTGCACCAACAAAAACGAGCAGCATGCAGGTTGGGTTGGACCAAACGCGACGTGAAGTTTCAAATGGAATCAACTTTTCGGACTCGCTATACACGCCATGCATTTGGATCAAATCCACAATTGTATCGTGGGGTTCAATGCGAAGCTACAAAAGGCTACGCAGGAATCCAGCGGTTCAAGTCTGGTATGCGATGGAATTGCAATCGTTTTCGCTACAAATATAGGCCAGGAACGATCCAAAAGGATTAAATCTGTCTGGGCAATGGTGAATGGTAGGAAGTATTCACACAACCTGACGGAGCCCTTGTCATTGCAACTTAAAAATCACTCAACGATACTAATCTGAGAGCTGCAAGGTTACTATGCTAATGTTAATGCGTACTGCTAGAGATTTCGGCAGTCCGTTAATCACTTATGAATCAAAACAACTGGCAACTAGCTCCGTCGTCTCCTGGCCTTAAAGACAAGAAGGTCTTGGTCGTTGGCAACCGGCGGCCGATCATACAAACGCTAGAACGACTTGAGGTCCCGTTTGCTATCTGGGCCAATCCGCCATCCAAACGCCTGACCAAATGCCTCAAGTCAGTGGCCAGAAGTTATCCAGCCAAACCCGCAGATATTCGTGACGTCACGGAAAAAGAATTCGCCGAATTCGGGACATTTTCGGACGTGATTGCCGGAACTGAAGCGTCCGTATTCGTTGCTTCAGTTTGTCGGAGAGCCCTGGGAGCGCGAAAGACCAAAGATACCATTGCGCTTCGCTGCAGCGACAAACAACATATGAAAAAATTGATGAATCAATGTTCGATTCCAATGGCGGATTGCCTCTTCCAAATGGACGCCGAATTTGCCGAACAGGTTTTCGATCGTCTTGGCCCTAAAGTCGTCATAAAACAACGTCGAAATTCCGGTGGAAGAGGCGTGTCCATCGCCACAAGTATTGAAGATGTAGCGTCACGCAAGGAGCGAGGCCTGTTATATGAACGATTCGTGGACGCCAACGAAATGAGCGTCGAATCATTCATTCGTGACGGCGAGATCGTGTTTACAAGCACGACCAATTATCTTGTGAAAAAGTATGCCAATCTTGTGCCTGCCAATGTCCCCGGAAAAATTCTGAATCGAGCTCTGGAACTCAACCGAACTGTGATTTCAGCCCTCAAGCTTAACTGGGGAATGACCCACGCGGAATTCTTTTGGCGTGCCGACGGCAAAACTGATGGCGTGCTGTTCGGCGAAGTTGCGTTGCGGCCGCCGGGCGGGTATATCATGGATTGTATTTCGCTTGCATTCGGATTTGATGCGTGGGAAGCTTTCATCGCCAACGAGTTAAATCTCCCCTATGCGTTTCCTGAGTCTCATTCTCAAACGGCCGGTGTAGCATTGTTTCATGCCGGGGAAGGAACCTTGCAAGCCGTTGACGGCACCGACTTGATTAAGCAGATACCCTCGTATCACTGCTCAAAAATACTCACAAAACCGGGCGCTGTGGTTTCGAAACGAGTTGGCGTCGGGGAAGTTTCAGCATACGGATTGTTTACTTCTTCCAATGCATCAACCACGTCGCGTGATGTTCTTGAATCGCTCAAGACATTGAAATTTCGCATCAATCAACAATAAATCTCACGCATCGAGGCTTGCATAATCCATTCATTGGGCAAAGACGATTGGAGCCGATGACTTTATTGCAATCGGTGGGTAGCTTGTCAGACTAATAGACCGCGGATCCTCCGATCATCCAGATTTAAAATTGGCAGGTTGTTGTGTATATTTAGGTCGTCCACTAATCAATATTTGGAAGGATTCCATGACGACCAAACCCGAACGGAAAATGACTCTTCGTGACAAGCTTTCGCGGTTGACCTATCTGCAGGCGGTCAAATTATTGGGTGACCATGGCAAACAACTCATCCAGGAAGGCGGCAAGTTCGAAATTGACATCGAACAGCAAGTCTACTTTCGTGGCGATCTCTTTCAGCTGAAGGTACCTGTTGACGCCGAAGGCAACTCGGCTAATGCTTCCATCACCATGATGGCGGAAGCGCAAAACCGTCTGAAATGGAATTGCACTCGTTGCAATGGTCCGTGCGAACATGTAGGCGCCGCGCTTTCACTGATCCTCGAAGAAAAAATGCTGCTTGGTCTCTCCAAACCTCCGAAGGAACGCGTTCCTGTCGAGAGTTTGTCCGAAGAAGAGCTTGTGGCTCAGGCGCTGAAGGATCGAAAAGATCGGGCGAAAGAGGAAAAGTTCAAACTCAAAGCAGCCAATCCCAACAAAGCATGGGGTGAATACGTTTTAACCAGTAAGGCGTCCGGCAAAACGTACCAACTGTCAGTTCGTGGATTCGAACCTGGTTCGTCCTACTGCTCTTGTCCCGACTTTCGAAAGAATACGCTCGGGACGTGCAAGCATCTGATTTACGCGACGCAGCGGATCAGAGCCAAATTCCCTGCTGGCAAACGGCGAAAATACCAACCGAAGGAGTTTACGGTATCGCTTGACTTTAATGCTGCCCCATCCGAACAACCCTTATCGCCGATTGCCTTGCGACTAAACCCGCCGCATCAACTCGACGAAGCAGCTGAAAAGATCGCACGCAAACTGCTCGGTAAACGTTCGACCGACGTGTCCCCGCTGGTTCGTTGCGTGAGCAAGCTGGAAAAAACCGGCTACGGAGTCAATATTTTCCCGGACGCGCTCGAGTACATTGACCACCGGTTGCACCAGGAACATATGGAGTCGCTCGTTGCTGAAATCCGCGAGGACCCTTCGCGCCATCCGCTGCGAACAACTTTGTTGAAGACGGAGTTGCTTCCGTACCAGATGGATGGAGTTGCGTTCGCCGCAGGTGCTGGGCGGGCGATTTTGGCCGACGATATGGGGCTTGGCAAAACGATTCAGGGAATTGCCGTCGCCGAGCTGCTGGCCCGTGAATTCGACATCCACAAGGTGCTAATTATCTGTCCCACATCTTTGAAAAGTCAGTGGGCCGCTGAGATCAAACGGTTCTGTGACCGGGATTGTCAGTTGGTGCTTGGATCCATGGCCGAACGAGCAGAACAATATGACAACGATTCGTTTTTCACCATTTGCAATTACGAGCAAGTACTTCGCGACATCATGGCGATCGAGCGGACGAAGTGGGACTTGATCATTCTGGATGAAGGCCAGCGGATCAAGAACTGGGAAGCCAAAACAACTCAGGTCGTCAAAAGCCTCAAGTCAAAATACGCGTTGGTGCTGTCGGGCACGCCGCTAGAGAATCGGCTGAGTGAACTCTTTAGCGTCGTTCAATTTGTTGATGACCGACGGCTTGGCCCAGGTTTTCGCTTTTTCAACAAGCACCGCATCGTCGATGAAAAGGGCAAGGTGCTGGGCTATAAGAACATGGCCGAACTGCGAAAAACGCTGGCTCCGATCATGCTTCGGCGGACGCGGGATCAAGTCCTTAAACAACTGCCCACGCGAACCACGGAAATTCTGCGGGTCACACCGACCGAGGAACAAAAGGCGATCAACGATGCAAACATGAGGATTGTCGGACAGATCGTTCGAAAAATGTACTTCACCGAGATGGATTTTCTCCGTTTGCAGCGAGCACTGTTGGCGGCTCGGATGTCCGCCGACAGTACGTATCTGAACACGAAAGAAGAACCTTCTTATTCGAGCAAACTTGAACGGCTTGAAGAACTGTTAGTTCAACTATTCGAAGAAGAGCATCGCAAGGTTGTGCTGTTCAGCGAATGGACGACCATGTTGGACTTGATCGAAAAAATTCTCGACCGTCACAAGCTTCAATTCGTGCGGCTTGATGGCAAAGTCCCGCAAAAGAAACGGAAAGTGCTCGTTGACGAGTTTCAAAACGATCCGGAGTGCCAACTTTTTATCACGACCAACGCCGGTTCAACTGGCTTGAATCTTCAAGCGGCCAACACGGTGATCAACGTCGACTTGCCGTGGAACCCTGCGGTGCTGGAGCAGAGAATCGCACGCGCGCATCGCATGGGACAAGAAAATCCCGTTCATGTTTATCTGTTGGTTACCGAAGCGACGCTGGAAGAACAGATGCTGGTCGCCTTGGACGACAAACGGAATCTCGCGCTGGCGGCGCTCGACAGCGAATCAGAAGTTGACGAACTGACGATGGTCAGCGGCATGGAGGAGATGAAACGGCGGTTGGAAGTCTTGATCGGTGCCAAACCGGAAGCACCGATAGACGAATCAATGAAAGAAGAAGTTTTGACCGGTGGCCCGTCCCTGACTGCCGAAATCGAACATCGTCAGCGGGTTGCGTCTGCCGGTGGCGAAATGCTGGGCGCGGTATTCAATTTCCTGGGCGAGTTGGTCAGTCAGTCACCTGAGTCCGCGACGAAACCAGACGAACAAGTCGTTGAACAGGTCCGCGCCGGACTCGCCAGCTGCGTCCAGACGGATGAAACCGGAAAGCAACAATTGACGGTAACCCTCCCCAACGAAGACGCGTTACAGAACCTCGCGACCACGCTGGCCACTTTGTTGGTTGGTGAGGCAAAAGATTAGGGACTGTTTCCGATCATGGGATGTGTGACCAGTGCTTTCAATCCAATCCTGTTTTACAACCAAGAATTCATGACACGCAAACAACGCAAATTATCCGCCGCCCAAAAGAAGGCGAAGCAAGAGCGCCAGAAGAAGTTCAGGTGGATTTTCATCAACGGAAAAGAGGTTCGCGTCAAACGTGAGCCGGAAATTGATGGCATTCCGGTCGATGACTGGCTCCTCCAAAACGCAGATCCAATTTGGCTGCATCAAAATGAAATGTGGGAATAGATCGAACCGGAAAGCGACGGCAGACCAATCGCCACACCCGATCGCGTAAACGGTATCGATCCACAGCTCTACGTTCTCTGCTTATGAAGCGCAGTTTCACCTTCCCAAGATCATTGGTGTGTCGGACCGAAGTAGTCAGGCGTTATCTGAAGCTGCGTCGGTGTTTTACTCCGACGCGAGTTAGCGGATTTAATCTCAGTCGTGAGTCGGGGCACCCGAGGCGGGTCGCAGCAGTCTCAAAAAACGGTGGTTATTTACTCGCCGCAAAAAACGGTTGGCTTTCTCAAGATCTGCTCACCGGTTGGCCAAGTTGTAGAGTCAGTTGGGTCAGTGGTGACACTTAGTGAAAGATCACGCAATCAGGAAAGGCCTGTTGCAGTCTCTCAACCGCATCGTCGCTGACTTGGGTATTTTCAAGATTCAACATTCTGAGATTATTTAGCTCCATCAGTGGTGTCGGGTCGCTAACTTTACTAGAAGCAAGTTTCAACACTTCCAGATTCTTTAACGGAGTCAACGGTGTCAAATCACTGACATGGGTACTGCCAAGATCCAATTCTATGAGGCTCGTTAGGCCTGCCAGCGGTGTCAGGTCGCTGACTTGGGTATTTTCAAGCCGCAATTTTTGGAGATTCTTTAGACCAGCCAGCGGTGTTAAATCAGTGACTTGGGTATGTTCAAGCCACAAATATTTGAGATTCTTTAGATCAGCCAACGGTGAAAGGTTGCTGACCTGTGCAGAATCAAGAGTCAACGCTTCGAGATTCGTAAGACTCGACAACGGTGTAAGATCGTTGACTGTTGCAGTGTCAAGTGTCAACCTTGCGAGATTCTTTAGACTCGACAATGGTGTCAAATCCCCGAGTTCACCGTCTTGTATTCTCAAAACGCTTGAGAAATAGTGGACATCGAAAATATTTAACAGCCATTTCGGGGCGGGATGAAGTTCCGAGAGTGGTGAATCCTAAAGTCTTGTTCTTTCGGAGTGCTAAATTGGTGATGCCGAGCAGATAAGCAATCGCCAAAACAGCAAACAATAGCGGTCTAATCCAGAATAAATTTTCTCTATAAAACCCGTAACGGATATCCTGGATGGTGAGAAGGTGCGGATATAGAAAACAGATTACCGCGGTGAAACCCATGACCGACAGTAGGAGTCCCAGGGTCCCACTAATCCACCCAGATCCAAATTTGCGATCTGTTGAATCAAGTTCGCTAAATAAGGACTTCACAATAAATACTTTCGATTAGACGGGTGATTTCTGAACAGTCTATTATCCGGGAGGGAGGTGAGATTCGGATATTATAGCGTTTAATAATGGAAGTTGTTTATCACGACTTTTACGCATGCGGATGGGATTGGTACACGAACTGATAACTACTGATAGGGATTTTAATCGATAACGGCATGACATCATGGCCGTGATTTGGGCGGTTGTCAAATATCTGGCCGTAATATTCGCCGCCAGATTTGGCCCGTGACAACCGAGCGGTTCAAGTTTGGTGTAGCGGGGTTCAAATCGCTCCCGAGCTTACCGATCTTGCACGGATTCGAAGATATGGGGGCTTTCAGGCTACCTGTGGCGCGCACCGATTACGCGTCCGAGCTGATGGCCACCAAAAAAGCTTGCCAAACCGGTTAAAGGAACTCGGGGTCGAGGACCAACTGTAACTCGCGCAATGCCTCCGCCTGAGTCTCGCGAAACTGGGCTTCGAGAAACTCGCCATCAGTAACCAACACGAATTCGCACGGCGCTGAAGACATCAGTGACTTGGTCGGCGGCGGTACTCGCGGCGAGGCATGGGTGCGGATGAAACCCTGCCATAGCCCGCAGTGGCTGAGGATTCGCTGGATGACGTCCGATTGTCGACGCTCGATGAAACTGATGATCTTCATTGAGCCGCCATATTCGGGACATTCCAGTGGATCGACTTCGTAGACTCGCTTGATCAACCGCGCCCACGTGGAAACCGAACCCGTGCGACGGGAACGGTCAGTGGTTCGATGAGCGTCGAAAGCAGTTCGATCGACGGGTATCTTTTTCGAGTCGGACCCCGCCTTGGCCCGCATGCCCCGTTGGCGATGCGAGCACCAGCCGTAATAACGAACCAGATGCTCGCCTTTGTCTGGGATGTGCTGCGTGACTTCCGCCAGAAAATCCAGCGCGCTGAAAACCTGGAAGTTGCGCCGCGGACCGCCTTTCAAATCGCCTCTGGCCGGGCCGGGGAAGCGGCGGCAGACTGCCTGTTCGGCGCGATAAATTACCGAGCCGTCATCGGTCAGGCGAACCACGCGGGCCAGACTGAAGGGGCATCGGAGAATATATTGGGCCAGCCGTTCCAGTCCCGCCGTGTCGCGCGGCGACAGGTAGACGCTGTTGTCGACGCTGAAGCCGGAATGCGGCCAAGATCGCATCTGATCGACGGTTTCCTGATCAATCTTGTTCTCGGCCAAAAACAACGCAAAGACATTGTTTTGCCACTCTGCCAGCAAACGTTGTGTGTTGATGCGGGGGAGGCAGATAAACGTGCCGCCGGGTGTGAATCCGCCGTCGGTGACGATAACGTGGATATGTGGATGGAAGTGGACCAGCTCACCGAAGGTTTGAATCCCGGCAACCATGCCAGGGATTAGATCGCCACGTTTCAGTTCCTGTCGATAGACCTCCACGGTGGCCCGCCATGCCGCGCGGGCCAGGCCGCCCAGAAGGCGGCGATCGTACCGGCAGTAAATTCGCAGCCGTTTGGGAATGGTGAAGACCAGTTGCCGGTGAGGTACGGGCGCGCAGATGGTGTGGGCGATGGTTTCGGCAACCAGGATGGTTCGTTTTTGATGGCAGCTTGAGCAGAGACAACGTTGCTGGCAAGAAAAGGCGACGAACATTTCGTGATGGCCCCGTTGCCCAACACATGCGTGAACACCCCCAAGCCTGCTCTGGCAGTGGCGGCGACCGGCCTGGGCAAAACGGTAATCATGGCTTGGCTGACGAA
>JAHEJI010000013.1 GCA_024638965.1 Planctomycetaceae bacterium
TTGAGACTCGCACTCGTTTAGCAGCACCTCCGCTACCCCGTCGCGATTGACGACAACGATGTCGATTTTCCCGTCGTCATTGAGGTCTCCAAAGACGGCCGCTCGACTCGTGGCGTTCCCGAGGTTTGCGATTTTCTCGAACCGACCATCGCCGGTGCCGCGCAACAGCGCGTTCGGTTCCGCAAACGGATTTTCTCCGCTGGCCACATCGGGTGTTGTAACGCGGCCATTGGCTTGGCAAAGGTCGAAAACTCCGTCGTTATCAAAGTCGGCAAAGCCGACCCCAAACCGCGTATAGGGCCGCGTGGCATTTCCCAGCCCAACCTGGCTGTTTGATCATTGAAAAATTTGGCCCTGGCTGCTCAAGAACGAGTCGGATTGCAGTTGCAGATTCACGACCAGGATTTTGGCCTGACAAGATGTGATATTCTGGAGAGTCTTGGCGATGGCCGTCATGGAGTGTCTTACACGGTTGAGTCGTCGGCAGTTTCTAGATAAATCCTAGTGCATCATCCAGTCTTGATTTTGGGGTAGACATGGCATAGTTTTGTTCTGGCTTCACCGATTTGAAACTGCCAGGCGACGCCTTTTTGTTCGGCATTGGTATGAACGTCAACCCCAATTCTTAGCGTGGTCGATGCACTAGCTATAGCTAGAGTATTCAGAAATTATGTGATTCTGAAGGAGCTTGCGACTGTGGAATCTCCAAAAAACAACGTGAGATCCTTTGCCTCGTACCTCAGCTTCCAATGAACTACCATCCTAGTCGTTAAAAGGCGAACGAGTCATCCTGAACCGAGTGGAGCGAGGTGAAGGATCTCTCGTCGATCTACGTGAGATCCTTCGGTCGCTAGAGCTCCCTCAGGATGACTTGATACACCACGACTCCATCCACATAATTTGTGTTCATCTGTTAGGTTGTCCAGCGGAATGTTGGGCTTAGGATGACAAAAATGCAAACTAACTTTAGAATTGCGTTGGCCTTGCGATGCGCAGTATTTTTGGCGGGTTGAAAACCGATTCATCGTTAGAAATATTCCTGCTTTTCGACATCATAACTCGGCGAGTGTCTTTTTTCCCCAAGCGTGATTCGGGTTCACTTCCAACAGACGATTCAAGACGGCCCGGGCTTTTTCAGTTTGGCCCGTTTCCAGGAGGCACAGGGCCATGGCCGCGAGGCCGTTTTCATCTTGAGGGTGCTCGGCAAGGACACGTTCGAGCGTTTCTAACGCTTCTTCAAAACGCTGCAATCCTGCCAAGGCCATGCCTCGCGTCAATTGCGCCCGACTAAGCGATTCATTGAGGCTGATTGCACGTTCGGCTGCTTGTAATGCCTCCTCGTGTTTTCCTGCGGCTTCTTTGCTTAGAGCTACGATTTCCCAGCCCGCAGCGAAACTTGGCTCGAGTTCCAGCGCCACCTGCATATGTTCCACTGCTTCTGGGCGGTTCATACGGGTTGCCAACCAGGCCAGCATTTTCCAGTTTTGTGCTTCGTCAGGCCGTCGGTCGGCCAGCATTTTGGCGGTTTCGTAGGCTCTTTCGAATTCTTTGTTCTCCTTCAATGCGCTGGTGACTGCGCGAAGGTAGGCCACGGTGCGCGCGCGGGCTCGCATAGCCAGATCAACGTCATCCTGCAGCACTGGTGCATCGTCCTCGGTTAGTGTGGCGCTACGATCGCTAAACTCTTTTGCAGCAGTTGTGTCGCCCAAGCGTGCCGAGACCCGCGCTGCCAGAACGAGGGCAGGCTTAGCCTTGGGATCTTGTTCCAATGCCGACTTCGCGAGCTCAAGAGCTTGCTCATGATCGCCAAGCTCCTCAACGGCCCGCGCAAGCCCGATCTTGCCTAGCGGATCCTGCGGGCGAAGCAACAAATAACGCTTCCACGTTAAGTAGGCTGCGTCGACGTCGCTAATGGCCATTTGAGCTTCGGCCAGTCGGGCAAAGCCTGCCGGTTGCTTCGGCGCGAGTTCAACCGCCCGCTGCAGGGCGTGGATCGCCTCGGGCATGTTTCCCAAATCGTACGAAGCATGACCCAGCAAATGCCATACGCGGGCAAGTCTTGGCCCCATATTCAAAACCTGCCGGTACAACACGACCGCTGATTCCAATGCAGAATACCCGTGATATAACATCGCCAACTGCCCAAGCGTTTTGGGAGTGGGATTTCGACCCGCAGCCTCGATTGCAGCATGAACAAGCTCCCACGTGGGGGGGTCAAGCGCCTGGATTTCGGGTGGGGCCGGTAGTCCCGCTGCTTCGCACCATGAAGTCAAAGCCGCAATATCCAGGATCACGCGGCGGCCGCGCGGGCCGTCTGGTTCAAAACGAAGAGCAGGAAAATCGCCAAGTTCTCCCGTCAGTTTAACTGGTTCGCCTTTGGTCGGTTTCTCCTCTTTCGGTGTCCGCACTCCGGATGAGGCGAGTTGTTGATCGACCTGTTCGCTCTCCATCACCGCAGCGATGTTTGAAACGGGAGCGCCCGTGCCGCACACGACGGAATGGATGCGGCCTAGCGTTAAATTTGAGAAACGTTCGTGTTTCCCATCGGGCCAGGTGACGATCACATCGATTGGCTTGTCGCGGCTTCCAACACCAAACCGTGCGAGATCCTCGCTGGAGCCCAAGTAGCTGGAATGCGGTCGAACCGAGACTGGCCCAGTCCCGGCCACGCCCACCACGCGAACGACGGAATTCAGTATCGCCGCATCGCCGCTGGCTGCGACCGGAAGAATC
Source organism: Planctomycetaceae bacterium (assembly GCA_024638965.1). Classification (GTDB taxonomy): domain Bacteria; phylum Planctomycetota; class Planctomycetia; order Pirellulales; family Pirellulaceae; genus Mariniblastus. The sequence goes on from JAHEJI010000013.1 coordinate 2,734, forward strand.
GCAATCCACTGCCCGTTGGTTTTTGTTTCGTTACGATAAAGACGCACCGGGCCATCCATGGTGGCAACGACAATATCGACGAGCCCGTCACCGTCGACGTCGCCGAACGCGGCGCCGCGAGACGTGTCTGCGATTCCGCCGGGCCCTTTCTTGGCGTCCTCGCCAATTATTTCCGATCTGGAAAAGCGTCCTCCGGGTGATCCAGTCGCAAGCCGATCGGGCTGGGCATAGGGTCGATCCGGGTTACGTGGCCTGGCTGGCCGCGACACACCGCCATTGGCCACAAACAGGTCTGGATACGGGTCATGGTTGAGGTCAAGCAAACCGACACCAAAGCCCGTATCGGGGCGCGACCAGGAGGCGACAGCGGACGCTGCCGTGAAGTCCGAAAAATTTCCCTTGTCGTTACGGTAGACCGTGTGCGTTTCGCGTTCGAGGTGGGTCATGATAAGGTCATCGTCCCCGTCAGCGTCGATGTCCGCGCAGGCGACACCCATACTTGCCTCGGCCGATCCGGCTTCATTCACCGCAACTCCGCGAATCAATGCTTGATCCTTAAACGTGCCGTCTCCTTGGTTGATCCAAAGCAAATTAGCTTCACTGTCGTTGGCGACATACAAATCAAGGTCTCCATCCTGGTCTGCGTGGAACGCGACCACACCCATCGACCGAGTCGCCGCCGTGCCGATTCCACTGGAATCGGTTACGTCTTCGAATTTCCCATCGGCTGTACCAAACAAAAGCAAATCGGCAGCGCCATCAAGCGTATTCGGATGGCAGTAGTCGCGTCCGCCACCGGAGCCGCTGCAGGGGAGCTCAATGCCGGGCCGCCATTCGGTGTAGTTGGCCGCATAAATGTCCAAGTATCCATCTTGATTCAAATCCGCGACTGCGGCGTTCAGCCACAGGCCCGTTCGAGCCGGCAGTCCGCTCGAAGACGTAACATCCTCAAACGTCGCATCGCCGCGGTTGCGCAAGAGGGTCAACGAGTCAATGTTGGTAAGCAGAAGATCGCGGTCGCCGTCTTGATCGTAGTCGGCGGCAAACGCGCCAAACCCATATCCCGAATGATCGGCACCGGATTCCGCAGACACATCGCGAAATTTTCCGGATCCATCGTTTAGAAAAAGCACATTTCTTCCCGGCTCACCCTCGTCGCCCGGAATCACTCCGCCCTGCGGTAGATAGATATCCAGGTTGCCGTCTCCATCGAAATCCGCGAGACAAACACCGCTACCTAGAATTTCAGGATACGCGAAATTCCCCCGAGCCCCCGAACGATGCACAAAGTTCAGTCCCGAAGACTCAGCCACATCGGCGAAACGCAGCGGGCCGGTTTGAAATTCCTTGCCTGTAGCCTCGTCGAGCTGCTGGCTTTGGTCCAAACGGGATGTCGTCGATCGTTCGCGACAACCGCTGGCGATCACTACGGACAGCAGCAACAACGCGGTGAGCGCTGACGTTTGTTTATGGTAGAAGACGGGGTCACTCACGATGGTCGACTCAAGGCAGGATGTTCTTTTGAAAATCATTAAATATTAACTATTGTAACATGCCGTAATGAGCCCAAAAAGAGCTCGAAACGCTGACGAAACGGCCAAAAGAAATAGAGATTGCTTTGCCTCGTAAAGCTGATGGTAGCAGCGGCTTACCGCGGAGGCACCTCGGTTCCTGGTTGGTTAATCTCAGGCCCCGGAGATTTACTCAATGTCAGGATCCGATTGCGTTTGCTTGTGGGTCGCGAACATGCTTTGTCATTCCGCTCTGAATTTGAACTTGACCTGCTCCAGTTCCCGTTTTGCCGCTCGTTTTCATCGAAGAGTTGGTCGAGCCGTTCGCAGTCAATTCAGTGTAGAATAGAAGGATGATTATGTTTGACTGGTTTGGCGTTTGAGAATTAGCATTACGAGCTTTAAAGTATCCGAAAATGAATAACGACGAACTTATAATCGTATCCGGTTTACCTCGTTCTGGGACTTCGATGATGATGCAGATGCTCGAGGCGGGTGGCATCCCTCCGCTGACGGACAATATTCGGAAGTCAGACGAGGATAACTTGCAGGGCTATTTTGAATTCGAGCCTATCAAACGCACCAAACACGATGCTTCCTGGCTGAAGGACGCGCAAGGAAAGGTCGTCAAAGTAATCTACCTGTTGCTGTATGATCTGCCTGCGACCCACAACTATCGCGTCATCTTCATGCGTCGCGACTTGGGTGAAGTGCTCGCCTCGCAACGCAAGATGCTGCAGCGCAGGGGGGAAACGGGTGCTACAGTTTCCGAAGATAAGCTCTGCGAGATTTTTGAAGGGCAACAGAAACAGGTCGATGAGTGGTTGGCCGAGCAACAGAACTTCAGCGTCTTGAACGTCCCGCACCGCGAAGTTGTGAGCGAGCCCGCACGTCAAGCGAGCCGGATTAACGATTTTCTTGAAGCGTCGCTCGACGTCGGCGCCATGTCCGCCGTCGTTAACCCATCCTTGTATCGTCAGCGAGTTGGCAATTGAATTCTCTGGCCGTTCTGCCATCGCGAAGCAACGTTGCGATTGCAGAGGCCTGCTTTCGTTGTTAGGGTGAGAAAGACGGGGGTGTGGCGGTTGGACTCCGCCCTGACTCGCCGAAAAAAATCAAACATCGTCAACATGGTCCTCCCGAGGACTCCTTATCAATGAACAACGTCAATTCCAAGACCGGTCAGCCAAAGGCAATGACGAATCTCAGAATCGCGGCTCGCCAGTTCCTCCTCGCGCTAGTTGTAATCTCGCTTTTCGTCGTTTTCCGATGCGCCACACCAGAAGCTGACGGTTCGGACGCGATCCGCGACGCCTACATGAGCCGCGTCGCCGATGCGAGCCCCATCGCCTATATCGGCCCCGGGGCCGGTATTGCGCTAGCGGGTTCCTTCCTTGCCGTGCTCGCCGCGCTGTTCTCGGCGATGCTCGCGGTAGTCAGCTGGCCGATTCGGTGGATCTGGCGCGCCTGGCGGAATCGCAAAGCGCTCGCCAAAGCCAAAGTGCGCCGCGTTGTTATCTTGGGCCTGGACGGGCTCGAACCCAGTTTGGTTGAAGAACTAATCGAGGAGGGATCGCTACCCAACCTTGCCAAACTCAAAGCGGACGGCAGCTACCGCCGACTCGCCACGACTTGGCCGCCACTCTCGCCCGTTGCCTGGTCATCCTTCAGCACGGGAACCAACCCCGGGAAACATAATATCTTCGACTTTATTTCGCGCAACAAGGCTAACTACGGTCCGATGATGTCATCGGTGAAAATCGGCAAGCCGCGACGTACGCTAAAGCTGGGTCGATATCTGATTCCGCTCTCATCGACTCCGATCACCGGCCTGCGGAAAAGCAAGCCATTTTGGAATGTCCTCGGTGCGTCGGGTATTTTTAGCTCGGTATTGCGGGTGCCAATTACGTTTCCACCGGACCGATTTCGCGGAGTCCAGTTGTCGGCGATGTGCGTTCCCGATTTGCGCGGAACGCAAGGCACGTTCTGCTATTTTAGCGAATTACAGGAGGGCGGCGATTCCAGCACGGGGGGCAGCGACACGGGTGATGGAGGCGGCCAGCGCGTGATCGTCAAACGCAACGGCCGCGGCGTAACGGGAGTCCTTCCGGGACCCGTAAACCCCATGCGAACCGACGCCGTGGAAACCAAGCTCGCTTTCAAAGTTGTGCCTGGAGCTGGCGACTCCGCCGTCTTGCACATTGGTGGCGAGAAAATCATGCTCCGGCCCAATCAATACACGGACTGGGTTAGCGTTCCCTTTCCCCTGGTGACCGGAATGAAAGTTCGCGGCGTGTGTCGATTCATGCTCAAACAGTTTTCCGCGCCGTTTTCCATGTATTGCACGCCGATCAACATCGATCCCGACAAGCCGGTGATGCCGATCTCCCACCCCAAAGTGTTCTCAATTTATCTTGCGAAGCTATTGGGAACATATTCGACGCTGGGCCTAGCCGAGGATACATGGTCGCTGTCGGAGGGCGCCACTAACGAAGCGGAATTTCTCCAGCAGGCTTATGACATCCATGCCGAGCGTGAGAAAATGTTCTTCGATTCGTTGAGCCGTGTGCGGAGAGGAATGGTCACTTGCGTGTTCGACGGACCCGATCGGATTCAGCACATGTTCTGGCGCTTTCATGAAGATGGACACCCGGCGCTGTCTTCAACGGGCGCCGATGGGAAGCCCGATCGTGTAAAAGATCGCGACGAATACCGCGATACGATTCGTGAAATGTACAAGAAAATGGACGAACTCGTTGGTCGCACTATCGAGGAGGTCGATCCCAATGATGCGTTGTTCGTCATGTCAGATCACGGTTTCAAGTCGTTTCGCCGTGGAATCGACCTGAACGCCTGGCTGCGCGATAACGGTTATTTGAAATTGAAGGACGGAGCGAATTCGTCGGACGCTATCTACCTGGCCGATGTCGATTGGGCGCAGACTCGAGCGTACGCGATTGGGCTCGCTGGTATCTTCATCAACCAGAAAGATCGCGAGTCACAGGGTATCGTTGTGGATGGCCAGGAAAAACAGCAGCTCGTCCAGGAGATTTGTAACAAATTAACGGGATTGCGCGACAAAGATGAAAACAAGACAGCCATCGAAGAAGCGGTCTCGAGCGGCAGCGTGTATTTCGGGCCTTATGTCAACTCTGCGCCGGACGTAATTGTTGGGTATAATGCAGGATATCGCGTCTCGTGGGATGCCGCGGTGGGCAAATGCTCCGCGCATGTGTTCAGCGACAATATGAAAGCGTGGAGCGGCGATCATTGCATCCACCCACGGCTTGTGCCGGGTGTGTTGTTCAGTAATCTGGCGCTTCGTGAGGCAGCCAGGATTATCGATTTGGCACCGACCGCGTTGGATTTGTTGGGCGTTCAGACGCCAGCCTACATGGATGGCAAGTCGCTTTTGGCGTAATTCCGCGTGACTCCAATTTACCAACCGTAGTTTTTTTCGAGCCTAACGCAATGCGTCGTCGCGACTTCCTGAAAACCATGGCCGCCGTCTCCGGCGCGGCGCTCGCTACATCTTGCAGTCAGTCGGGAACCAGAGCAAACGGTGACTCGCACCGAGTGCTTATTCTGGCCTTTGATGGCATCGACCCTGTCATCTTGAAGTCAATGATCGATTCAAAACGTACGCCCAATCTTGCCAAACTCGCGCAAAGTGGATCGTTCGCCCGTTTGCGCACCAGCACGCCACCGCATACGCCCGTCGCGTTCTCCGATATTATTAGCGGAGCAGATGCCAGCGTTCATCAAATCTATGATTTCATCCATCGCGACGTGAATCCTCCCAATCCGAACGCGGTCGTGCGGCCCTATTTCTCGACCGCGCAAGCGACGACACCCGAACATCAACAAGCGCTCTCGTGGGGCGATTGGCAGCTACCCTTAACCGGCGGCGAAACGCTTCTCCTTCGGCGGGGGCCCGCTTTTTGGGACGACTTGATACGCGCTGGAATCGACACCAGCATTTATTACCTGCCCTCGAATTTTCCGCCAGCCGATCCGGGTGGGCGGGGAAAATTTCGCTGTATCAGCGGGATGGGTACCCCAGACCTGCTTGGCAGTTATGGCGAGTTCACACTTTTTTCTCCCGATGTGCCGCGGCAAGGGCGAACCGTCGATGGCGGCCGCTTTGCGCGGCTCATGATGCACGCTCATCGTGGTCGCTCAAAACTTCTCGGCCCCCCTGACTTTCTCCGAAAAGACAGCACGCCGGTTCCGTTGGAAGCGGAAATTGAGGTGGTCCGCGATCCCAGAGCGCCGATTGCCAAGATTGCGGTTTCGGGGCAAGTCATCCTGCTTAACGAAGGAGAATGGAGCGATTGGGTGCCGATCAGATTTCGCTCAGAGATTCCCGGCGGTACGGCATTGGGAGCGATTGGAGCACCCACTTCGATTCACGGCATCGCACGCTTTTTGTTAAAGTCGGTCCATCCAAAGCTCGAGTTGTACGTTAGCCCAATCAACATCGACCCGCTCGAACCCGTCAACCAGATCAGCACCCCCACCAAGTTCGCTCAGCAAATGGCACAGCGTCACGGCCAATTCTACACAACCGGAATTCCCGAAGATACCAAAGCGCTTTCGAATGGAGCGCTATCCGAAGACCAGTTTCTGGAACAGTCGGATCTCGTCGTTGACGAACGTACCCGCCAGTTTCGGGGCGCTCTGGAAGAATTCGATCGCGGCTGCATGTTCTTCTATTTTGGCGCCACCGATCTCGTCCAACACATGTTCTGGCGCGATCGCGACACGCAGCATCCCGGTCGTGTTCCGGAAGAAGTCGAACGCTATCAAAGCGTAGTCGAGAACGTATATCTGGGTATCGATCAGCAAGTTGGCGAGGCGATGGCGGCGCTGGACTCGCAAGACACCCTGATCGTAATGTCCGATCATGGTTTCACGAGTTTCCGCCGCGGCTTTAACTTGAATTCGTGGCTTGCGGAAAACGGGTTTATCAAGTTGATCAATCCCGCAATTCAGGGTCAAGGGATGCTGTTCGCCAATACTGATTGGTCGGCTACTCGGGCGTACGGGATGGGACTCAACGGGCTTTATCTTAATCTTGAGGGTCGCGAACGGCACGGCACCATTTCGAAGAATGCAAAACAGAGCATGCTTGGAGAAATTTGTGACAAGTTAATGGAATTCCGCGACGTGAACGGCGCTCAAGTGATCGAGTCAGTTGCCGTCGTGTCGGACCGGTTCTCCGGCGCCGATCCAATGATTGCTCCTGACCTGATCGTCGGCTATGCGGACGGATACCGCGCGAGCTGGGCCACTGTTTTGGGGCAAATGCCGAGGGAACTGATCCAGGATAACATGGACCGCTGGAGCGGCACGCATCTGACCGCGCCCGACGTTGTTCCAGGCATGCTCGTTTCGAGCCGGAAAGTCACGTCCAACGATCCTTCCATTTCCGATATCGCGCCAACGATCTTGCAAGAGTTCGGACTGGCCCCGTCGAGCCAAATGACAGGTAAGCCACTGTTCGGAAACGGTTAAAGACCCATATTGCTGTCTGCTACCCCTGAATCTCGTTAAAAAATACAAAGGCCTGCTACAAAACGCTATGTTCAACCAACGAAAAATCAAAATCACGAAGGACCTGTACGATCGATTAGAAACGGCGGCGCAAGAGGCCGGATATTCGTCCACCGACGAATTTATTCAACATGTGCTCGAGCAGTCCATATCAGGAGACCAAGAGTTATCGGATCAAGAGCAAGCCGAACGGCAACTACGGGGGCTCGGCTATTTAGAATAAACCCTTCTGACGGCGCGCGCCGGAAGAGAAAGCGGGTTGGAAGAGAACACGGGGGGCTGGCGTACGGGCAGTCCATCGAGGACAACACCCCTTTTGTATCGCATCAAAACCCAAGGTTCGCCTGCAAATCCGCACGATCAGATTTATGAACTTTATCAACTCGACATTGACGACGATCAGCGAATGGGCACTGTACCCCGTATCGCACTGGCCCTTGATGGCGTTGCTCATCGTGTCGGCGGCCACCGGAATGCTGATGACGCTGGTTTTTCGTTACACGTCGAATCAGAAAGCACTGCGTGCCGTGGTTGATCGGAGTCGCGGCCATTTTTTGGCGATCAAGCTTTTCAAAGACGATCTACGCGGGATGTTTGACAGCCTGTTCCACATCCTGCGGCTGGCCGCCGCGCGTCTGTGGTACTCGCTCTCTCCGGTACTCGTCATGCTAATCCCGCTGTTGTTTTTGCTGACGCAATTGGCGTTGCGATACGAGCATCGACCGCTCAAGGTTGGTGAAGCATCTGTCGTAGAATTGCAGTTGACGGAAGAGGCATGGATTTCTCATCAAAATGCAAAGCTGGAGACAAACGATCAGATCGCAATCGAGACAGAAGCGCTCCGCGACGAATCAGCGCACACGGTCTACTGGCGGATCAAGCCAAAATCCACTGGAGCGTCCAATTTGAGATGGCAGTTAGGTTCGACAGACATTGAAAAGGAGGTTGTTGTCGCCGAGGGTTCATCAAAGCTGGAAAAGGTGAGTAGGCGTCGAGCGGGCCCGAGCATTTTCGATCGACTGTTGCATCCAGGTGAGTCAGCTTTTGACAAGTCCTCACCGGTCTCCGCGATCGAAATCCACTACCCGCGTCGCGCCACGCCGGTGTTGGGCTGGCGAGTCCCGTGGTGGCTAACGTTCCTGGTCGTCTCAATCGTTTTCGCACTCGTCATGCAACCCGTATTCAACGTGCGGTTCTGACCTCGCTTAGGTAGAGCTTTTTCAAAATCAGTTCACAGCATGTCGTGAAGTTTCGCATGATGACTTGAGATGCAGCCGTCTTGCTCTTCGTCGTAGACAACAGAGGTCGCTTTAGGTAGTGTTCGTCGTTATTCAATTTTTGTGCGTTATCAAATAGGATCGGGTATGGATACTGAAGAAACAAGTCTTGCCTCGGAAGATCGGGGCATGGGATTCTTTGAACGCTACTTGACCGTTTGGGTAGCGCTCTGCATTTTTGCGGGAATTGCTCTAGGAAAACTCGCGCCGGGTTTCGCCAAAACGCTCGATGGAATGGCGATCTATGTCAACGAAGCTCCGGTCATTTCTATTCCAATCGCACTTTGCCTGTTCTTCATGATGTATCCCATTATGGTCAAGATCGACTTTCGGGAAGTACTCAAAGCAGGAAAGGCTGTTCGTCCGGTCGGGCTAACGCTGTTTATTAACTGGGCAATTAAGCCTTTCACCATGTATGCCATCGCCAGCTTTTTTCTTGGCACCTTGTTTCTTGGTTTCATCGGCCCGGACGCGGTTGACTACGTGAAACTTCCGCTGGGAGCGGATCTGGCTGTTGGTGATACCTACGGCGTTGGGCAGGTTGTGATGGTCGATGGCTTGAAAACACTTCAAGTGCCACTTTGGCGAAGTTATCTGGCCGGATGTATTTTGTTGGGCATTGCACCATGTACTGCAATGGTGCTGGTGTGGAGTTTTCTGGCCAAGGGCAACGACGGTCATACACTTGTCATGGTCGCCATCAATTCACTTACCATGCTGGTACTGTATGGATTATTAGGTGGTTTCTTGCTTGGTGTTGGCAAGCTGCCGGTTCCATGGCAAGCATTGCTGCTTTCGGTAGGAGTTTACGTGGCACTGCCGTTGATCGCCGGATACCTTTCTCGCAGATGGCTGATTGCGGCCCGAGGCGAACAATGGTTCAAGAAAAAGTTTCTGCCTGTATTGACACCGGTTACGATCGCAGCACTCCTGATTACCTTGATTTTGTTGTTCTCATTCAAGGGCGAAACCATTGTTCAGAATCCATTTACGATTTTGTGGATCGCCATTCCACTGTTTCTTCAGACAGTACTCATATTCCTGTTAGGATACGGATTATCCAAGACAATGGGACTAAGCTACGAAAACGCGGCTCCGACCGCGATGATCGGTGCATCAAATCATTTCGAAGTGGCGATTGCAACTTCGGCGATGTTGTATGGTCTGTCATCGGGGGCAGCTCTTGCAACTGTCGTTGGCGTCCTGATCGAAGTTCCTGTGATGTTGATGTTGGTCAAGTTTTGCATCAGAACACAGAACTGGTTTCGCCATGAACCCACGCGTAACGTTCACCACAGCTAAGAGCCGCGAGCAATCAACGAATTCGACAGGTCGAGCTCGCGCGGCTTGGATGGGTCATCCGCAACCCGTTATTCTAACGGCTACTCGGAAACGATGACTGACTGCAGGCTCATTTTCGCCATACAGAGTTTGTAACAGTGCTCAAACTCGGGGCATTTCAAGCAGTCATCCCACTCCTTGATGTTAGCCGAGAAAATGCGGGCTGACCGAGCCGCGCCCATGCCACCCGTACTATCAAGTTTAAACGTAAACACCTTACCGACGTTGGGTTCGTTGTTGCGGAAATGTATTGCGTCGGGAAACATCGTCCCATAGCACTCTTTGTGTTCCATGATTCAGCTACTTTCTCCCTGGACGCTATGCAACCAGACCACGCATCCAGCCACCTATGTCCGCGTCATTGAGCGTTACTGTTCCAGCCGATTCAGTCAGCCACCTGTATTGCGTTTATCTTGGTTAGGCTTCTGTTTCTAGTGGAATTGAGTCAGGGCAACAAGGCGACAAATTAACCTGGCGCGCTGAACCTATTTGTTTTGGCTACCACAAATTGCTTGGTACTTGGGAACAGACGCGAACCGATTCGTGGGAGCCATGAAATCGTAAACGAATGAAAACCCGTTTTCGATACGTTTCCCGGCGATTCCTCCTTGAGCGAGTACTTCCTGTCGAGATTATCGGAAAAACCTACCCAACTGTAACTTTCTCGCCAAATCATGAGCTACGTTTGCAGGGCGATCAGGACGGGATCAACTCCCAATCAGTTTTCAATACGTTCAGACCAAGGAAATCTATTATGATGTTTGAAAGTGGCGACATGCTGCTCGTATCCCACCGGCATCTGTACGAAGGTGACGGGGACAGGTTTTTCATTGGCCGCACGATTGTTTGTGAAGGTCCGTTGATTAAAGCTGAAGGCTACTCGTTCGTCCGTGACCTTTCCAACGGACACATCATCAAGAAGCAAGAAAAGCGCACCAAGGTACTCTCGCTGTCCACGCCGGGTCAGATGGTTTACCAATTACCCTGCATCGACCTTGAGCTGATCGACATCGTCAGCCGAAATTCCGATGCAGTGCTTGTGGCTGGCCCTCGCCAGATCATGAACCTCTCGGAACACACACATTGCGGCCACTTCTAGAGCGGTGGTCGGCTGTCAAAGCCGCCAGCAGGCTTAACGAAACTGCCGTTTGATCCCCTGGAGTTCATCAAGCAGCTCAAGGAATTGCCGTTCGATCCGGCCAACGAGCCGGGCCCAGGTCGATGATTCGATGAAAAGCCCGATTACGACAAAACAGTCGATCCGCGATTCCCGATTCCGCAGAATACTGGCGAATTCTCAAGAATCCTTTTCGAGCTGAAATCGGTTTACGGGTCAGATTAGCAGTGATATTTGATGCGTGAATTCGCTTGATAAAGCATCTCGGCAAAGAATCGACCTTGCCCTCGACGGCAGGCTGCTTTATTAACTTCCTCGCACCGAGAAAGGTGCCAATTAACCGCCTATTCTCATTTAACGATGGAGCGCCTGATGATGCGAATGTTGACTCTCTTTATTGTTGCTGCTGCCTGCCTGTTCCCCTTGTCGACGAATTGCGTGACGGCTCAGGAATCTTCGAAATCCTGCGAAAATGGAACCCGGCAATGCCCGAATTGCCAGTCCCGAAAGTTTGAATTGGCGGGCATTGATTTTCCGGTCGAAGATGAATCGGCGAAGTCCAAATCGAATAGTTGCCGTCCGTCAACGTCTGACCGAAAACAGATTTCTGTACAGTTATCATGTGGGACCGGCGTACCCTTCATGTCCAACATCCCGTATGTCGCTCGCTTGTTCAAAAATGTAGGGATCTCGCGATGCGATTCGCCCGCCGATTCCGGGGCGATGTGCGAAGGCGCGACGTGCGAAGGCGCGACGTGCGAAGGCGCGACGTGCGATCAGGCTTGTACAGCTGGTTGCTGCGATGGAAACTGCCCTGGCGCCCGTTGTGAAGGCAAGTGTTCCACTGTCGTTTGTTGTGGCCAACAGAAAGAGTCGAACGTCGGCACACTCGTGCGCCTTGCTACTCACGTCGAAGACAGCAACAAAAAGGCAGCCGGTCACAACGTCCAGATGCATAAGATGATCGCACTGCGAATCGAAAACGAACGATTGCAGGCTCAACTGGAAGCGATGGCAAGTCATCTTGAGTTGATGGAGCAAATCAGCGAAGTCCGTGAGGAGAACGCTGCTCTCAACGCAAAACTCGAGTTGATCGAAACGCACATGTCACACGCCTCCGCGTTTCATGGGCGGTATCCGACACCGAAAAACGCAACGGCCACCTCTCCGGCCATTACGGTCGTTCGACCGGGGATCCCACTTCCTGCTGCGATCAAGTCGACCACTCCGCTTGCCCAAACGCCGCCTCCGTTTCAAACAATATCCCATCCTGCTCTGCAGCCCGTTAAGCAAACTTGTCGTTCAGCCGGCCACGCCTGTTGCTCAGACGCAGAAATGCAGCGACTGGAAACTCAGGTTCGAGACCTCAAAGAGGCGTTGCACGAACAACGCAGTCACAGCTCGCGAACCGGGACCACCGATCGATAGCGCACTGTCAAACGGTCCGATGGCAGAATTGAGAATAGCAATGGGTTTATCGGATACACAACGGATTTGGCGAACAACGTTTCATTTTCGGCAACCGCCGTTTCCGAACCAAGTTCATTTCTGGCGATTTTGCTCGTGACATTGCCGGCGAACCTTCGACGGCGTAAATAGAAATTTCTTTCTGACGAACAACTTAGGCGGTGCGGTTCATTCCGTGCCGCCTTTTTCTTTGATGAGTGATAACCGTTATCGGTTTTGGTTTTCGTGCCGCGTTGTGATACCTTGCGGACTTAGTCGGAGTCTGAACTATTCCCGGCAACGATTAGCGACGGGTCGGTAGCAAAAAGGGGACGCAGCTCTTTTTTATGTCCTTTTTTATGTCGCGAATCGGAGAATCGGAGCATGACGTATGTTTCGTGCAGACGGCGAGTGGTTGGGTTGAGCGGTGTGCAACTCACCCCCGATGGCGCCGAAAACAACATCGTGGTTGTCGACGAAGTTTCAGTTTCATGGAAACATCAAGTCGATGGCCTGATCTACGCAACAAACCGTTTGAGTTACCTGGAATATAAAAAAGCGATGGTCAGGGCTGGGCGGCTGAGGGCGTATTCAAGCCACGCAGTGCGAGAGCGTGGGTCAGACGAAACTGCGGCTTGCAGAATCAGGTTGAGAACCTGAGATTCTCCCCCTGATCGCTTTAAAATTAGTTCGCACCTGCTACTTGGGGTAATGCCTTGATATGCGCCTCGATGGCCACGCCGTAAACGACGCCTTCCTTTTTTTCTATGGACATTTTGACGCCTTTGACGTCGTAAAGTTGGCCGGTGCGCGAAATAGCTTTCACCCCATAGTAGTCCCCGTCGGGCGCAATCGCTTTGATCTGGATGATGTTGCCGACGCGCTCAACACCCTTTACGTCGAGAATCTTCTTATCGGGCAAAAGAGCCTTGATGTCGTAAATGGTCCCGTCTTTGCCGATAGCTTTAACTGGGGCGAGTTTGTCCTCGCTCAGCAATACCTTCACAGGCAGGATGTCATCACCGACAAATGCCTTGATGTCTAACAAATGTTGGTTGCCCGCCTCTGCCAACGCCTTCACGTCAAAGAAGTTACCCTCACTATCCAGCGCCTTCAAGTTCAACATTTTGCCAGTGGAATGAATGGCTTTCACGTGCCAGATGTCGAGACCCTCAGCATAACCGGGCGGCAGCGCCTTGATGTGCGCTTGAAAGGGGACCCCGTTGAGGACGTCCTCCCGCGACTGATCGAACATTTTAACGCCTTTGACATCGTGCAATCTTCCCTCGGTGGAGATTGCCTTCACACCATAAAATGTGCGTTTCGGTCCAATGGCCTTGATGTGGATGATGTTGCCCGAGTGGCTGACGCCTTTCACATCAAGGCGTTTTCCGTCATGAGTCAAAGCCTTGACGTCCAGGATTGTTCCGTCAGGCGCAATGGCCTTGACGGGGGCAAACTGGTCGTCGCCCAACAACATCTTGACGGGCCACTTATCGTCGCCCACCAGGGCCTTGACGTCCATGAGATGTAAGTCGCCGTCTTCAATGGCTTTCACGTCGTAGATATTGCCTTTTTCGTCCAAGGCCTTGATATCAATAAACTGACCGTCTGAATCGACGGCCTTGATATGCCAGATTTTTTCCGCATACGCCAAGTTGCCCACGAGCATAACGGCAATGACCACTGGGAATATAACTCTCTTCATGGTGTTCTCCTGCTTGTTGGTAGATTAAATCGCTTTCGTCGTAAACTGTTAGGCTACTTTGAGTCGGGCTTTCACCTATGGTTGACCCACGCAGCCGGATACTGGGAAAATTCAGGCACATTTGCCTCAGCCATTTGCAAATGCGCTTAGTGGAAATGTGCGGCCCAACACGAACATTGTGCGTAACGGCACGGTTGTGAAGTCCGTGCGCGCACCCAACCACCCTACTTGAACATCAAACGGACGCAGATCGACACAGATCGACACAGATCGACACAGATCGACACAGATCGAACTAAAACTGCAAATCCGATACCGTCTGCAATAAAAGATGAACGATCTCTCGAATTGCGAGCCCAGAGGCGACGATGCTCAAAGTCTTTTCCCGTCAGCGGATCCTGGGCCACAAAGAATGGCACGGCGTCGGTGATGATCAGGTTGGATGCCGTTTCCGAAGCCCATTTCTTGTCGTCCCCATGGAATGACATGAACGTCAGCGTGACGCCGTTGCCGACGGTGATCTCGGTGAAATCGCCGCCGTGTGAGCCACGCCCCTTGGATCGCAGGTACCGGGCGTAACGAGTCCGCTGAATGATGGGCAGAATGTCTTTCCGCCATTTCTTCATCGACAGCTCCATCGTGGGCAGACCGACGATGGCGTCTTCTTCTTTTTCGAACACGCAGTAGAAGATCGGAATCAGAAACGCGTCGAGCGTTTTGCCCGATTGCGTGGGGCCGGTGTAATTGTGAATTGCCACAGCCCAGAATCGACCGCGTCGAACCAGAGTTTGGACGCCGGTTTTCGTTTGGGGTTGTATCGTTGGCCCGAGTATTTACCAGGCGGGATGATGATTTCCTGGCAGGCAAAGTCGAGCATGGTTCGCCGCTGCTCATCGAGCGGTCGGTTGATGCTCTTGAGATAGACTTGCTGTAGGACGGAGTGCCAGTGTGATTTGCTCGCCAATTGATCGCCGCTAATTGCGACAGTTTGGTTTCGGCCAGTCTGGAATCGTCATTTTACAAACAAGTAGCCCGAGATTTGCTTGCGTTTGCTTATTAAGCAAGTCAGTTTTTCGGCTTAATATTTCTACTTTTTCTGCAACGATTTGCGGCGGATTAGATGACCTCACAGTCGGTCCTTTTGTTCCATGCGAATTAAATAACGTTTGGCTCCGATGGCATAGGATCCCAAAACTCACAAGTTGTTGAACATGAGACGTTATCGGCGTCCACTGGCATCCTTTGACGAAATCAGGTCAGCAAGGCAATCAAATCTTTGTCGGATAAGTCGCGATACGAGTCAGTTGACAAGTAACGAACAAGGCTGGTTCAAATCAAGGCTGGCAGCCGGCACGCTTGGGGGCCAAAACAGACCATCATCGATGGGATTCGGCAGAGCGGCACAGCGCAAAATAAAAGCCCGAAAAGTCGCTTAACACCAAGGATTTCCGGGCTTTTTTGCAGCGACGCTGACGAGACTCGAACTCGCAACCACCGGATCGACAGTCCGGTACTCTAACCAATTGAGCTACAGCGCCTTGTTTTGAGAGCCCCAAATTATAACCAAAAACGGTCTCATGCAAGACGTAATATGGTTTTCGGAGAATTCGACCGGAGACCGCAATATTTCGCCTTTTTGGGCAAACTTCATGCGAGTTTTCGAATCCAGCGGCTGCCCTTCCAAATCATCGACGGCCCGCGTAACCCGACTAATCGGACTTAGCAACACGTCAAGCCGAGTTTGAACCTGCCGTTGAGGGTGTTTTCCGACATCTCATTCTGTGGGGCATACGTTTAATAGATGTGCATTGATCGGTCAAACGAAAACTGGAGAAAGCGATGGACAAACCAACAAAAGCCATGATGGATTTCATTGAATATGCGGGCGATATTGCCAGCCGACTTGATTCGACAGGCTGGATCATCTTAGCGACTTGCTCCGTTATCGCGGGATACGCGCTTTTGAAGGGACCCGGGATTCGCGGAGCGTAAGCCAATTTCAAAACCTGTTTTGAGTTCGGTGTTGGCGCGGTCCACCGGATTCGCCCACACAAAACCGCATCCAGGCGCGCCGCCAACTCCTGTTGCAAAGTCAATATAGCAGCGACGAAGGATCAAACCCCAAGGATCGAATCCTGTTCGCATCTGCTTCTTCCAAGTCAACCGCGCCATCCAAGGTGGATTCTTCCGATTCGACGTCCAAGCTGAGCTCACGATGCACAAGCATCCGATGGTAATAAGTGGCGGCAAGCGTCTTCTTGATTTCAGCTTGCGTTCGCGAATACTCAAACTTGGGCGACTCGGTACTACTGTTCCGCAAGGGACTATCGAGACTCAACAAGTGGTACTCTCCGGCAAGCACCGCCAAATCAAGTTGCGTGAGCGCTTCCTCGTAATCGCCCGTTCGGTACAAGACGTAACCGTAGGTGTCTAGGTACACCCAAGCCTCTTGTAGAGCTTGCAGATAAACAGCATCCGTCGGCAACAACCTGGCCAGTTCATCCGGATCAAATCCAAGCTGCTTCGCCCACAAGCGATCTTTGTCGCACTGATCTTCGTCGCCCGTTTCCTGTGCTCTCAAAGCTCGAAGAACCAGAAAAACGGCAAGCTCGCCACGTTTCTGCTGGACAGCGACCCGTAGATTTTTGACTTCATCCTCCAATTCCGTTGACAACAATCCGTTTTTTTTGACATTCTCATTAATCACCGCTAGTAACTCCTGATCAAAAAGATACGCCAATCGCTCAAACTCGATAATTTTAGTGTCTAGAAGTTCCTCTCCTTCGGCTTGTCGATCGAGTTTTCTCGAAAGTTGAGCGATTGAAATGATGGCTTGCGCTTCCAGCGATAAGTTAAAATCGAAAGACCAATAGATATTCTGCGATTGATCCCGCAAAACGGTCAGCATGTCTTCGCGAGCAACATCCAACTCCGTATTTGCCAACGCGCGATAGTAAGCGAGGTTGTTTCGCCGAGTCGAACTATTCGCTTGAGATGGTGTCAAAAAAGGGCGCAGCGATTTGGCGGTCGCTAAAGCATCGAGCGGGCGTTCCAACTGTTGTTGGCAATCCGATTTGATTTGGATCGCCGCCAAAGAGGAAGGCTCCGATTCCAAAATCTCGTCGCACAAGCGAAGGCATTCGGTTGCCTGACCATTGAGCGCAAGCATTTCGGCTAACATGATCCGCAACCCGTTATCACTGCTTGACGAATCCACTGCTTGACGCAGTTTTGCAAACGCAGCATCCGTTTCATTTTGGGCGAACAAATTCATCGCCTCGGCCGCCGTCCAGCGCGCCCGTTCAGTCCGACAACCGTATAAGGCAAGCGGAAGGATGACGAGCGCCAGAAAACCGGCCAAGATGGTGAGTTGAAACAAATACTTCGTCACCTTCGAGCGCTCAGGAAAACCGTTGGGGGTGCTGTATTCAAATGTGGGTTGATTCATGGATGACCAGGTACAAAACGGCTCAGACTGAGCAGACTACAATTGTTCTTCGGTTGGTTTCTTCGGCTCAAGAAAATCAGTGACCGTTTTGAGGATTTCTTTCTTAATGATCTGAACCTGATTCTTGTTGCGAATTTTGTTGCCCTGGTCGTCCGTCACATAAAAGACATCAATCACCTGGTGGGCATAAGTCGAAATCCGGGCATAGTTCACGTCGAGTCCCAATTGGTAGAACTTCTTCGCAATCTTATACAATAGCCCCGTTTTGTTGTAGGCGAAGACGTCGACGATGGTCGCCGTATCTACCGTTTGGTTATTGATTTTCACCTGGATTTTCGGACGCGAGAGCTGGAGAGCCCGACTTTCTTTCTTTTCCCATGTCGTGCGGACGGCCGGCGGTCCTTCATCGATTCCAAGCAACAAATCGCGGGTCCGGAACTTGATATCGTCCAAACGGCTTTGGGGCGGCTCGACAAAATCACTATCTTCAAACTGAAACCAATACCAGATCAATCCGTGCCCTAACGGTTTGATGTCGGCGCTGCGGATCATCAACCCGAGACTTTGAAGCAGACCGGCCACTTTGTAAAACACACCCGACCGTCGCTTTTCACGTTTACCGATACAAAGCTCAATCAGGTTCGTGCCGTCCACCTGACTGACCCAGCATTGCACTTCTTCCGACAGCGTATCTCTGAGTACCAACAATTGATGGGCAATCGCTTCTGGATCGTGAATATCACAGTAGTTGTTCGGCAAATTCGAAGCCGCATCGCGAATCCAACTCTGGGCATCGAGGTCTTTACCATAACTGGCGATTACGTCGTAGACTTTCAGATACCTTCGATCCGGGCCACTCGCTTCGCTGGTTCCGGTCAGGATTTTTTTGGCGTTCAAATATAAAGTCGTGAGGAGCCCCAGTTTCCAGTCATTCAAGACACCCGGGCCAACTGCGGCAATATCCGCGCAGGTCAACACGTACAACATCGACAATAGTTCGACCGTGCCAACATTGGAGGCAAATTCCGCAACCATCGATTCGTCATTGATATCCCTGTGAAACGCCAGGTGAGACATCACGAGGTGGTTGTGCACGAGAAACATGATTTCTTCAGTTTCATCAGCCGCAAGTTCAAACCGGCGGCCTGTTTCCTGGGCGATTCGTCGTCCGACTTCGCTGTGATCTTCGGTAAACCCTTTCCCCAAATCGTGAAGCAACAAAGCCAGATGCAAAGTGTTCTTGCGTCGCAACGAACGATAGGTTTTGCCGACCACAGAATTCTCATTTTCCAGCTTAGTCGCCTGCCAGACCGCTTGAAGCGAATGTTCATCGACGGTGAAAACGTGGTATTCATTGAACTGCAACAGTCCTCTGGCGTGCTTGAATGCGGGAATAATCTTTTGCAGCACCTGCATTTCGTGAAGTCGACGGAGCAAGTCTGCCAGCCGAGTTGTGTTTGACAATAAGGCCATAAACCGTCTGGCCGATTGACGGGTCACTTTGATGTCGCGAGTTTCCAACATCGTTTGCCGAATTGCCAGCCATGTGTCGTGATCAATTGATTTTCCGTGCAGACTGCAAAGTTGCATCAGTCGGAGAACTTCCTGCAAATCTCCTTTGACATCATCCAGCGCGGCGGAGGCGACGCCAATGGTTGAGGGCCCCATTGTAAAATGGTCGTCAATCTGACGAGTTACTAAGGGCGAAAGAAGACTTGAAGAAAGTGTTTGTCGATCATCACAAATCGACGCGAAATGATCGCAAATATAACGAATTCGACTTGTGAATCGGAAATAGTCCCGCATCAACGATTCAACGGCGAGTACCGCTTCACTTTCTTCATAGCCAAATTTTTCGGCAACCCTGACTTGCTCGTTTCGCCCCAACCCGTCGTGTGCATGGCCTGCGTTAAAGTGCAGCTCGTTGCGCAATCGCATCAGAAACTCGCAAGACGTTTTCAGCTGCTTTTGATCGGCTGCAGTGAGCTGAGATTTGTCACAGATCTTGTCGATATCGGTGACGCCACAGCGAACAAAGCCTAACCAGCGAATCAAATGAATGTCGCGAAGACCGCCTCGAGACTTTTTCACATTGGGACGCAGCATGTACACCGTTTCGCCGTACCTCAGACGTTCCTTGTCCCGGGCAGCGATGATCCCGCGAGTCACTTTGGCGGCATGTCGAGTCGCAATTCTTTTGAAGCGACTGAGGAAATTCTCAAACAGTTGTTGATTGCCCGCCAGATAACGTGATTCTGTCAACGACGTGAAGATCTCGGCATCTTTCAGAGACATGCTGCAGGCGTCGCGTGGCGTGCGCAAACTGAATCCGAGTTGAATTGCGGTGTCGGTGATGTCCTGGCTGATCCGCCGCGAAAATTCCGCAACGTCTTCGGTGAAGCTTCCCTGGTACAGGACCATCATGTCCACGTCAGAAAAAGGCGCGACTTCCTGGCGACCGTTACCCCCGTGCAGCACCACAGCAACACGGGTCACAAGATCTGTCGAGATGTCATTGATCGCCGCCTGATACAAATCCAACAGTACTTCATCCAGCAAATCCGACATCTGTCGAACAATCCCAAAGCCCGATTCGCCTTGATCATGTTTTTGACGTAATGCGTTCCGTCCCTCGTTCCAACGTGAGCGAGCAGCAAGCACGTTTTCCCGAATTCCGGCGGTCATATTTGAATTTCGTTTGTCGAATGAATGTCTCGTTAGCTCAAACCCGTTCAAGTGTTTGGGTCTTGAACCGAGTGACAGAATATCCGATTTGATCGAGATCCTTCCATGCTTAGACCGCCGCTTGGCCCGTTTCACCCGTTCGAATTCGGATGACTTCATCCAAAGTAGTCACGAAGATTTTGCCGTCTCCCATCTGGCCGGTTTGCGCTCGCTCCATGATGGTGTCAATTACCTGGCGAAGTTTGTCCTCTGGAACAACTACCTCGACTTTGACTTTCGGAACGAAATCAATTGCGTATTCGTTGCCGCGATACATTTCGGTATGACCCTTTTGTCGGCCAAATCCGCGAACTTCGGTGATCGTCATCCCTTCCACACCCGACTCGGACAATGAAGACTTGATGTCTTCCAATTTAAACGTTCGTATGATCGCTTCAATTTTCTTCATGGGAGTTATCTGTATCTATGAAAGGTCAAAAGGCAGATCGGTGTGCGCCGAATCTCTACTCTAAAATTATCCCTTTCACCGGTTCGCGTAAACCATTGAAAGCTAATGAGCCGACAAAGACCGCAATATTCAAGGTAAAGGCTTCGCAAACAACCCAGCTTGAACGCTAATTTGGTGTGACCGACCAGGGCGTTTCCTGCTGGTTTGCCTGCAGATTGACAAATCGGGCTGCCACAAACAGAAAATCACTCAAGCGATTGAGATAAACCAGCTCCTTCTGCAAATCGAACTCTAGATTCAGCTCTCGGAGCGCAACCAGATTTCGTTCGGCTCGCCGACAGATGGCCCGAGCCAAATGCAGCCGACAACCCGACTCCGAACCATCCGGTAGAATGAACTGTTTGAGCTCAGGCAATTCGGCCTGTAATTGATCGATCTTGGTTTCCAAAAATTTGAAACGCGTGGCATCGAATCCTGGCAGCTGACTGGATTCACCAAGGCATGCGGCGACACGACCGCCCACATCAAACAAATCGTTCTGCACTCTGAGCAAAATCGAATTGACTTCCTCCCCGAATTCGCCCGAACGAACCAATCCGATCATTGAGTTTAGTTCATCAAGCGATCCGCAGACTTCGATGCAAATATGGTCTTTGCCGACCCTGATCCCGCCCAGCAAACCAGTCTCGCCACCATCTCCAGTTTTAGTGTAAATTTTCAAGTCCAACGCCTTTATGTTTAGTACTCAATTTCGATTGTCGGCTATGGCAGAAATAAAGTCATGCGGGTTTCTCATCTTTCGAGACGATCCTAATCCATCATTCCTGCTAATGCGACATCCCCAACGATGGGATTTGCCCAAAGGTCACGTGGACGAAGGGGAATCTGATATGGAATGTGCGTTACGTGAGCTGGTCGAAGAAACCGGCATTCGCGCTGAGGACATTGAAATCGATCCAAGTTTTCGGTTTGTTCACGAGTACGTTGTCAATTCAACTCGCCACGGTAATAGGCCAATGCTAAAGCAGCTGATCGTCTATCTGGGTAAGCTAATTCGCCCGGTCGACATCATAACCACCGAGCATGGCGGGTATGTATGGTTTGCCTGGGAGCCCCCACACAATATTCAAGAAAACACAATCAACCCGTTACTGACCGAATTGGAGCGGCATTGGTCAGGATAACCAGTGGCGAGAGTCTAGTAGCGAGATGCGAGGCTCGTGACTTTTCCTGGAAAACCCATGCAGTCATCCTGAACCGAGTGGCGTGAGATTCTTTCCGCGGCTGCGAACTAAAGCTACCTGAGAATACTCTGCCGCGCTCGAATAAACGATTCGGTCGTTGAAACAGCCCGTCGATCAGGCGAACTTTATCCTTCATCGCAGAAAAAAACGATAAGGGGTTGGAATTGACCCGTTTTCCCAAAACCTCTAATTTCACGATTAAATGTGCGAGAAATTTGCAATCGCGCGAGGAGACAAGTTCTGCGGTGGTCTTAACGCATGGATGCGAACAACAACCAAAACAGCGACAACAAAAAATCCATCACTTTGATTCCGTTGGATTGGCAAAACTACGAGCGCCGACGCTCGTTCATGCAGTCTCACGCTTCATTTATGAAGCCGGGGTGGCAATCGAAAGTACAATTCGCAGATCGACGCTACACCGACGCGCCTGTCTCCGGCGAAGAAATTGCCAAGATCATCAGGAAATCGAAAACCGACCTGGTCGCAATCATCGATGAACAGTTTGAGTGCGACGCCTATCTGTTTTCATGGCTGGCTGATTTCAAGAAAGAGTCAGAAGTTCACTACGCCTGTCAGCGCTTACGGGGTTCAAAATCTGGAACGAACCTGTTTCTTGCCATCTACAGTTTCCTCATAAGGATCCTGTTGAAAATCGGCAAAAACAAATATCGGCCTGGCGTCGCCGTCTTCTTTCGGAACCAAAATGTGATTGATTGGATCCCTCAATCCGACGAATTTACTCTCACTGAATTCCTGGCCCTGGCCAGGGTCGATGGCCACGAAATTCGTGAGACCTTGATTAGTCCGCGTTCTCAACCGTCGAAACCAATTCACTCAAGCGCAGTCCAGTCGGCTATTGGAAGCACCCTGCGTTTTTGGTGGAACCGCATTATGTTTCCCGTAGCAAAATGGGATAGCAACAATGGAGATCATAAAGGTCCAACCAAGCGGGCCAAATTGTCACGTCGGCACAAAACTCTGGGGTGGTTGGTGTTGGGAATTCTGACCGTTGTCGTGTTGTCGACGAATCTTGGTTTTCCGCTTTTTGAAACTAAGGAAACGAGCAACGCGCAACTCGCGCTGAACATCCTCGAAACGGGAGAATGGAATTATTTGACTTTGGCGGGCGAGCCTTATTGGACCCAACCACCACTCGTTGCCTGGGCGATGGCGATCAGCTTTAAGCAGATTGGAATCAATGAGTTTGCCGCACGACTGCCGGGAACCATCGCAACGATCTTGACAATTTTGATTTCATTCGCGGTTGGACGCCGCTTGTTGGGATTTCGAGCCGCGTTGATCGGAGCCGTCCTGATGCTGTTATCGATTGGGATCTTATTTTCAGGCCGTTTGAGCGCCATCGATTCCACAATTACTCTTTGCACCACGATTACTTTATTGGCCGGTTACCTGGCGTTATTCAAGAACAAGTTTTCCATGAAATGGTGGCTTGTCGCCGCGATGGCTTGCGGCGTAGGCATGTTGACAAGCGGCCTCACCATTCTGGTGCTAAGTCTGTCACCGTTAATACTGGCCAGCTGGTTATATAGCTCAAATGAAATCTCGCAGCCAAGAATCTGGTTTTGGTTTGCGATGCCCATCGTCTTGATTGCTGGACCATGGTTTGGCGCCATGGGATGGGTGCATCCTGATTTCTTATCTCACTTTCTCTGGCAACAATACGTTTCGAGCTTCGTGGATTCATTCAATCATCCTCAGCCGCTGCGGTTCTGTTTGCCTGTTATCGTACTCGGCCTGTTTCCGGCTTCTTGTTTGCTCCCGGCGCTCGGCAGGCAGGCGAGGGTTCAAAACCGTATCATGCGCAGTCAACGCACTCGTGAAGTTGGCTTTCTGATTATCTGTGCCAGTTGGTTGATCGGCTGTTTCTTGCTTTCGCCGTCGAAACTGCCGACCTACATCCTGCCCGCGTATCCCTTCGTTTGTTTATCGCTTGGCTGGATGCTTGAATCGAGATTTTTTTCGAAGTCGTCGTTACAAGCAGGAAAAAAAACGTCTTCCCACTAATGATTGGCCACTTCGCCGTTCGCGCGAATGTATCGCGTCTCGTTGCAGGCAAACGTGGCGCATTGGCCGTTGTATTGCCAACAATCAAGGCAATGAGGTGTTTTACAGCGAACACAAACCACGGTCTGATAGGCAATTGACTCGCTACAAATTGGGCAAACAACGTCTTCAACAATGGTCGGTTCGTCGCGCGTTACGAATTCAATACCGTGAGACTCAGTGAGCATTAATTGATCGAACATATCGAGTGAGAAGCGAACGAAATCGTCCAGTTGATGGAAGTCCTTGATAAACGTCGGCTTAGAGACCACCAGCTTGCCTTTATTGATGTTGATACTCAACTGGCCATTATTGAGATGATGCAACAGCTGCTCAATTTGCCATTGCACCGGCTTGGTCAACATGGCACTCGCCAATTCCGGCCGGTTCGATTTGATGCTCAGGATTGAATTAAACGGGCAGTCGACGATCTCGACTGGAGTTGATGCGCGACCAAGGCTCCACGTTCGCGAAGCAACAGACGGTGACGAAGTAATCTCCAACTTGAACCGTTTGTCGGGCCAATTCATGGAAAGCTCCGTCATTTTGCATTCCGGAAATCGCGTCGTTTTTCGGGTGACCAATCTGGCAGTCGTGCGACCGTAGTTGAAGGTCATCGAAGGTCGGGAGAAAAGATACCCAGGATAGACCTGACCACCATAACGTTTGGCGACGTCGACATAAATTTTGTTCCACCCACTTAGGCGCCTCACGACAGCCGAAATCAGCGAACTGAATATGAGCAGACCGAAGAAGATAATAATTGGAAGTATGTTCATTAATGCGCCCATTCAATACCGTTCGGCTCGATTGGCTTTAGACTACTCGGATGGATTATCTGTTAAAGAAAGTGTGACTCTCTCAGGCCCATCGTCCTCGCGAGCCGCGGCCTTTCGTGTTGACCGTTTTTTATCGAGATGATCGTATTCTCCCATTTCATCAAACGCGTCAAATTTGCCTTTCCGATGACCCATCATAAATCCCGAGGCTCCCACGAGGACAACCAGCAAACCGCCGATCGACCACCACAAGTATTTCCACCACCCCGCTGAGCCTTTTTCGTCTGCGGCACCATTTTCTTGGCTATATTTTGCCAGCTCGTCTGATAGTTCTTTGTTGTTCAGGAGGGATTTTTCGATTTCTTCCGAGAGCTTATTCGCTTCATCGGTCTTGGAGGCAAGCTTCAATTCGGCAGTATTTCGTTGGGTAGCCAGTTTTTCAGCGCGGGCCAGCTGACCGTCCAAGTTCGCAAGTAAACGTGCATTGTCCGTTTTCAGGGCCGTGAATTTATCGACAAGAGCAGGATCCTGCCCCTGTGCCGAAACGGCGGTCCGCAAGATTTCTTCGTAAGCCCGATTGCGCGCATCTTCAACGGTCGCGGTTTTCTGTTGGTCCTCCACCTGGGCCACCGCTGGCGGCAGGATTATTTTCCAAGCAAGCAGTCCTAAAACCATGAATTGTAGAGTCAACATGGCGATAATCGCCAAGTCAGCGAGAGGTCGACGATTGTCCATGATATTTACCACCGGGCTAGTGCTGCCGTAAGAGTTTTCAGAGTAACGCGGGTCAACATTCATTTCGGGACCATTTGAATAAAGTCGAGAAAAGTATTTCAGTTCCTGCTGACGATATCGATTCGCCATCAAGTAGAACCCCTTGGTTGGGCGAGTGACCGGTCGCGCATCATCCGTCCATTGAAACCAACCGCGATCATCGTTAACCGGATCGATCACGAGGGCAACATCAAGCGGTTTGTTAAAAAAATTGTTGCAGATAAATAGGTCCATCCCGGACAGAAAAACGGTCCACCCCGGATGTGTATGATACCACCCCAACATCTCCAGTTCGGGATGATGTAGCTTGCGTTGTCGGGTAATTTGGCTCCAGGTGTCGTGTGTAAACGTAAAACTGCCTTTGGTGGCGTGATAGTGCTCCGCTCGCAAACAGTCCGTGATGACGACGAAGGGCTTTCCATGCTCGTCGACGAGCTGCTTTCCCAGCATCACTCCCCCCAGTTCGACCCGGGTGTCACTTGCGGCGTGAGCTTCCATATCCCGCATGACATCGAGATCAACGAAGATCAACAGGTCGTCTTCCGGCGCGTCGTCTGAATCCGGAAGTCCAATGGGCCCAACCGGGAACACTGCAAAGTGCGCATCGCAATCGGGGCGCGTACCGACCCTTGGTTTGGAGTGCTCTAGTTCGCCAAATTGAATTTCTGAGTTCATGAACTCTTTGTCTTGAGTAGCAATCAATGATTTCGATTAACGATTGCCATTCGTTCCAATTCCGAAGTAAGCAAAGTGGCTCGGTTTGGTTTGAACCTGGCCGAACCCAACGTTATCCTGAAACAAGGATTTGACTATCCACATTTTATCCTGCCGAACTCATGATTTATTCGATTGAATTCGATCGCCCGCCAAAACAACAAAACTCGTGTCATCATCGGTTTCGACTTTGACGATATCGTAATCGGGAACGCCTAATTCACTTAGTTTTCGCGTGAACAGGGGCGAATTGGGTTCAATGGAGGATATGGTTTCAGGTGCCATCGGCAAATCGCATTTGCTGCAAATTCCCTGGCTCGAATCCACAACACAACGCGGTTGATTGACTTCGACCTGACGATCACAAGTACGGCAGACAAGGTTAACCAGAAAATCACGATCAAGGACCAAGCGAGTCGGAGTTTGCTCGTTTTCGTCCGCGATGGCTTGGAACAATTCGGCTACGGAAGTGGCAGCCGCCGACAGCGGAAGTTCCAAAGGCTCGTCGTAGGTCTCATGAGACAGACAGTCCTGGCGAACAGGATAATTCGTCTGGTAAAAACGATTTGCCGCGCCGTTAAAAACCAAAGCAGAACCATCGGCAGCCGGCAAATCGTGAAGAATCTTTAGCGCCTCCTGCACTTGCATTCCACCAATGATCGAAGCAATCGTTGGCGCAGTAGGGACTTTACCCTGCAAAATATCTTCCTGTTTCAATAAGGGGCAGCTGTACCGCAATGAAATCAACTGATAGTCCATCTCCGTCATCGTACATTCGTAGCAGGCACCGTGCGGTGGTCGAAAAACCTTGGCGACACCATTGATCTCCTGGATGCCACCATCGATCCACGGCGTATTCGCTTTCCAACACATTCGGTTGACCCACAACCGAGCCTCCCTGTTATCCAGACAGCCAATGACAACGTCCATGTCCCGGACGAGTCCTAAACCAATTTCGGTAAGGACATTGCCGACAATCGGATGGATATGGCAATCCGGATTGATCTCTGTCACCATGGTCGCGGCAACTTCTGCTTTGGGTTTCCCGGCATCGGTTGAGCGAAATAGAATCGATCGCGTCAGGTTGGTCTCGTCGACGTGGTCCATATCGATTAACTCAATATGTCCGATTCCAAGTAGCGCCAGATTCTTCAAGACTTCATTGCCCAAGGCACCAGCACCCACGACCAGAACTCTGGCTGCTGAAATTCTCTGTTGATCCCACCATCCAATGAGGCGCAACCGTGAATAACGGTCTTCGTCATCAATAATCAGGTCCGGCCGATTGGCGGCAACCGATGTTTTTGGTGTATCCACTGAGGACTGGTCCTAGTCACGAAAAATAATGCCGATGTCTTCCGGAGGTCGCTCGATAATTTCGATTCCCGTTTCAACGACTTCGACGCCGTTATCTGATCCAAAATCTCGATGGGGTGCGATAATCGGTTTTTCCGATTTTTCGACGCGATCTCGAATGGACCGAACATCAATTGGAAACCTGAACGTCGTTTGAGCCTTTGCCCAAAGCGCGGCTTCGCGATTATAAGGACTTTCAGTATCAAAATTCTTGTACCGAATCATGTCCCAAAGCATGGTACAAAGTTCTGCGAGCGTCACACTGGGAACCCAATGCGTTCCGTATCCGCCCAGGCAAACAACGCCATTGTTTGAAATGTTGGGATGAAAAATCGGCGTTTGCCAGGCGAGATTAGGCACCATCCGTGGATAGGCGGCACCCAGATCGATCAGGATTTCATGATGCTCGCGGACCTCGATCGTATTCGCGTCGCGACGGTATAAACCGACGCCACCAAAAAAAAGTCGATATCTCTCAGGTGGCTTGCCTCTAGCTTCGAAGCGAAAAATCGAACTTTCACGCATCAACTGCTGGACGCTCTTGTAGTCCGAGAGCAGTCGTCGTTCACGCGGAGATTTGCGCATTTTTTTCGTAAGTTGTTCCAAGTAACAATTTCTTGGCCGCTTTTCGAGCACCAGCGGCGATGATGAACCACTATTGTCCATTAATTGGACGAATTATCCAGCAACTATTTCTGGATAAACAATCAGGTGGTCTCCATTGCGAACATTGCCTTCGGGAAGTGTCGTGTCTTCGTGCAAGCGACGACCTCCCTCTTTATGGTCGAGACTGTAGCTCATGGGCTGCCCATCAGGCCCCACTACGGGCAAATTCATCTTAGTGATGATATTTGGCAGGATTCTGCGAATTGTAACCGTATGTGAAACCAAAGCCTCGACGCTTTTCGCGCCGGTTTGATCAAGAAATGTAACTTCGGTGCCTTCTTGTTCGTTAGGATCTACGTCGGACATACAAGATTCCTTTATCTGATTCGCCTGGAGCCGAAGCTCTACTGATCTTTGAGTCTTATTCGCCAGTCATTGAATAATATTAGCGGATTAAAAAGAATATTGGCTAGATGCCAAGAAATGCCATAGATGCTTGGAAAAACTGGTTTTTCTACCCTATTGGACGGTTAGGAAGCAAGCAATTTCAGCCTGGACGTTCGTCCGTACGTAGAATTCCGTAAAAGGCGACGTCTTCGAAGACTCCCCATTTTCGAATGTGGGATCGCAACAAACCCTCCTTTTTCATTCCGATTTTCTCCATGACTCGCCCAGAAGCCAGATTTCGGGTCATGTGATGGGCGTGAATCTTGTTCACGGCAAGCGTTTCAAACCCAAACCGAACGACCTCACGTGCCGCTTCGCTGCAAATTCCTTGTCCCCAGTAATCTCGCCCGATCCAATAACCGAGTTCGGCATTCTGGTCCTGTTCACTGATCTCCAACCCGATCGCACCCGTCAGTTCACCGGTGGACTTCAGGCAGATTGCAAAAATTGCAGATTTACCATTTTTCCACATATCTGCGTGCTGCTCGATCCACTTTAGCGCAGCGCCTTCCGGATACGGAAACTCAATGGTGCGCGTGTTCGCTGCGATCTCGCGATCATTAGCAAGGATCTGCTGAACTTCTGCATCGCTCGGAAAGAATGGTCTCAGCAGCAAGCGTTTGGTTTCCAAAGTAGGCCGATTGTCTTCATTCCAGTCAACCGCTTGGTTCATTAGTTTGCGTTCCTCGGAACCCTATCTGCCATAACGATGCGTCTCATCATCTAGGGCAAGTTCCCATCAGTTCGGTCTGTATCAAATGTAACGACTTAGCTGCCAGGTGGTGGCATGCTTCGACGAAAAACTGAGGTCGAGGTGTTCCCAAATTGCCCCCCTCTTTTCGTGAGCTACGGTTTTTTGTCGCCACAGTGCGCGAGAAATACCACCGAATTATAGACATTCGCCGCGAAATCCTGCGAGACCCGAGGAATTTAATGAGCTTTCTTAATCGTTTTTTCCAAGACGCATTTGATCAGTCACAATTACCGCCGATTGGCAAAAACAGTTTTGACGCCATCACAGAGTCAGATTTGGCCTCTCATCTTGAGATTGACACCTATGACTCTTTTCAATTAACTGCCGCGGTTCGACCTGCGATCGATTTGAAGATCAAGCCAACCCAAGGCTATCGCCACGATGTCTACATCGACGAAGAATCCCAATCGAAAGTGCCCGTCATCATGGCGGCTGCATCCAAAGAGAACCTATTCAGCTTGTTCATGCAGCTGATTCAACGACTCGGCCCGGTAGTTGATGTCGTTCTGGAAACCAGTCACAACCATGACGGGGGTCACAAAGACCTGTATCGCGAGCACATCGACATGCCTGTGCTAACGAGCACTCTGTGGGACTACGAAAACTTATTGACGAATGATGGATGCACCGGAATTGCAGTTCTGAATCCCAATACACCTCAGGAAGTCCAGTTCGATGAACACAAGCTGCTGATCATGTACGGGAGTCCGCTTGAGCAGTTCGAACATATCCTTGAAATCAACAACGTCAATGACAAGAGTGATATACGGTTTATCACGGAAGCGGAACACGTTCACTCTTCGACTGACGAATTCATACGCCAATTTCAAGCGTTGCGAACGGATCTTGGACTCGACGGATCACACCTGGAAGAAGACAACGAGTCTTACGACGGTGGCTGCGTTTAGAGACGATTCGGTATTCAAGCCGGTCGAAGTATAATTGCATCGGATCGATAATCGACAGCCGGCATTACTCATGTCGGAGTGCCTCAATCGGATCGAGTTGAGCCGCTCGCATCGCTGGATAGATGCCAAACACGAGACCGACCGCCAAGGCGATGCCGAATGCAAGAGGAATCGAAAGGGGCACGATAATCGGCGTCACTTCGCTCACGGCAACAGGTAACGCTGCCATCGTGGTGGGAAACCAGAGCGTAATCAATTCTCTTAACCACACCACAATCCAGGGACAAGCCAGTCCTCCCAGGATGCCCGTAATGCCACCAACCGTTGACAGCACGACGGTTTCGACCAGAAACTGCCTGATGATGTCGCCTCGATTCGCCCCGAGCGCTCTGCGAATCCCGATTTCGCGAGTCCGTTCGGTCACTGTCGCTAACATAATGTTCATGATCCCAATCCCGCCGACGACCAGAGAGATCGCTGCAATCAAGCCCATGAAAGCCATGAACATCAACCGAGTTGTTCGCGCTTGTTCCAGCAACTCAAGCGGCGTCACAATCGCATAGTCCTCTTCTTCATGGCGACGATTCATGATCGATTCGATCGCTCGAGATGTGCTCAAGACATCTTCGATATTCTTGACACGGAAAGTAATCTGGCTGAGTTCGATGACCTCATTGGTTCTTGTTCCGGCACTGCGCTCCATTGTCCAGTCCCCGATCCGGCGCCAAAACGTCGTGATCGGAGCGTAAACATCATCGGTGAAATCCTGAGCCTCAAGCGAACTGCCTACGGCTGCCATCATACCTCTTTTCTTCATCACACCAATCACTCGATACGGCGTACTCCGAATCAGGATGACGATGCCAACGGCCGAATGGAGTGGGCAAAGTTGTTTTGCTAACTCGTACGAAATCACGCAAACATTGTCGTCCTGATCCACGTCACGTTGTTCGATGAAACGTCCATCATGGATCCTCAGTTTCATGACATCGTCGTAATCCGGTGTGCAGCCGATAAAGTGTACGACGCGATCGGTCGGTCCGTAATACAGCTCCCGCATCGCATCGCGAAGCCGTAACGCGCGGTCAATCGTGGGTAACGTTTCCGTCAACGCATCAAAGTCATCTCGCGTGATGCCGTAAATGGCCATCGAGCTATCGGCGACATCCTGCGTTATCGGCTTCACACTTCTGAGAATAATGTTGTTCGTGCCGAGTTCTTCAATTTGTTCCTGGACCTTTTGACTAATCCCTTCCCCAATCGCCAACAACCACACGACACTTGCGACCCCGATGAATATCCCCAGCACGGTCAACATCGACCGCATCGGATGCAGCGAGAGGCTTTTGACGCCCAACTTCCAGATTACGGGACGGAGTAGCTGCATTTAATCAATCTTCACGGGTGGTCCGGCATTCACCAGGACAAGTAACAGGACAAGTCTATTCGCATCGATCAACAAAAACTCGCCGATCAGCCGGCCGTCGGAAATACCACTTCGTCAATGTAGTTGTCCGCGTCAACCAAAACCTGTTCTCCGACTTCAAGTCCGGATTTGATGACCACGAACTTTTCATTATTGGAGCCAATTTCGACAAGCCGAGGTTCGATCCGATGCTTCTTGTCTTTTACAAACACATAAAACAAGTCGTCTTTTCGCACAAGACTTGAGACCGGCACCTGAACCACATTCTCAATCCGCTCGATAAAGATCTCGACTTTACCTCGCAAGCCACTGCGAATCAGCGGACTTTCTTCCAGCACGTCGACAAACACTTCGTATTCGATCGGGGCTTGAAACCAACGACGCGGTTCGGGAAAAGCGTTTACTTTTCGTACCACAGCAGCGATTGGAGTCTCAGGCGACGTGTCAACTCGTACAACCGCTTTCATCCCAGGCGAGATTTGATTGATCTTGGAATCGTTGACTTTGGTTCGAACCTGCATTTTCGTCGGATCCGGTAACCGAAATATGACTTGACCATCGCGGAGAATCGCCCCCTCTTCGATGACAAATGAAGCGTCACCCCGGCGGTCAGTTTCATTGGCGTAAACAACCATCCCTGCTGTTGGGGCAACAACACGACAACTCGCAACTTGCTCTTCAAATTCAGCCTGCTTGAGATTACTCAGCTCCAACGTGTATTCGGTCGCGGCAACATTGGCTTCTTGCTTTCTTATTTCAGCCTCAAATTCTGCCACCATTCGTTCTCTGGTGAACTTTTCGAATACCAACAGTTTCTGTAGTGCGAGTTTTAGATCCAAATCGGCTTTCTCTTCCGCATACGAGTCTGCCTCAAGCTGCGTGCGAGTGATATAACCTTTGCGATTGAGGCCTTCGCTGTATTTTCTGTATTCGCGCGCCCGTCGAGCCGTCTCCTTTGCCAGAGCGACTGCTGCCTCAAGTTCGGCGCGGTCCTGTTCGAAAGTCCCATTCAGGAATTCGTCAAGTACTCGCTTCGCCGTATCCAGATCACTCTCGGCCTGAATCGCAGCAGCACTATCCTGGGCGACATTGATTTTTTGCTCGGTTAACTGTTCCTGGAGGACCGAATCATCAAGCTGTCCAAGAAAATCGCCTTTCTTGACCATCGTCCCTTCTGGAATCAGCGACAGGATGGTTGTCCCATCGCGTCCTTTGGATTTGACTTTGCAGCGAACCTCTACGTTACTTGAGCTCTCGATTTCGCCGGATTCGTTGACCGATGAAATGAACTCACCCTGAAATACATCGTAGGTTAGCGCCTTTGCCGCCGTACCAACGTTATTTTCTACGTTGTTAAGTAACAGTGAACCAAAAACGACACTTGCACACAGCAAGACCGCTACGATTAGTGTCAATTTGATGAATCCGTTTCGCATGGACGTATCAACAGGCTGAAAAACAGGAAATCGATGTCGGCTGAGCCCAATAATAAATTTTATACGCCAGAACCTGACAGTTGAACCGACAAAACGTCCTTCGGCTAACTAACGTCGATGACCGCAAACGGGCCTGCTAATGATCGCAATTCGATTACGCGGAGAAAGTGAGCAAAAAACGCCGGAATGCTTTTTTCGGTAATTCGAACGATGAATCATTCGGGGACCGCAAAAATACTCCATTATCGACGATTTAGGACGTGTTTTGTATGATCTTGGCATGAATGAGATTTCGGAAACCGCGACCAAGTCGCCTGTTCGAGTATTGCTGGTCGATAACGACAAAGACTTGGCGCGCGCCATGCATGAGAGTCTCGAGCGAATTGGCCTCGATTGCACCCTGGCAACTTCCGGCCCCGCTGGGTTCAAGCTATTAAGTGAAAACATTTACGATATCGTGGTAACCGATTTGATGATGAACGATATCGACGGAATGGGAATCCTCAAACAGGCCAAGGAGACTCAAGACGAAATAGAGGTAGTTTTGGTCACGGGTCATGCCACTGTTCCGCGAGCCGTCGATGCCATGCGTGAAGGTGCCTTCAATTTTCTCGAAAAACCCATCACACCCAAGCGGCTGCAAGTGGTTGTCTCCAAGGCGGCGGATTCGGTGCGGTTGCGGCAACAAAATCAGCAACTTCTTACGCGGCTCGACGAACGTTTCGGTTTTGAGAACCTGATTTACGCCAGCGATAGTATGAAAGGGGTCATCGATCGGCTACGTCGAATCGCTCCGACCGATGCGGGAGTCTTGATCACCGGCGAAACCGGTACCGGAAAGGACGTCGTTGCTCAGGCAATTCATCAAAACAGTCCCCGTAAGAAGAAGCCATTTGTGGCCATCAATACGGGCGCCGTCGCCGAACATCTTGTCGAAAGTGAGCTCTTCGGCCACGTCAAAGGAGCGTTCACTGACGCTATTTCGGATCGACAAGGAAAATTCGAATACGCCAATGGAGGAACTTTGTTTCTCGACGAAGTCGGCGATATGCCGGTGCCAACACAGATTAAACTTTTGCGCGTGCTGGAAGAACGCGAAATCACCCGCGTCGGCGACAACAAACCGATTCCAGTTAACGTGCGTGTGCTCGCGGCCACCAACAAGGACCTTGACCAGGAAATCGATGAAGGCCGTTTTCGCAGCGATCTTTATTTTCGACTGAAAATCGTTACCGTTCATCTCGACCCATTGTCAAAACGCCGCGACGACATTCTGGTCCTGGCAGATTATTTCCGAAAACAAGCCAACAAAAAGAACAACAAGAAAGTCAAGAGTTTTTCCCAAGACATTCGCAGGTGGTTGCTCGACTACCAATGGAAAGGTAACGTGCGGCAGCTCAAGAATGTTATTGAAAGCCTCGTCGTCATGGACATCGACGGCGTTCTCGACATGGACGACCTTTCACCGGACCTTCTCGATGATGTATCGACGGAATCACCAATCAAGACGGAATCAAGCGACGGATCTGATTCGCAACTTGTCGGCAAGTCTTTGAAGGAAATCGAAAAGTGGATTATCGAACAAACTTTAAAGCTGACAGGTGGTAACCGAGAAGAGACTGCAAAGATCCTCGGTATCAGTGAACGAAATCTCTACCGCAAACTAAACGAATACGAACTGCGTTAGATCGCGTAATTTTCCGGATCGAGTTCATCCATGACTCAGCTGCAAACCCATCCAATTCGGCAACTTTCGCCCAGCGTGATTAACAAAATCGCAGCCGGTGAAGTCATCGAACGCCCCGCCAGCGTCGTTAAAGAGCTTTTGGAAAACTCCGTTGACGCTGGGGCAACGAAAATTGAAGTCAGCCTGGAACAGGGTGGAGCCGAGTTGATTCGGTTAACCGATAACGGTTGTGGCATTCCGGCGGATCAACTTGAACTCGCCGTCACCAGCCATGCCACCAGCAAAATTGAAGACGCGGACGATCTGTTTCGCGTCGGCACCCTTGGATTTCGCGGTGAAGCTCTCGCATCCATCGCAGAAGTCAGTCAGGCCTTGATTCGCAGTCGCACGACCGGTCAGGGCACCGGATTCGAGCTGGTGATCAACGGCGGCGTTCGCGAACCGATCGCTCCTTGCGGAATGCCGGTTGGGACGACGATTGAAATCAGGCAATTGTTCTATAATACGCCCGTTCGACGCAAATTTCTCCGCACCACTCAAACAGAAAAAGGCCATATTGCCGAAGCGTTTACCCGGGTTGCCCTCGCCCATCCGGAAATCCAGATGACGTTGCTACACAACGGCAAAACGATTCACCAGTTGCCAGGCACTGAATCCTGGTCTGAGCGAATTGGGGAGTTCTTTGGGCCTGAGATTTCCGACAACCTGATTCCAATCTCCAGTACCAATGGCGAGATCGCACTCAGTGGTTTCGTCGTTAATCCGTCAGTCAGCCGGGCCAATAACCGGATGCAGTATCTGTTTCTCAACAAAAGACATATCCGGGATCGGTCACTCCAACACGCCTTGAGTGAAGCCTATCGGGGACTGTTGATGACGGGCCGATTTCCAATTTGCTTTTTGCGGTTGAGGATGCCATTCGAAGCGGTGGATGTTAACGTGCATCCTGCGAAACTGGAAGTTCGTTTTCAAAACGGCGGTCAAATCTACAGCCAATTGCTAAGCACGCTCCGAAACAAATTCTTGACCACTGATTTGACCGCGCACGCGAATCTCAATCACAGTTCGATCCAGCCGATCAGTGCTGATCGCCCGGTCCTGCCGCCTGTCGCTCAACAGGAAACGATCGCATTTCAATCTTCAGCTCCATCGCGAGATTGGACTTCGCTTCCGCGAGAAGTTGTCAATCGTTCATCTGGGTCGACTTCAGATCCCGGTCCCAGAAAATTTGATGAGTCCATTTTTCCGCAAGCCGATTCGGCTGCAGCTTGGAACTCACCCGAATCCGGAAATCAAGAATCATTGCAACACGAACGTATCGAGAGAGCTGATTCGGCTCATTGGCAAACCGGTAAAGTGGCACCCGATCCGACGAACTTGAATCAGAGATCACTCGCACTCCAAGTGCACAATACCTACCTGATCTCGGAAACCGAAGAAGGCATGCTTGTTATTGATCAACATGCACTTCACGAACGAATTATCTACGAGCAACTTCGCGAAAAAGTACTCGCGGGTAAACTTGAGACGCAGGGGTTATTGGTTCCTGAACCCGTGACTTTGCCGCCGACTGAGGCAGCTGCGGTACTTGAACAAAGTAACCTCTTGCGGAAGATCGGGATTGTGGTTGAGCCCTTTGGTGGGGACACGGTTTTGGTGTCGTCATATCCGGCGATGCTGGCTAATCACAACCCGGCTGAAATGTTGCGGAACGTCATTGAAAAACTTATGGAAGATTCGGCAAAACTGGATCAACGCGATCTAGTCGATGAGTTATTGCATATGATATCCTGCAAAGCGGCGATCAAGGCAGGTGATAAACTGACGCCCGAAGAGATCGACACACTGCTGGAACATCGTCAGTTATGCCAGGACTCACACCATTGCCCCCACGGTCGCCCAACTTCTCTCGTTTTTTCGCGTGAAGAGCTCGATCGACGGTTTAAACGGATTTGAATCTGCCCCCGCTCCAATCACAATAACAAGGGATTTACCGACGTGAGTCACATTTGCATTTCGACAAATCGGACCAGATTCACCTATAATCGATACGATCAACGAATGTTCGCTTGACCAACTCCTCATTATCTAACCCGTCAAATTCCAAGAAAGTCTTGCCACCAGATGATTTGCGTTAGCGTTGGTCGTGGTCGACATCGAATGATGATTGCGGAACACCATCACCTTGCCGAGCAGGGCGTTGAGTTGGTTGAGTTACGTTTGGACTATATCAGGCGACCTGTAAACTTGCGTCGTTTGCTTGATAACCGACCCTGCAACGTGGTGGCGACATGTCGCCGTCCGTCAGAAGGCGGCAAATGGATGCGAACCGAAGACGACAGACGAATTCTATTGCGCACCGCGGTCGCTGACGGTGCCGACTTCGTCGATCTTGAATGGGACATTGCTGACAAGATTCCCCGATATGGTGAAACCAAACGAATCATTAGCTACCACAATTTTGACGAAACGCCGGAAAACCTGGAAGATATTCATGAAAAGCTTTCCAAGCTTGATCCAGATATTGTCAAAATCGCGACGATGGCCAATAACCCGATGGACAATATTCGCGCGTTAAGACTGTGTCGAGATTCAGACATTCCCACCGTCTCGTTCTGCATGGGCGAAATGGGCATGCCTTCCCGTCTGCTTTGCGGAAGGTTCGGCTCACCCCTATCCTATGCAACATTCCACGAAGATCGCCAAATGGCACCTGGCCAGTTAAGCTATCGGCAAATGGTCGATGAATTCGACTACGAAAACATCACCCATGATACAATCATCCTCGGCGTGATCGCGGATCCCGTCGGTCACAGTCTCAGCCCGATTGTTCACAATGCGTGCATCAAAAAAGCTGAGTTGAACATGTTATATCTGCCGTTTCGAGTCCCCAAGGAATACCTTGAGCCCTTTATCGAGAGCTGCCCTGAGATGGGAATCCGTGGTCTGAGTGTCACGATCCCGCACAAAGAAAACGTCTTGAAGTGCATTAACGTTTTAGACGACGATGTCGCCGGCATTCGTGCCGCGAATACCGTCATTTTCAAGGATGTGAATGCTTATGGATTCAATACCGACTGCAGTGCGGCTATAGAAAGTTTGCACGAAACCATGGCCGAACAGCTTGTCGGTGGCGCAGAATCGAGTGTCAATCCGATTGAGGGTCAGAGAATCCTGCTGATGGGGGCGGGCGGCGTTGCCCGAGCGATCGCTTTCGGGCTGAAGCGGGCAAAAGCACAGGTTTTCATTTGTTCGCGTGATTACCGAAAGGCCGAATCTCTTGCCGACAGTCTGGAATGTACTGCAATTGACTGGGCCTCTCGCCAGAATTTTGAATGCAAAGTCCTCATTAACTGTACGCCGATTGGCATGCATCCCAATCTTGACGAAACGCCGTTCGTGCAGGAATGGTTTAGCAAGCGAACCATCGTTTTTGATACCGTCTACAACCCCGAGCAGACACTTTTCATCAAACAGGCACGAAGCGCCGGGTGCGAAACGATCACAGGCGTTGACATGTTTGTCCGTCAGGCAGCCAAGCAATTCAAGATGTTTACCGGTCATGAAGCCGATCGCGAATTGATCCGGTATGAAATCAAGCGCGCGACAAGTGCGGCTCGTTACTAAGGCAGGTTTCGATGAACCTGTACCTCATTGGCTATCGCGGAGCGGGAAAATCAACGGTGGCTCCATTGGTTGCCAAGCTGCTCGGTTGGACTTTTGACGATACCGACGAACAAGTCGAGCTGTTAGCTGGCTGCCCGATTGCGCAAATTTTCGAAGAATACGGGGAAGCCTCGTTTCGCGAATGGGAAACGACCGTCCTTCAGGCCCTTGCTAATGAATCCAACATCGTCGTCTCCACCGGCGGCGGCTGTCCACTCTCAAAAACCAACCGCGGCATCATGGCGGTCACCGGTCGCGTAATCTGGTTGCGGGCCAAAGCAGACGTTCTCTGGGCACGGATCAGCCGTGACAAGAAAAATGAACATCAGCGTCCAAATTTGACGGTCGAGGGTGGGCTACAGGAAGTAAAACGCGTGTTGGACTCCCGATTCGCGATCTATGAGGCTTGTGCCGATTACACGGTCGATGTTGAGTCATTGTCACCGGAACAGATCGCGGAACGTATCGCAAACTGGTGCGATCCTGTCGATAACTAACCAATGTTGGAACAAGATCAGGAATACTTGTCCCAATTGTAGGCAAGGGAAACAATAATTCCGGCAAACACCCGATCTCGCTGCCCACTCAATCGTAACTGGACCGGTAAGAATTCAGGACGGACGCCATACCCGTTTTCGCAACAGCAAACACAATCGTTGTTTCGAGTAGGTACCGGGGACCGCCTAAAGCCAAAAAATGCTGCTTTTCAATCTTAACAATTCGCTGCGCATTTTCATCCTGGCAGTCCTCGGTGCCGTCATTGCCGCAGCCATCAACTGGGCAATTTATCGTTGGGCTTATTTTCGTAAACGGTCAATCAGTCCCTGGCTCAAACTTGACGAAAAAGCCAAACCTCGGAAGTCAACTGATTACGTTCCTGTTTTGGGTTGGTTTGGAGTCCGCCGTGACGCCGACGTTCACGGCAAAGGATTCTGGATCAGACCATTGCTGATCGAACTGGTCTGGATCATCTGTTTGCCGCTGTTTTACAACTGGCACGTTGAGGGTGGACTTTCCGGAGGAGGCGTGGTGGGTGCGGCCAACGCTGCAACGATAGAAATCTGGTTCTTTGTCCAGACGATCTTGCTCGCTTTACTGACCGTCGCAACGTTTATCGACTTTGATGAGAAGACCATTCCCGACGGAGTAACCGTGACGGGTTTGATTATCGCGCTCTTGGTGGCTGCGCTTGCACCCATGTCGCGGCTGCCGGTTTTGGTAAAAGGCGCGAATAGCTTTTTGCACTTTAATTCGCCGTTGGAATTGACGGACTGGCATCAGGAAACGACCGGATTGGTCCTTGCTTTGAGCATTTTCACGATCTGGTATCTGGCTCTGCTCCCCAAAACAATCAACTTCCGGCTCGGTTTCTTCAAAGGGATCAAGATCATGATCGGAAGTGTCGTAAGACCGCGTCGCAAGACAAAAATTGACATCCGTTCCACGCCGCGCAAACCGTTGTTACTCACCAAAATTCTGACGGCAATCTGGCTTGTCGGCACAATTGCAATCTTTGTCGCTTGGCAAACGCTGCCAGCCATAAACAAAACCAGCCTGTTCAGCGCATTCATGGGAATGGCGGCCGGTGGCGGTTTGGTTTGGACCGTCCGCATCATCGCCAGTTCGGTGCTTAATCAAGAAGCGATGGGTTTTGGTGACGTTACCTTGATGTTCATGATCGGAGCCTTTCTTGGCTGGCAACCATCATTACTGATATTCGGGCTGGCTCCGTTTTCAATGCTGTTGATTGCCTTGGCCTACTTTATCGCGACACGCGACAACCAAATGGCATTTGGCCCATATCTTTGTCTAAGTACGCTGATTCTGATTCTGTTTTGGAATCCAATCTGGTCGGCTGTCGAACTCAGTTTTTTCGGGATCGGAGCAAAACCGTTATTGATTATCGGTGTCGGAGCACTTGTACTTATGGCCGTGATGTTATTTGGAATTCAATGGGTCAAATTCAAATTGTTACCAGAAGTTTATGACGAAGAACCAAATTAGAGTTAAAAGTTAAACGTCGTTTTGGCAAGGAAGCAGTTATGGTGAGACTATTTGATTCAGTCTATGACGTGGTGGGTGAAGCGGGCAAAATCAGAAATCGACCTTACGGAATGATCGATGTTGTCGGGGAACGATTCGTAGCAATCCAGTTACGCCCATGGCCAAAACTGGTTTCAGGAATCGAGACCAAATGGGCCGACGGTTGGGGCAAGAAACGCAACCGCAAAAATCAAAGCCAAGTCTATTACAGCCAGCCCATCGCACATCGCAACTATCTCACACTTTCATACGCCGTGACCACGTTGCAGACGTCATGGACAACGCTGTCACTCTCCCTTGCTTTGCTAGATTACGTCGCTTACCTCAAAGGCTCTGACGCAATTCTAACCGAAGTCTCCAACAGCCGAATCTCTGATCGATTGATGCGAAGACTGGGCTACGAACCGCATCTGCTGGAAAGCAAGAAGCGTCATTGGATTAAGCGTTTCTATGGAGAATACACTGACAACCGATTGCTGAAACATAAATTGGGAATCTCTTTCAGATCTCCTGAAGCGGTCGCCGTCAAGAGTGCTTGAGCTAGC
Source organism: Planctomycetaceae bacterium (assembly GCA_024638965.1). Lineage (GTDB taxonomy): Bacteria > Planctomycetota > Planctomycetia > Pirellulales > Pirellulaceae > Mariniblastus. The sequence goes on from JAHEJI010000013.1 coordinate 43,723, forward strand.
ACTTCGGGGCACTGGGTCGATCGCACGGTGCAACCACGAATCAGGTTGCAACTCATCCGATTGATGTTTACCGCCAAAAGTCTGCTTGCTAGAGTTCGCGGCGATAATGAAGTGGATTTTTCCACCCACAGTCCAAATGACGTGCCCCCTCAAGTCATGAATTACTGTACGAAGCTAATCGTCTTAATGGCTCTTCTGATAACGCCCGTTGCAGGTTGCCAACAACCCGTTTCCAACCAAGGTCCTCGCCAAGCGCTTTTTGACTTTCGTCGCCCAAGTCCTTTTGGTGGTGGCCAATCTCAACTTGCGTCGAATTCTCAACCGACCCAGATTCAGACGCGTACGCCTCAAGAGTATCAAGCTTACTCGAATCTTTCGACACAAATAAACGACCTGAACCAGCGTGTGGGCGCGTTCGATATTGACAACCAGCAGCTGCACACCGAAATCGCTGGCCTCAAACAAAAACTTCAACTTGCCAACGAATACAATCTTCAACTCAAACAACAACTCTCCGACAACGCCAGCCGCTTCCAACAATTTCAGCTTGAGAAGTCGGCGACCGAACAACAACTTGCGGCCAGCCAACTCAAGCTTCAGCAGTTTGGCGGGCAAACCAATCTGCAATCGACTCAGTTTGCCCAACAGCAGCAACAGTTTCAAAACCAACAGCGTGAACAATTCGCTCAATTCGGCGGCGCCGCTCCGACTCGTCTGGCTGGCACGGCCACAGTCCGAGCCAATAACAGCCTAATGAACCGGCTTAACCAAATTCAAATTCCCGGTGGCCAAGCCAGGATGGATGGCGATGTAATTCGAATTGAATTTCCTTCCGACCAGATCTTTGTTCCGGGTACTTACCAGATTCAACCGGCGCAGGCACCCTTATTCCAAAACCTGGTCACGACCATTCGCCAGAGTTTTCCACGTCAGATTATTGGCGTCGAAGCTCACTGGGATAACACACCTCTTGCTCCAGCCGGCACGACTCATCATCAACTGACGGCAACTCAAGCTCTCGCGATTTTTGACAACCTGGTTCGATTGGGTCTGGCACCTGACCAACTGTTTACAATGGCAATGGGCAGCAACCGCCCGCGTCACCCGCAGGGAACTCGCGGTGGGATCAGTCCCAATCGTCGAATCGAGATTGTGATCTATCCAGAAACCTACGATAGCTCGGATACTCCTTAGATCCGGGTACTCTTAATCCTGGTCGTAGTCTTAATCGTAGTCTTAATCATAGTCGTAGTCGTAGTCCTTGACCGTTGGCGACAACAAAGGCGTCACTTCGGATTTCATCACTCCTTGTTGGATATTCGATGTTCAAGGACGTTTCACGCGAATTTCGAACGCCGAACATGGAATGCCGAAGGTAGAAGTTGTTATTGCAACCAAGTTCCGATTGAGATTTGACTTACAACCGTGCATGGATTGGGGACTAAGATTACGACTAAGACTATGATTAGGATTGTGATTTCCTCTCTTCGATTGGCTGTCGCTTTTCTTGACATCTGGCGTTTTTCCGACAGGTTTTCAACGAGATTGCACAAGTAATCGGGACGAAACGGCGGGCTTTCTTGAATCTCCAAATCGCCAACCGAGATCCATTTGGCGTTTTTCATCGGAATTCTCACGAAACGTCCCAACAAATATCTCATTTCGTCCGACTCGCAGTCTAATAGCAATTTTTTGCTTGCAATTCTCGCCCATTTGGCATAAATGTAGTTTTGTCCACTAATGTTCATTTTTAAATCTTTTCGGTCGATGCTTGACCAAAGGTGTCAAACGAACCGATTCGAATTCGGGGAGGCCGGAATTCGGAGGTCGGAGGCCGGAGTTTCGGCCCAACGGGCCAGCCCAGGGCAACGCCCTGGGAAAAGTTTGAAACAAAACAAAGCCCCAACGGGGCGGCCCTAACCGAAACAGGTTCAGCAATGTCACAATCTGTTGCAAGAGTCACCATTCACATTGTGTTCTCGACCAAGCATCGCAAACCATGGCTGCAAACTCCTGAATTGCGCGGCGATCTGTTCGCATATATGGCGACGATTTTAAAAACCAATGTTGACTCACCTGCCTTAATCATTGGTGGAGTCGAGGATCACATTCACGCTTTGTGCCTTTTAAGTCGTAAACTTGCCATCATGAAAGTCATTGAAAAAGCAAAAACAGAAACCAGCAAATGGCTCAAGAACCAATCGCAACAAACAAGCGACTTTGCGTGGCAAAACGGGTACGGCGCATTTTCAGTCAGCGAGTCAAATATCCCGCAAGTAAAAAAACACATCAAGAATCAAGAAGAACATCATCGGAAAATGACATTTCAAGATGAGTTTAGGCAGCTATGCAAACGACATGGGATCGATCTGGATGAACGTTACGCTTGGAATTAGGACCGCCCCGTGGGGGCTTCGCTTCGATTGAAATCGGTTCCCAGGGCGTTGCCCAGGGCGTTGCCCAAGGCGTTGCCCTGGGCTGACCTAGGACTGGCCCGTTGGGCCAAAACATTTGGACAACATCGTAATTATGGGATCGTGAAACGACTCTTCGGTTCCCAAAGGCTGACATAGGACTGCCCAACGGGCCGAAACATTTGGACAACATCGTAATTATTGGATCGTGAAACAACTCTTCGGTTCCCTGGGCTGACATAGGACTGCCCAGCGGGCTGTAACATTTTGGCTGACACTGTGATTACAACTGCTCGCGAAAACCTGATTCAACAACTCCAACACAAAATTCATCGGCTGGAAACAAACAGTCGAGTTGACGATGGTAGCGTTGTGCCAAGCGGTTGTGCAGCTATCAACCAGATCCTTCCGGAAGACGGATACAAGCGAGGTACTTTAATCGAGTGGTTCACTCCCAATTCTCACAACGCTCAGTCGCGCCATCACAGCGGGGGTTACGGCGTTGACTTCCTGTCGTTGCTGACCGCCCAAAAAGCCTGTGCCGATGGCGGAGCACTGGTCGTGATTGATCCCGATCGTCAGTTTCATCCACCCGCAGCCGCGGCACTGGGCATCAACAGTGGCAACTTGATCATCTTGCGTTCTACAAACGCACTCGATTCAACTCACGATGAAAACCAGAACGATCTTTACTGGGCTATCGATCAGGCGCTGCGCTGCCCGGCGGTTGCCGCAGTCTGGGGGCCGCTCGGTTGGATTGGCGAACGTTGGTTCAGACGCTTTCAACTTTCGGCCGAATCCAGCGGAACGTTGGGGTTGTTTGTGCGACCTGCCAGTGCACTGAATCAACCCAGCTGGGCCGAAGTGCAATGGGAACTTACCAATGCGGAATGCGAAATGCGGAATGCGGAATATGGACCGAGCAAAATTCCACACTCCGCACTCCGCATTCCGCATTTGCGCAGCCTCAGGCTTCGCCTGCTTCGCTGCCGAGGCACTTTGACGGGCCAAACGATTGACTTGGAAATCAACACCATCACAGGGAGCGTGTGCGAATCGACTCGCACGCGACGTGATTATGAACGACAACCTTTGCACCAACACCGAACCTCAGAAAAGGGTCCTCTGTCTGTGGCTGCCCAACTGGCCCATTCAAAGACTCGTCGTCTCACAAAAAGAGCTTAAACGACAACGCGTGGTGCTATTCACTCAACACCCCACACGTGGGCAACGGGTATCGGCTGTCTCTCCCCTCGCCGCTCGTGACGGCATCCCGATTGATATGCCAATTTCGGAAGCGAAATCTCTTCTGAAGAGCTCAAGGAGCCAATCCCCGAAAAGTCACCAAGGGCCAAACTCAAACGACCCATTCCATATCTTTGAACATGACCGCTCCGCCGATCAGGCCGCCATCGAAGAACTGGCTGATACACTTTGCGAATTCAGCCCCATTATTGGGATCGAACAAACCGACTGGCCCAGTTCAATCTTTCTTGATGTAACCGGACTGGCTCACCTGTTCGGAAACGAAACCCAACTCGCCCTCGGAGTCGAAAAGCATTGCCAAGGCTTGGGCTACCTGACTCGAGTCGCCATTGCCAATACCATCGGGTTGACCTGGGGCGTCGCCCGATTTTGGGCTGCTGAAAACGATCAACAGAATCCTGTGATCGTCCTGCAAGCCGAGGAACCACCGAACCCACCCGGTAAACCTCCTAACGAACAGGCTGCCAACACAACTTTGAGTCACTTACCCATTGAAGCGTTGAGACTCAGCGAATCGACAACAGAAACACTGGGCCAACTCGGCATCAACTGGGTCAACCAACTCTTTCAGCTTTCGCGAACCGACCTGACAACACGGTTTGGAGATGAAATTAATCGCCGCATCGATCAGGCGACCGGAAAAATCGAAGAACCGATTGCGGCTCGCCATCAACCACCCGAATTTCAAGCGGAACAGCTGCTTGATTTTCCAACCAGCAACCGCGAAACGATTGAGATCATTTTGTCACGATTAATCGCTGACATCTGTAAACAAATGAAAGCTCGCCAGCAAGGCGCGCTTCAATGGACCGTCAAATTGTTGCTTCAAGCAGGCCCTTGCATTGAGTTTCGAGTTAATCTGTTTCAGCCCGCGGCCACGGTCACACATGTCATGCAGCTTGTCCAAATGCGGCTTGAACAAATCCTCCAGCCTCACACACGAAAACGCCGCGTCCGAAAAACGAGAGAAGGCAAATCCCAAACGCCGCGGTTGTACACCACGATCCAAGTCAATGAGATCATCATCAGCGTGACCTCGTGCGTGCTGCTGGCCGAGAGACAAAGACAGCTTTTTGATGAGAATCCACGGCTGGACAAACAGTCGCTTGCCCACCTGATCAATCGCCTCACCAGCAGGCTCGGCCAGCAGAATGTGGTCTACCCAACGCTCCAATCGGGAGCCCAACCTGAATATGCCGTCCGTTTCAAACCACTGGTTGACCCGCGCAGACGCCGTGGACGCGCGAACGCGAAACCCAAGACGTCTTCGCATGTGATGGCTCGACCGTTAAGGCTGCTGAATCCGGCAATTGAAATTAACGGTGAATCACAAACACCGGGAGGAAACAAAATTGAACGCCCCCCTGCCCTGCTCGTTCACAATCAAATCCCACAAAAAATCATTCATGCCTGGGGACCCGAACGAATTGAAACCGGTTGGTGGCGAGGCTCAACCATTCGACGCGATTACTGGAGAATCGAAACAGAGACGAATCAGCAGTTTTGGATCTATCGAAATCTGAGGAATCGAAAATGGTTTTTACAGGGGGAGTTTTAGAAGTTAGTTGGCAGTCGGCAGTAGGCAGTCGTCAGCACCCAGTACTCAGTACCCAGTACCCAGCACCCAGTACTCAGTACCCAGTACCCAGTACCCAGTACTCAGTACCCAGCACTCAGTACTCAGTACTCAGTACGCAGTACGCATAGTACTGGGCTACTGCCAACTCACAACAACTGCCTACTGCCTACTGCCAACTGACAACAACTGCCTACTGCCTACTGCCTACTGCCTACTGCCAACTGACAACAACTGCCAACTGATAACAGCCAACTGCCAACTGATAACTTAAAAACATGTACAGCGAACTTCACTGCAAAACAAATTACTCATTCCTCACCGGTGCTTCGCACGCGGACGAACTGGTCGCTCGCGCGGTCGAGCTGGGATACCGCGCGCTTGCCGTCACCGATGAAAACAGCCTTGCCGGGGTCGTGCGGGCATTTGCGGCTGCCCGTGAAACCGATTTGAAGCTGATCATCGGTGCAGAAATCATTCTCAACGATGCACCACCGGTGGTGCTATGGGCACCTGACCGGGCCGCTTATGCGCAGTTGTCAAAGCTGATCACCGTTGGTCGGCGCCGCGCCCCCAAAGGCGAATGCTGGTTGTCACTTGCTGACATCGCCAGTCATTCAAAAGGCCTGATCGCCGGCGTGATTCCTTACTTTAAAGGCGACCGGATCAGGACCGACCACATTGACGAAACGCACCCCAGTTTCGAATGGCACTCTCAAGCCAATCTGCAAATCACAAACCGCGACCTGTGCGAGGCAATCGGGCAATATCGAGAACTCTTCTGCGACCGGACTCACGTGTTGGCAGAGCTTTATCGCGGCGTCGATGACAACTGGCGAATCGAGCAGCTACAGCAGTTGGCAAAACAGTCAGGACTTCCACTGGTTGCTGCAGGCGATGTGCTTTATCACTTGCCGGCCAGACTGCCATTACATGATGTGCTGACGGCGATTAAACATCGCACGGCCGTCGACCGGGCAGGCGATTTGTTGATCCCCAACGCGGAACGCCATCTACAAACCATTGACCAGCGAAAACTTCAGTTTTCCCGTATCGAGAGCGCCATCGATCGAGCCAACTCGATCGCGGAACAGTGTTCATTTTGCCTCAGCCAACTCCGTTACGAATACCCGGAAGAACTGGCTCCTGATGGCAAAACACCCATCGAATACTTGCGTGAACTAACCCAAAACGGGGCTCGACAGCGTTACCCCGACGGCGTACCGAAAAAAGTTCTTCAGCAGATCGATCATGAGCTTCAATTGATCGACGAGTTGCGTTACGAAGCTTATTTCCTGACTGTTTGGGACTTGGTTCGCTTTGCGCGCAGTCGCGGGATCTTATGTCAGGGGCGCGGTTCAGCTGCCAACTCCGCCGTTTGCTATATGCTGGGCGTGACGTCAGTCAACCCGAACACGTCCGACCTGTTGTTTGAACGATTCATCAGCAAAGAACGCAACGAAGCGCCCGACATTGACGTTGATTTTGAACACGAACGTCGCGAAGAAGTTCTTCAATACCTGTACGAAAAATATGGTCGCGATCGGGCTGGACTCGCGGCAACGGTGATCACTTATCGCAGCCGCAGTGCAATTCGAGACGTTGGTAAGGCGCTGGGGTTGTCACTTGATCGCGTCGATGCGCTGGCAAAACAAGTGGATGGCTACGGCAATGTTGAGAACCTGGGCGCTCGTTGTGAAACCGTTGGGATCGACCCCGAATCTGAAATCGGCAAGCGACTTTGCCACTTGGCTGTTGAAATCCTGGGCTTTCCGCGCCACCTTTCACAGCATGTTGGCGGGATGGTCATTACCCAGGGCAAACTGGATGAGCTGGTCCCCATCGAAAACGCGGCGATGGAAGACCGCACGGTGATCCAGTGGGATAAAGAAGACCTCGAAGAACTGGGCCTTCTGAAAGTCGACTGTTTGTGCCTGGGCATGTTGTCGGCGATTCGCAAATGTTTTCATCTGATTCGGAAACATGATGATCGGCATCTGACGCTGGCCAACGTTCCTGCTGAAGATCCAAAAGTGTACGACATGATCTGTGCAGCAGATACCGTGGGCGTGTTTCAAATCGAAAGCCGTGGCCAGATGAGCATGCTTCCACGATTGAAGCCGCGTTGTTTTTACGATCTGGTCATTGAAGTCGCGATCGTTCGACCAGGTCCGATTCAAGGCAATATGGTGCATCCGTTTTTGCGGCGAAGAAACGGGGACGAAACGATCACTTATCCGAACGAAGAAATAAGAGCCGTGTTACACCGCACCTTGGGCGTGCCGATTTTTCAAGAGCAGGCCATGAAGCTGGCGGTGGTTGCTGCTGGATTTACTCCCGGGGAAGCCGATCAGCTTCGCCGCGCGATGGGGGCCTGGCGAAAGACAGGCGTGATTGAAAAGTTCAAAGAAAAACTGATGTCGGGGATGCGCGAGAAAGGCCTCACGGGGGAGTTTGCGGATCAGGTCTTTCGACAGATCCGGGGTTTCGGTGAGTACGGTTTTCCTGAATCACACGCCGCCAGTTTTGCCCTCCTGGTTTACGTATCCGCCTGGCTCAAACTTTATTATCCGGCTGCATTTTGTGCGTCGATTATCAACAGCCAACCCATGGGCTTTTATGCTCCGGCTCAACTGGTCGCCTGTGCGAAAAAACACGGCGTAAAAGTCTTACCTGTCGATGTCAATCACAGTGATTGGGACTGCACGTTATCCAATGCGGAATGCGGAATGCGGAATGCGGGATTTTGCTCGGACAGCTCGCATTTAGCATTGCGATTGGGCTTGCGGATGATCTCCGGTTTAAGGGAAAGCGCAGGTGAGATCATTGAAATAGTAAGGCAACACGGACCTTTCTTGAGCGTAGCAGATTTTGCGAAGCGAACTCGACTCGGACAAGCGACCATTACGCGGCTGAGCAAAGCAGATGCGTTTGGATCCGTGAATCAGGATCGGCGAGCCGCGCTTTGGCAATCGCTCGCTCAGGAGAAAACGCCACAGGAACAACCGCTGTTTGACAAACTTTCGACGGAAGACGACGACACAGAGTTGTTGCCGATTTTGAATGATCAGGAGCAGGTCACCGAAGACTATCGCTCCATAGGTCTCTCTTTACGGGCTCATCCAATTTCGTTTTATCGAGCGGGCCTGGATGAAATGAAAGTCACAACCGCAGCTGGCTTGGAAGACAAGGACAACAACCGGCATCTTCGTGTGGCGGGCCTGGTGATTTTGCGTCAACGGCCTTCGACCGCCAAAGGCATCACCTTTGTGACTTTGGAAGACGAAACCGGAACAGCCAACCTGGTCGTCAAACAGAAAACCTGGGAACGCTATTACAAGATCGCTCGCCGTTCACCCGCTTGGATCGCACACGGAAAACTCGAAAGGAAAAGTGGTGTGATTCATGTG
>JAHEJI010000135.1 GCA_024638965.1 Planctomycetaceae bacterium
GGACACCTCCGCGCTTGGAGTTGTCCGATTCCTTCGCAATTTTGAGCAACAATTTGAAACAACGTTGGTACCCGTCCAGGTATTTCTGATCGCCAGTAGCGCGATACACTTCCGCCAACGTTGCAGCAACTCCGGCATAGCCTGTCCAATAGCCCGGATCTGATTTTTCATTTAGTTTTTCGGCATGGGCGAGCAACGCATTGGCACCTCGTTTGGCCGACTCCAGGTATTTCGCCTCGTCCGTTGCGTGATTAAGCTGCAAATGGAACAAGACGATACCGCTAATTCCACTGTACAAATTGTATGAAACCGATTCCGATTCTGCTGGAGTCACAGGCCAAGTCGTATGATCGTCGGATTCGAGTTTGTGCGATTCAATCCAGTTTGCGGCTTGAATGGCATACTTCAAGAATGCTCGCTCGCGCATCATTGGGCTCGATTGTGCGACAGCCTGAACGTGGATTCCAATGACTAACACGAATGCGATGAGTAAATACGATGCGTTATTCATTAATCAGTCCAATAGGTTGAATAGTCAACGGAGGTGAAAAAGCGGGAAGTTTACAAGTTGCGACAGTAAAGATAACGTGTTGATGGTGATTTTCCTATTTCGCCCCCTGATTGAACTGTATTTCCCTCGACGAATCGACCGACTAACAAGAAACAAGTAAAGACAATCATGTCAGACAAAAAAGTTGCCATCGTGACGGCAGGCGGTAGTGGTATGGGCGCTGCAATTGCCCGTACACTCGCGGAAAACAATTATCGACTTGCGATCTTGTCCTCGTCTGGCAAGGGAGAAGTTTTGGCAAACGAGTTGGGCGGATTTGGCATGACCGGCTCCAACCTGAACAAGGCCGATCTGGAGCAATTTGTCCAAGCAACCCGGGCCAAGTACGGTCGCATTGACGCTGCCGTGAACAGTGCCGGTCATGGTCCGAAGGGTCAACTCCTTGAAATCAGCGATGAAGACTGGCACTTGGGAATGGAAGTCTATTTTCTTAATGTTGTTCGAGTCTGTCGCCTAATCACGCCAATTATGGAGCAGGCTGGCGGAGGGTCAATTGTAAATATTTCTACTTTTGCGACTTTTGAACCGGATAAGAATTTTCCAACATCGGGCGCGTTTCGGTCCTGCCTTGCCGTATTCACCAAGCTATTCGCGGATGAATACGCGTCGAAAAACATACGGATCAACAACATTTTGCCCGGCTTCATCGACAGCCTTCCCGAAAAAAAGGAGTTTCGCGATCGAATTCCGATGGGTCGGTATGGAACGGCTGGTGAGATTGCTCGAACGGCCGCCTTTCTACTATCGGATAGTGCCAGCTACATCACAGGACAGAACATTCGCGTCGACGGCGGCATAACTCGCTCTGTTTGAAGAACCAGAGTTCAGGGTGCCGGACGCCCATGCGGTAAAACAATGCTCGGATTTAACGGTCGTAGTTGTTAACGTTAATCGTGAAGAACGAAAATCGAGCCGGTTTCTTGGAAGAATCGTTCGTTGCATTGTCTGCTGCAAATATTTTGGATTTACAGCCGCACTCACCCTGTGCGTTTTTGCCTTTGCAACCGGGCTTGCCACATTTCGCAGCCGCTCGCTTCGAGCACCGTCGAGTCTGTTTGTGTTGCTTCGCTTTGCAACTGCCGCAGCCAGATACACCGCATCCTGATTGACTCAATCCGAGTCCGCGGCAAGGGCAGTCGTATCGGCCTTTTGTGCAGGCGCAAAAATCTTTCCATTCGTCGCAACAACCTGAAGTGCCGAACACCTCATTTGTTTGTGGAAGCCAAATTTGGCTTTCAGGCTCTGGAGCCTCAGTAGATCGCGAAAACGTTGGCGGGGTTGCCGTCAAATACGCCGCGGGAATGTACTGACTTGCCGATTCAACAGGTCGCTGCTTCGGCATGGGAGCAGGCGCCGGCGGGTGAAAGACCACCGGGTTGTAAGGTGGAAGCTTGATATGCGGAGCAACAAAATCGGAATCGGACTGAACAACTTCAGAACGTGCCTCGTCCGCCCTATGCTTGTGTTCACCTGAGTGCTGGGATCGTCTCGGCGATTGATGGATCGAAAAATCAGCCGGATCGGGAAGAATCGATTTGGTAGGTGGTGCTTCAGTTCCGCCAGTCGACTCTCTCAACTCAGGAATTGATGGAGCTGTTTCATTTGATTGAGGCACCCACGCACTTGGGTCCGCTTCGACGCGAATCCGACGAGACGGTCTGCGGGCGGCATCATTGATTGCCTCGACAACAATTTGATCGTGAACCTCGACGGGGCTGAAATAACCAAAATCTGATCGCTGCACGTCATCCATAACTGACCTGTCTGGCAACAGATAGTCGACGTCTTGAGCGGCAACCAGATTCACCATCGAAATTCCCAACGAAATTGCGATGAACAGCGGAACAACAATACGCATCTAATTCTCCGAATCTTTAATGGCTCATTAATCGCCGAAAAGTTACACGAGACCATAGAATTATTCGTACCGTTGTGACCGTTTGATTCACTAAGCCAGTTGTCTCAAGAGTCTTTCCCCCGTTTGGAAAACTCCGTTTGACCGTGTCGGCTTAGCCAATCCGCACAGACTACGATTTGGCGTCAAGAAGGTTTGCTCAGGCCGCAATGTTTAACATCGAGATGTCGCAGCAAGCACGAGTGATCTTTACTTCGCCTGGATTTTCAGGCCGGAACAAGCTCGCGCTGTTCCGGCATCGCATCGGGTAACCAAATAGTGACGGAACAGCGCCGCGCTCGTTCCGGCCTACCAACTGATTCCGAAGACGCGAACCAGACCCCGCCAACTACGACTTCGTTCGTTTACGGCCCGGGTTCCAATCAATCACGCCTTCGGTTTGACCTGGCCTAGGAATTGGGTATCGGCCTTCCTCATCGGGCATGACCGGCGGCTCTTGCTCTTTCATGTCGGCCAAAGCATCGACATCGCAGAGGCTGATTTCGGAATTGATGGCATCTTCCCATTGCAATTCCTTTCCTGAGTAAGTCGCAAGACGTCCAAATATTGAAGTCATCGTACTCTTTGCACCATACTCGGCTTCGTTCGGAATGATTCCGTTGCGAATATCCGCAAACAGGTCATGATGCTCTTGCTGATGGCCACCGCGAGACCCATTGGCCTTGTAAATCTCTTTTCCGTCGGAATCGAAAATGCGTCCGGCACTGATGTTGCAATAACCCTTCGTACCGTGAACATGTTCGCTCACTGAATTCCAACACTCTGGCTGGTGACGACAATGACTATACATTTTGTGGCCATTAGGGTAGGTAAATTCAACGAGGTGATGATCATAGATTTGACCGTGATCAATTCCGGTACGAACCAGACGTCCGCCCTGCCCTTGAGCTATAACGGGGTAATCATCCATTAACCAATTGATCACGTCGAGGTTGTGAATGTGCTGTTCGGTGATGTGATCACCGCAAAGCCAATTAAAGTAATACCAGTTTCGCATTTGGTATTCGAGTTCTGATTGACCTTCTTCGCGAGGCCGAACCCAAACACCTGCACCGTTCCAGTAAGCGCGGCTGTAGACCAAATCGCCAATCGCGCCATCTTTCAGCTGTTCCATGACTTGTCGATAGGCTCGTTCGTGGCGACGCTGCAGCCCGACTGCGACAGCGAGATTTTTTTCTTTGGCGACTTCGCCCGCTTTCAAAACACGCCGGACGCCAGGGGCATCAACCGCAACTGGTTTTTCCATAAACACATGTTTTCCCGCATCGATCGCAGCCTCAAAATGCAACGGACGGAAACCCGGCGGTGTTGCGAGAATCACCATATCGATGTCCGAATCGAGAACTCTCTTGTAAGCGTCGAAACCGATGAATTTTCGCTCATCAGGAACCCGAACCTTTTCATTGTGCTTGCCCTTGCAAGCGCCCAGTGAGCCTTCCAAACGGTTTTGAAAAGCGTCCGCCATCGCAAGGAGTTCAACATTTCCTTCCGTGTTCATCGCTTGAATAGAAGCACCCGTTCCTCGACCACCACAGCCAATCAATCCAATTTTGATTGTTTCCGTGCCGAAAGCGTGAGCCGATCTTGCGATTGAAAGTTGAGGTGTCAGCAACGAACCTGCAGCCGCGCCAACGACGGCCAATTTTGAACTATCTTGCAAAAACTCTCTTCTCGAGGAAGCATTCTTCTTGTCTGTCGTCACAAGGATCTCCTGTCGAACTCAGCGGATTGTTTAGGGATTTCAAGCATACAGCTTACCTGTGCCAGTCATCTCTTTCAATTCGCCGTGGTTGTGTGTGAAACGAGTTGAAGCGCGAAAAAGGGGCGAATCCGGCGTTAAAGGTGGCTTCATTATCGGAATATTACGTGCGTTGCACAGCTAATTAGGCAGGTACATGCTAGATAGAATCTGAGAAAGATTGTCAATTCAGATTCGTAGACCGAACAAACTCCGCACTGTTCTGGCAACGCTTCGCGATACACTTGGTAATGCCGAAAACAGCGTAGGGCTCGTTTCGGCCTACATACAACATAGGATCTAACACAAAAGCACGAGTGATTCTTTATCTCGCTCCACTCGGTTCAAGATGACTGGATCATTGCTCAATTTTTGATTGACAGTGAAGACGCGATATCTGGTATCGTGATAACCTGGTCTAAATTAACTCACCAAGACCCGACAAACCAATCGGTTCGCGGGATGTAAATGGCTCGCCATATTTGACGCCGATCGATTTTCCCCAGTATGCGGCTTCGAAATGTAACTGATCGAGAAACGATGGGTCAAGGTCTTCGCGGCCTTTGACGAACTGGCTTTGATAACAATGGATCGACTCAAACTTCTTTTCCCACTCTTCACTGATATCCAGAACAAAAGCGGGCGTCGCATGCATTTTCAAATGAACACAATAGTAGTTGAAAATACGTTCAGGATGCCAGCGCTCGCCTGGCATGTCCGTGTTGGAAAGCTTAGCCCAAAAACGGGCGTCATCGACTAGCTTCGTCGCAGCAACATGGTCCGGGTGGGCATCGATCCAATAAGGCGCAAACAGCCAACCGGGTTTGACCTGCCGAATCGTAGAGGCTAATTTTTTTCGAGCGTCGAGTGTTGGTTCAAGACTGCGATTGGGTAGGCCTAGATTTTCACGCCAAGGTAATCCGAGTACCTTTGTTGCGGCGGCCGTTTCTGCCGCTCGTAGTTCCGGAGATCCAAACGGCGTGGGTTCCCCGGAAGTCAAATCGAGTACGCCAACCGCCAGTCCGGCCTCAATCATTTTCAAAATCGCGCCGCCCATTCCAAGTTCAGCGTCGTCCGGGTGCGGTGCTATAACAAGTGCATCTAGTCTCATGAGTCGCTCTTTGCCTGGTTTTGCCGAAGATAATGTATCGGCTAGCATCCGCGCTGACAACAAACACAATCGGGCTAGACGATCCTGCGTCAATTTGGGATTGTCACTGCGATATTTTTCACGATGTGGGCCAAGTTTACTTGGCGAAAAATTTCCATCAGTTCGAGGGATCGGCTATGAGATTTTTTCTAGGTGTATGCCTGATTTGTATGGTGGTCGCCAGTTTCGGCTGTATGACGAACAATTGGTCGTCGCCGTTGTTTAAAAAGCCATTTCAGGATCAGCCAAACGGTGTCGAAAAACCGGACTTCTTTCATCAGACCTTTGGCAAAAAATCCGGTGTCGATCCTCGCGCTCAAGATATTGAAGAGAGCTTGGGTTACGACTATTAAGGGGCTTTTGGAAAGACGAACTGAGTACGGGATACTGAGTACACGACCCCCAGCTACAATTCTCGCGGTTATCCCACTTTGCGAAACGGCAGCGAAGAGGGTTCCAGATCGAAATTGACTAATTCGCGAACGTGATAGGTTCTTCGGTCTTCTTTTGAGAAGTAGATTCGCGCGCAAACCTCCCCAATCAAACCGAGGCTAACGAATTGAACGCTCAAAATGATCGACAAAATGGATAGCAACGTTAATGGATTGCCGGTCAGATCGACTCCCGCGAACACTTTCATCGCACCGGTCGAGGCGGCTGCCAGAAGTCCGATCGCAGCGACCCAGATACCTAACCAACCGAATAATTTCATCGGGCTGGCAAAATACTTGAGCATGTATTTGACGGTGATCAGATCGAGAATCACGCGGAACGTTCTGCCAATTCCGTATTTCGTTTCGCCAAATTGGCGAGCTCGATGATGGGTCACGACTTCCGCCGATCGGGCGCCAAGCTGATGTGCGAGGATGGGAATAAATCGATGCATTTCTCCGTACAATTCAATATTTTCGGCAATTTCCCGTCGCATCACTTTCAGCGTACATCCGAGATCGTGAATCGGGAAATCGGTGACTTTTGAAATCAGCCAATTGGCCATTCGCGAAGGAAGTTTGCGACTGATTAACGCGTCTTTTCGATTTTTGCGCCAACCGTGAACCAGGTCAAAACCTTCCTCCAGCTTATTGATCATGATCGGAATGTCACGAGGGTCGTTTTGAAGGTCTCCGTCAATTGTTACCAAATACTCTCCGTCGGCATGATGAATTCCCGCCTGCATCGCTGCGGTTTGGCCGTAGTTCCGGCGAAAAAACACCAGCTTAATTCGTGGGTCGGTTGCGGCTAGTTGGCGCAGGCGTTCCTTCGTGCCATCGGTTGAGCCGTCGTCCACGAATACGAGCTCAAAGCTTCGCTGACACGGATCGAGACTGGAAGTCAATTCGTGGTAAAGAAGCTCAACGTTTTCATGTTCGTTGAATGTCGGAATAATCACCGAAACTTGCGGTGCGTCTTTTGCGGTCATGTCTTTGACTGGTACCAATCATTGCGTAAATAGTTCGCCCAAATGGCATTGGGAGTGTAGTCGCGATGCTTGATCGGAATCAACGTCAACGCCGCTAGCAGAAAGAACGGGTGCTTAACGGAGTTTTTTGGCGAACGCAGATGAGTCATTCTGAGGGAGCCTTGGCGACCGAAGAATCTCATGAACTCGACGTGAGATCCTTCACCTCGCACCACTCTCTTCAGGATGACTTTATCGTTCTTGCGTCCCAAAATACCTGACTTTGAACGGCTTTGCGCTTAAACGCAAGCCACAAACAAACGGGAGGACAAGACTCCTCCCTTCCGGACAGACACGTCGTCACTGGTTCGCAGCTCGGCATGAGCCTCGCCCTCCCAATCACCCAACGAATGCAAAAGGTTCGGCTTGCCATTCGAGTTGAGATTCTTGTACAGTTCCGCGTTCCTTCTCGTACGAGTTCTCCAAAAACTTATGGCGACCGAGTCTAAATCGACGAATGCTCAAGCAATGGCCTCGAGCTCCAGCCGCCCATTGCATCTGCGCATGCGTGCAGATGTAACCGCGCAAAAACAGAGCTATCAAGGACGCGATTATTGGGTGCTCAAAGATCCAATCTCTTTAAAGTATTTTCGTTTCGAAGAAGAAGAGTACGCCCTGCTTCAGATGCTGGACGGCAAACGGAGTCCAGATCAAATCAAAAGACAATTCGATTATCGTTTTGCGCCGCAAAAAATCACGATGCAAGAGTTGTATCAGTTCGTCGGCATGCTCTACCGTAGTTCGCTTCTGATCTCGGATGCCCAAAATCAAGGGACAGAACTGAAGAAGCGTGGTGAACAGAACGAGCGGGCAAGAATTCGAGGGTCATTAACCAACGTGCTTGCGATCCGATTCAAGGGCTTTGATCCCGATCGAATTCTAAATGGGTTGGACCCATACACGCGTTGGTTTTTCACCTGGCAGACGTTCGTTTTTGTACTTCTGCTTGGCATCAGTGCCGCAGCGCTTTTGTTTACCAACTTTGAGACGTTTCAAAACAAGTTGCCTTCGTTTCAGGATTTTTTTGCTGCGAAGAACTGGATTTGGCTAGCGCTGGTCATGGCCTTAACCAAAATCTGCCACGAGTTCGGTCACGGACTTGCCTGCAAGCGATATGGCGGTCAGTGTCATGAAATGGGGGTGATGCTGCTGGTATTGACTCCCTGTTTGTACTGTAACGTCAGCGATGCCTGGACGCTGCCCAGCAAATGGCGGAGAGCGTTTATTGCTGCGGCTGGCATGTATGTCGAATTGGTGCTCGCATCAATCGCAACATTCATCTGGTGGTTCAGCGAACCAGGAATGGTCAACATGTTGGCGCTCAACGTGATTTTTGTCTCCTCGGTCAGCACTGTTCTGTTTAACGCCAACCCGTTGTTACGATATGACGGCTACTACATTCTCTCTGATTTGCTTGAGATCCCAAATCTTCGGCAAAAGGCAACCACAATACTGCAGAGAACGATGGGCTCCTGGTTCCTGGGAATGGAACCACCGCATGATCCTTTTCTACCGACGCGACGACGGTGGCTGTTTGTTGTTTACAGCATCTCGGCAGCCGCTTATCGGTGGCTGATCACGTTTTCGATTTTCTGGTTCGTCTACGGTTTGCTGGAACCCTATGGACTCAAGCTGATCGGTCAAATGATTGCTTTGACCGCGCTTTATGGCTTGCTCGGCATACCGCTCATTCAGCTTTACAAGTATTTTTCTGTTCCGGGGAGATTTGGAAGAATGAAACCCGCTCGCGTTATGTTTTCAGCCGTATCGTTGCTCGCTCTATTTGTTGCGATTCTGCTGATTCCCATTAATCATCATGTTTACTGTTCGTTTTACGTTCAACCAGAAAACGCCGCCAACGTTTACGTCGATGTACCGGGTACGTTGTCTGATGTTTTAATCGCCGCCAACGAACGCGTTGAAGCCGGACAGGAGTTAATTCAACTTGAGAGTCCAATCCTGGCTGAGACAATCGCGACAATGCACGGTCAGTTTCGCATTGCCGAAACTCACTTGTTAACGGTTCGCGAGACAGGAGTCGAGGACAACCATGCGGCGAATCAAGAGGCAACCGCTTTTGCAACGGTGAAGGCGTCTTATGCAAAGCTGAAACAACGTGAACAAGACATTCCCAAACTCACGGTCCGTTCTCCCATTGCCGGAACGTTGATTTCGGGTCCGGAGGTTGAGCCGTCAAATACGGATATGGGCTCTCTTGGAACGTGGCATGGCAGCCCGCTGGAACCGAGGAACGTCGGAGCCTATCTCGATCAGAAAACTCTTGTTGGCCAGGTTGTACCCGACATGACTCGACTGACAGCGGTCCTTGCCATCGATCAAGCAGACATCGAGTTCATTCAAAAAGGCCAGTCCGTTGAGCTACTCGTGCGTCAGCTTCCATTACAGATCTTCGCTGCAGAAACAAAGTCCATTTCCCCATCCAAAATGAAGGCCGTTCCTCAATCGTTATCGAGCCGCTTTGGAGGCGACTTAGTCACGGTCACAGATCAAGACGGCAAGGACGTTCCGCAAAGTACGACTTATCAAGTGAGCGTACCACTCGCGAATCCGGCCTTGCTCATTTTGCCCGGTAGTTCTGGTGTCGCGAAGATTCACACCGGCTCGCAAACGATTGGCACCCGCGTTTGGCGACTTGCATGTCGAACGTTCAGGTTCGAGTTGTAGGTTATCCAGTTTTGGTGGCGTTAAGTCACCTCTCCTTGGGGAGAGTTCGCCGTCTCAGCGGCGGGTGAGGGGTGCGAGAGACCATAAACAAATCACCAAACACCTCTACCGCTTGAGCGAATCGAGATGCGTTGTCCAGCTGATTTTGTCATTGTGTGAATGCGTGAATCCAATCGATCGCTCGTGTTCGACGGTTTGCCGTGAGCGATGAGCAATGATGTAAGTCCGCCTCCAGCGATCTGATCGGTTTCCGCCCGAGCCATGCACGATTCTCTCGTTGTGGACAGAAATGCTGCCTCGTTTTACCGGCAGGTGCACAATCTGATCGTCATGATTTAGTTCAACCGTCAGAGTATGCGATTGCTCTCGATCGCCGGTATCGCCATCGTCGCCCATCAACATTGGTCGATGTGGACGCAGTTCCAATTCCAAATGAGATCCTGGCACAACTTGTAAACAACCGTTCTCTTCATCAGCATCGTCAAGTGCCAACGAACAGGTTGTTGTCATCGTGTCGGGTGTTCCAGTCGGCCAATAACCCAAATCCTGGTGCCAGGCGAAGGCCGCACCACTTTTCCTGGGCCGTTTCGCGAGAAATTGGTCGTAGTCCAACAGAATCTCGTTCCCGATAAGCTGTTTCGCAATCGATTCGGCTCTTTGTTCAAAGACATTGCCTTGCAGCTCCGGACGATATTTGCTTGGTAAGACTGCGTTGACCAGCTGAAAATTTTCGAAGGCCCGATCGTAGGGCCCGCTCATATCACAAAAGTCGCGACCCATGTCAGCAACTTCACCGGCAATGAACGTATCGTACAGCGGTTCGAACGTCGCGATTTCGTTTTCCGTTACAACATCATCAAGCACAATATAACCGTCTTGCTGATAAGTTTCGATCTGTTCGGACGTTAGCCAATAGTTCGCACCGTCAATGCCCGGTTTCTGGTCAGTCGCCATATGTCTCTCGCTTGTTTGTCCTATGCATTTTCAAAATCAGTACCCAGCTCAGTCATTCTGAAGGACCGTGCGACTGAAGAATCTCTCGTTGCTTTACGTAGATCCTTCACCTCGTGGTCCGGTGCAGGATGACACAGGCGCAATCAACTTTGAATTGCTCTCGCCTGGACTCGCTACCTGTCACTTCAATTACCGAATTCTAATCTTTTGGTCAATTTTTTTGCTCTCAATTTAATGTTTGGACATCATCATTTTGTCCAAACGACTTCAAATCGCAATTGGATCGCCACGCCAGTCGTCAAGTTGGGCAGTCACGTAGCGGAGGTCGTAAAGGCTTCGACCAAGCATCACGTTCACACTTGTTTCCTGCGAGTTGATCGACAAGTGTAGCAAGTTCCGGCTATTCACGGTCCATCCACTCGTTTCAACTGCAATTTTGGTAATGTCTTGGCGATCGAATTGATATTCGCGGCGGCCAAACAGTCCCGATCTGGCGACCGACAATCGATTGTTCTTCGCAATGAGTTCGAAGCCGCGCAACGTGTAGATCAGGTTCCCAACCAGAAAAGCGGCGCCAATCCCGATCAGAAACAGTCCGAAAACGAGCGCGAAAATCAGCTCGCCGACCCACACCATCAAGACAACAGCGATCGCGATTCCGCCAATGATCATAAGTACACCGCTAATAATTGCCCCCATCGCTGTGGCGATGCCGAATGCGGGGACACGGATTATTTTCGAGTCCGTTGACATTTCGGAAACAGCAATGTTGCTCCCGGCAGGTGGTTGAGGCCAATTCGGATCGGCTTTCGCATCCAACAAGACGTGATTTAGTTGACCGTCAAACGAACTAACGTCCAACTGTTGATTCAGTTCCCAGGCCAGCCAATCAAGTTCGTCATCGTCAAGTTGAGAGAGAAGGCCATGCTTCTTTCCGTCGCCATCGATAATTTGAAGCTCCATGATTGGCTCATCATTTATCTCGGTTCCTGAAGGACCTTTCGTAAGCTGTGCAACTTGTTGGCGTTGAAACTCCAGCCATTTCGTGCCAAAAATCGACTTGCGTTCAATAAATAACAACTCGTCCTTGATCCCGATCATAACACTCCGCTTGGCCATATTGAGCGCCGCCACCAACATGCCAATTCCGATGGCACAAAACAACGAAATAAATCCAATCACAAACCATTCTTCGGCATCCAGACCGCCCTGGAAAACGTTAAACAACATCACGAATCCGATCACCCCGACGAAGGCAAGCCAGATGACACTGAATGAAAACAAGCCGCGTGTTCCTTTCATCCCGACCGGTGGAACACGATAAGTCAAGGCTCCATCTATTTTGGCGAGGGTGACGTTGGAATCAGCCGGTTGTTTGAATTTCTTTTTTGGTGCATTGTCAAAAAGGACTTTCTTTACGGCAACTTCCGGGGTCGTGGCTTCGTCCCTGGATGGCGGCGGAAAAACGGGCTCGTGAATCTTATTGAGTTGTGCGGCCAATTCTTGGGCGAGCGGTTCCAAAACAGAAGCAGGATAACCGGGGGCCACCAGAAATCCATCCTTCTCGCCAGCACAGACGGCTTTGATCGTCACCAGCTCATGCATTTTGGAAAACAGCTGAAAACCCGCCGCCTCCTTTGACTTGGCCTCGACAATCTCAAAGGCCGAGATCTGGTCGACTTTCCTTCGACGACGCCAGGGAAACCATCCCAACAGTTCGGTACTATAAAGATACGTGCCCCGAATTTCGACTTCGCATTGAAGTTGGTTGCGCAGCAGATGGATGCCGCCAGCCAGAATCTTCACCGTTTGTACAAATCCAATCAAGCCAAGCATACTGAACGCAATCAACGCTGCGCCAAACCACGTTTGATTGAGCATTTGGAAGCCGACCACTGCGGGGCCTGACATCCAACCGATCATAAACAGGCAACCGAGCACGCCGACACCCACGACGGCCCAGCCAAAACGGGACGCCTCGGCAAGATCGCGCACCGGAAGCCGGTATCGAAAACCATGATTCGTTGTTTCGACTTCGAATTTGCGTTCGTTCATACTTGAAAGGATGCAAAAAGATGTGGTCGGTCTATCGTCAATTCGGGGAGCTATCGACAAGACAATTTCCATAACCGCTTGAGTTCATTGGCGGCCAGATGACAGTTTGTGCGGCTAGATATATGCGCGTTTCGCTTTCGAAAAACAGAAATAATGGCGAATCCCAGCTCATAAGGCGTGAATGTCGCAGACCCAGAGACAAGTAAAGTACTAAAAAAATCGAAAAAAATCTTCAAAAACACTTCCCAAATGCTCGCAATCTGTTTTGCAAATCGTTATTTTAGACGCTGGAAACAGAGGAGCGAAGCCCGAAGCCGCAGTCAGTGAGATGCGGCCGACCCTTGCCTTTTACATCTTGGAGAACGCTTATGAAATTTTTTGTAACTACATTTGTTGCTGGTTTAATGGTGTTGTGTTCCGCAGCATCAGCGAACGCCGACACCCTCACCACGCTCTTCGCCGGAGGTAATTCGGGAAGTTTCGGTGGTGCTGTCTATTTTGATCTTGAGGTTGGTTCACTTGATGTCATCATCCAATCGCTTGAATCCCACCTGGGAGATGTTAGCGGGACAGCGTTTTCCGATTACCAAGTTTACACGAGAGTTGGAGGGTATTCGGGATTTGAAGTTGGTATCGGAAATTGGGATTTTCAAACTGCCGGATCCGGTGTTTCGAATGGAACTGGTGTTCCGACAAACGTGAGCTTGGATAGTGTATTTACGCTCAGCGCGAATACTCTTTACGGTGTTGCGTTGGTTGCCGATCCAGCGGTCCAGCACATTTACACCAACGGCGATGGTAATAACCAAAACTACTCGGATGGAAACATCTCCCTGGAATTGGGTTCGGCAACGAATCTTCCATTTGATGATTCGGCGGGACTTTTTTCCCCACGCGTGTGGAATGGATCGATTACGTACAACCCAGTTCCTGAGCCAGGGTCCATCCTATTATTGGGCATGGCCGCTGTGGGATTGGTTGTACGTCGTAAGCGTTAGAATCGAACTTGAAGGGCAAGACTAGTTTTTGTCAAAAGTTATAATTAAAGGCGGGTCTTGGAGACAAGATCCGCCTTTTTTATTTGGTGAGATTAGTTTGGCTAGGCACCAAAACAATGACCTCGAAAACAACTCCCTTCATTCCGTCTGTTCTGTGTATTCCGTGTTTGTTCAATGACTGCTGGCGCGGCCGTTTTTTAGACCACGGAAAAGACGGAAGTTGCTCTGACAAAAGTCGTTACCAGATGTTTAATGACCGATTAATTTTTTTCGCGCGCATCAATCGTCATCAAAACCAAAGCGTTCAAATCCGTGTGTTCTGTGTATTCCGTGGTTGATCCAATGACTGATTGCGCACTACTTTGAACTTCTGGCTTCATTCCAGATGATCGGGCGGAATCCATCGCGAATGTTGCCATCGCGGTCGATCAGCGGCCGGGCGTCCTTGACCTTACCCAGCGGACGACAGCCAGCGCCGATTCCGTCGAGTCCCAAGTCGTCTTTAATCTGGCTTGCGAAGCCGCGCAAACGCTTGACGACTTCGGGGTGGTCCTCAGCAACATTGAGGCTTTCGCCAATGTCATTATCGAGATTGTAGAGTTCGTCTTTTGCGAGGTGAAGCTTCCAGGAGCCACTACGGACAGCTTGAAGCTTTAATCCCCGGTAAAAATAGAAAACGTCGTGCGGCGATTTCGCACCCTTCACGCCTTCGAGCAAAGGCCAAATGTCGTGACCATCCAACTCGCGATCAGTGGGGAGATTGCCACCCGCCAGTTTTACGAAAGTTGGCAGGATATCCATCATCCCGGTGATCGCGTTGGTCTCGGTCGCGGCGGGTATTTTGTTTGGCCACCATGCCATCGTAGGAACTCGCATTCCACCTTCCCAAGTGCTCCCTTTGTGACCTCGGAGCGGTGTATTGAGTCCGCGCCGTGTGCCGCCGTTATCCGATGTGAAAATCACAAGTGTCTTTTGGCTCAAGTTTAGTTCGCTGATCGTGTCGAGAACCTGGCCGACACTCCAATCCAGTTCCTCGACCCAGTCACCGTAGATTCCATTCTTCGATTTCCCCTGAAAAGCCTTTCCGGGGTAGATTGGAAAATGCACGGCGGAATGCGGAAGATAAAGAAAGAACGGGTTATCCTTGTTTTCATGCAGAAACTTGACCGCTTCCTCCGTGTATCGCGATACCAATGTTGTCTGGTCATCCGCAAGCACGCGCTGAAGAACCGTTTCATTGCGCATCCACGGCAATGGTGGTTGGCCTTTGCCTTTTCCCAGTTTGGGAAGCGGGGCTCCCAGATTACTCTTCACCCCATCGGCGGCCGGCCCCATGTCGTTGGAATAGGGAAGACCAAAGAAATAATCAAAGCCCTGCCGAGTGGGAAGAAACTCCGGCTGATCACCTAAATGCCATTTGCCAATACAGGCCGTTTTATAACCTTGTTCTTTGAGCAATTCGGCTAAAGTGATCTCTTCGGCCGCAAGACCTACAGCGTTTCCAGGAAACAGAACGTGTGGAATGCTCAGCGAGCGTTTGGGATAGCAACCAGTCAGCAACGACGCCCGAGACGGAGAACAAACGGGAGCCGCATAAAAGCTGGTCAGCTTGCGTCCTTGTTTCGCCATCCGATCGAGATGCGGTGTGCGATTAAGCTGCGAACCAAACGGACCGATATCAGCGTAGCCGAGATCATCGATGTTAATGAAAACGAAATTGGGTCGCTGGTCAGCGTTCAGTTGCATGGCTCCGTACTGAAGAACCATCAGGACGCAAATGACTTGTTTTAGGATGCAGGCGTTCATCGAATCTGCAATCTTATAATGTATCTTGCGCAATATTGATGGATGAATCCTACCATAGACGGCATGGCCTTCGTCCAGTATTGCTGATTACCAAAAAAAAGAGGCTGCCAATGCCTGGCAACCTCTTTACGGGAATATTCGAATTCGTTTTGTTAGCCTCTGACTTTCACCTTACCGTGTCCGGTGATTACCACCTTCACTTGGTGACCGCAGCAGTCCCAGCATACCGTTGCAATTTGCCGACGGAATATTCCTTTCCGCCAGGCGACGCGCGGCTGTTGTCCTGCGCAACATGCGGGGACACAAACGCTTGCCTCATAAGTGCAACCACAGGGATCCACCAGACAAATGGTCTGATTGATTGGCGGAGGTGGGGGGCAACAGCAAGGGGTAACGCAACAGGACGAACAGCAGTTACTCGCAGCGGGCATCTGCATCATCGATTGGTCCACAATGACTGGAGCTTGATAAGGCGGTGCGATTTCCATTGGGGCGACATCTTGAGGCACCGGCGCTTGTACTGGCTCTTGTGGCACAGGCGCTGGTGGAACTGACGGCTCTTGTGGAACCGGGGCCGGCGTAGGGGCCCCTTCCTGGAAATTCGCGTTGGCGAAGGTCGCCGTTTCTAAAACCGAAACAGGCTCGTTGTCGGCCGTATTCGTATCGGCATCGGTCGACGCAATCGAACAATACGAAAGGGTAGCGGCAACTACCAAACTGACTATGATTTTCATCTTTTTTCACCTTGAAATTATGGGTCTTTGAAGAGTATCAAGTGTTGTGGGTCCAACCGATCAACCTTCCAGCATTAAGTCTATTCACTTTGTCA
>JAHEJI010000136.1 GCA_024638965.1 Planctomycetaceae bacterium
CTTAATAACTTCGAACCTTTTTCGATAGCTCGTTGATTTTCCAAGGCGGCTCATTGCGCGCCGCGTCAGGTTGGCAGAACTGTCTGGATGTTTCAAGCCCAACGCCTTCGACAACTCCGCAAGCGTACATGGGGTTAGCTGGCGACACAGCAATGCGGCGATCTCGCGTCCAGGTGCAGACGATCGAAACCCAATGTAGTGAGAACACTCAACCTCAAATTCGGTGGCGACGAAATCCATGATTTCATCAACCGAAAACACACGACTTCGGCGAAGCAATCTGGTCCGTTTTTCTGATGATTTGCCTCCGGCGAGGTTCACCATGCGTTTGAGGAACTGTTTCGATCCGATGACCCAATCGTCCAACGCATCGTTGAGCGGATTGACGATTCCCTGCTGAAAGCCCCGTTCGACGAATCGGCGATAGGATCGTTCCGGAGTTGTTCCACCGAATTCAGAGGACCAGCCAGACCACAACAGCTCGTAATCAATCCAGTCAACCCGGTTTGCTCTTCTCGCGTAGCCGGGATAACTGCTTTGCGTCCATTGTTCTGGACGGTCGACAAGTGGCTTTTTACCAACGCAAGGATTGAGGTGAAGATATCGACTAAGAGTCCAAAAATAAGCTTCGTTTTCAACCTGAAAGGCTTTAAATCTTCCTTGAAAAAGATGGCCCGTGCGCCGGTTTCTTTTTGCGTACCAGTTGGCATATCCGCTTAGCCAATGTTGCATGCCACGCGATAGATTGGGTTGCGGCGTCTTGAGAAGCAAGTGAATATGATTCGGCATCCAGCAATAGGCCAGTATTTGCCAATTCGATCTAACAACTTCTTCGGCAAGTCCATCGGTCAACCGCTGATAATGTCGTTCATCATGAAACAGTTCGCGCCGACCATCGCCACGAGTAACAATATGATAGATCGCACCTGGGAATTGAACACGGGGTTTACGTGGCATCTTCAGCTCCTTGAATTCGCGCAACTCAATGCCACACTCTAGCCGATTGAACACCGAAAACCAAGTCTGACCCCACACCTTCCACACCTTCTCCCTGACCCCACACCCGTTCCCGTTTGTTCAGCTCTGCACCGTCGATCATTGTGAGTTCGTCACCATTAAAGCCGAATATGATGTCGTTTACTTCCTCAATTTCGATGGGTGAAGATGAAATGGGGGCAGAATCCCAAACTGGTTCGATTGCCAGTTTGTATTTGTAGTTCAAACACGATTGATACCCAACAATGCTCATCACGACAACAATGCCAGTTGTTGCCAAAATGATGAACAGTGTTTTTAGTGAGTACCGCATAGTGTAGGCAGATAACGGCAGCTGTCACCGGGCACGGAGAGACGACTATCCATTTCAAAAAACCACGCAAGCCGTGCTCCGTGTGCACGGCATTGTTATGCGATGTTTTGGGGAACGCTCAGCAATCAGCCCTCAATCATCACAACGTATACCATACCCCGATCTTCATCGACGTACCATTCATGTGAATAGGCAGGATGCTCGTCTGTGTAGTCGTCGCTATCAATGAATACCGGTAACGATTTGTCAAAAGGAAAGTCGTACCATTCAGGTACTCGGCCTTCGCGAGCACACATCGCGATTTTGCGTTTTAACTCTTGGGCAGCATTTCCGTCTTCGGATGCATACACGTCTTCCCGTTGAGCGTTGGCGCGAATCTGCGAAATTGCATCCGCATCCACCGTGAATCGCGCGATGGTCGCCTCACCTCCAACCGCACCGTGATATGAGAATCGCAGGTCGGTGATTTGTTCCGGTCGAAGATGAGTCAAGAAACGCCGTTTGTATTCCGACTCCGTCGGTACCGGTCGCGAAAATGGTACCGCGCACCCGATGATGCAGACGACGACGGCAAGTATGGCGTTACGCTTCATCTATTCGCAGAACGATAGTAATTATCAAGTCAATTGGAGCTACGATCGGGACAAGCCCGACGAAAGTCTGGGACGATCAGTGTAGCATACTCGCTACCAGGGCGTTTCCATCTGCCCGACAAATTCGCGGGCGATTCGCTCGATGAGTTCCTTTTGAGCCGTCGACATCGATTGGCCGCCTTCGGGAATAAACGCGGTGTCTCGACTGATACGAAGGAGTTGTCGCTGCATAAGTGGCACGCCAGCTCGATCGACCCATTTGAGTTCCAGGCGAAAATCAATCTCCAACACCCGAGGCTCGTCACTAAAATTCTCCGCCAACACACTCTTGTTTACTTGAATCAAACGGCCTTGCACAAAACTGTCTGCCAATGCCGGCTCGGTAATCGTCAAAGGTGTGTTGAGTTCGATCTGCTTGACGATGGCTTCCGTCAAACGCACGCCAAGAAAACGGCGATACGTATTCGATTCAATCATCTCAACGTGAACGGTGCGGATATCACATCGATAAAGAAACTGATTTCCAACATGGTATCCGGCGCAGCCCAGCAATCCCGAGCAGACAGCCGAAACCAGAATGACAGTCACCACTCGAATTCGTCGATTCAAAACCATCCCGGGCCTTACCTGAAAACCCTTTCGTTGCCTGCTTTCAAGACAGGTTTTTCCGCATCGGCGTCCGGAAACAGATTGACCAGCCATTTACCGCGTTCCGGAGGGACAGGAGGTTTCGCCGCAACTTCTGCAATCTGTTGTTTGACCGATTCGGCCAGTTTTGTGTCACTGTATTCCTGAGCCAGTTGCTCGTAATAGATTTTGGCTGCACGATTCTCACCACGGGCTTCGAAGTATTGAGCCATGGTCAAATCACGCTCGGCAAGTTTTGTTCTGATGTTCGATGCCTCCTGGGCCAGAAAGTCCTGGTCTTTTTCCGCCTCATCGGGAAATTGATTCACGATCGCTCGCATCAACTCGTCCGCTTTTTTTAGCGGGATATCGTCATAGCTTCCGCCCTGATACGACTGGAGACGGGATTTCAATTCGAACAAATGGGCGTGGTATTGAAAACTGCTGCCGGGATAGTTTCGTCGCAAATCTTCATACGTGTCGGCCGCTTCTTGCCACCGGCTGTCTGTGAAATAGGCATCGGCCAAGGCGTTGGTTGCATCATCGGCGAATTTCCCGGTTGGATCGTCGATACGAATTCGGTGCAAGATCCGTCGAGCCTCGTTTCGCAAGTTGGCTCGAGGTCGCTTCGAATTGGTCAAGCTGATGCCAGCATAGTCATCGGCAAGTTCCAACCAGTAGCGAGCGATCGCAAAACGATGCTGTTCTGCCTTGTCGAGATAACGGGTCCCCGAATAAAGGGACACAAGTTTTTCGTAAGCCCGATTTGATTCAACGTAACGGTTGGCGAAAAAGTAGCTTTGGCCTTCATAGAACAATGAGTCTTCTTCAATTTTTGACTCGGGCCAACGACTCGCAGCCAACCGATATTTCTTGGCGGCTTTGACGAAAGTCTTTTCGAAGGAATCATTGTTTGGATCTGATTTTTTTTGAGCGACAGCCTGTTGGTAAAGCTGCTCGGCTTCGCTAAAAAACTTTTCCGCTTCGTCGGGATTTTGTTCGTCAAGAACTCGAGTTTCAATTGTGTTTATGATATTTCCAGGAGCAAGATCCTGGAGCGCCAAACGATCGGCGCGCCGCTCGCCAAGTGGATCAAGGGTTTCTTCGGGATCAAGCATCCGCTGGGACGCGCGGCGAATCCCGAACAGTCCGTCTTTCTTGGAGAGGCCGGGCCGGTTCGTTGTTTCTAACGCCTTGCAACCGCAAAGTACGGTCGAGGCCAACAGGATGATTGACAACTCAATCACGATCCAAAAACGCATTTCGATTTCCTTATCTATCCACGTTAAGCGACTTGCAATATCGACATCGCAAAATCACTTGATCGAACTAATGTAAGGGTGCAGCCTTGGTCGAAAACCGAGCAAGTGTGTGATGTACTGGTTTAAGACTCTTCGAACTTCACCGTTTGGTTTTTTGTCTTCCGGCCAACTTTGCGTCAGTCTCAGCTGCCCGTTTTCCTTATTGTTTTCCTCAGCAATGGCCTCACTCAACTCATTAAGTAACGACCATGCCTCGGCACTCAAGCTAACAATGTTTCGTTTGCCAACTCGACATTTTTGACATAACACGCCACCTTCATTCAATCCAAAACTGACTCGAATACTCGCGGTCTTGGTGCGACCGCATTCGGCACATTTGGAAAAAATCGGTTGGTGTCCCAAATAGGTCAATAAAGTTAATTCAAATTCAACCAGAGTCGGTATCAGCCGATCGCCGGTATCAATACCAATGATCGTTGCTTCGGCCAAATCATATGCATTGGGGTGCGGGTCGTGGTCATCGGTTAAACATCGCAACAACTCGGCCACATAAAACCCGGCATACAATCGATTAAGGTCCGTTGACGAACTGCGGAAACGCCGTTCCAACTTGGCCTCGGTCAATAAGTCCATGGCTCCGGATGATTTGTGGAGGAACACTATTCGACAGATCGAGAGCAAGTCAAGGGCAGCCTCAAACGGACTTTTGCGGCGCCGAGCTCCTTTGGCCAAAGCCGTCAGTTTGCCAAAATCGCGCGTCATCAACGTCGTAATGACGCTTGTTTCGCTAAATTCCACGATTCGCAAAACGATAGCAGTTGTTTTTTCCGCCGACATTATGCAAGACCGCGAAAGAATCATACGAATGAACCAGGAATTAGTTCAAAGATACCCGTTAAGTTCATTCGTTTCGAGCTAGCATATGGAAGAAGTTTAGGGCCGCCCCGTTGGGGCTTGATGTGGTTATTCGAACATTTCCCAGGGCGATGCCTGGGCTGGCATAGGGCCGGCCCTTCGGGCCTACAAGTATTACGCGTCTATTCCTTTTCTAAATTAAGTGCCATTGGGCGTTGCCCACGCGGTTAAACGATGCGCTTGTGTCAACTACCGTTGAGCCGCGATCCTGATCATCTCTTCGGTCAAAGCTCTCAACTCGGCGTACGGATGATAGCCTTTTGTGACGTATCTGACGTTGCCACTGGCATCGATAAACAGAGTCGTCGGCAGAGAAGTTTCGCCCGGCACTTGATTCAGGACACTATGTCCGCCCAGACCACAGGCGAAATTGAAGTTATGTTCTTTCACAAATTCCTGGACAATTGATCGGCTTACCACAGGTGAATCGGGATTGTCGACGGAGATCCCAAGCACTTCGACGTTCTTGTCCCGAAATTCGTGTTGCAGTTGCTTGAAATGCGGGATCGCGTTTTTACAGGGAGGGCACCAGGTCGCCCAAAGGTCGACGACCAGGATTTTGCCTTTGAATTCGTTATTCGTAATTCTACCCTGGTTCAATCCGTCCACGTCAAACACATAGACGTACGGAAAGAACCCGGCGATCTCTTTTTTGGCCCACGCTTCTTTTTGCTTGATGACAAGATCGCTCCCGCGTTGAATGATCTTTTGAATCTCGTCGGCGTTACCCAAATTCTTCAACACGACTTCCTTTTGCGCCCGATCAAAGTCGGAAAATCCGAGTTTGAACGCGACTTCCAACGACTCAGCGACCAGTTGTCCTTCGCCTCGACTCGCGTGTGCTTTTGCTTTGTCGAAAAAAGGTAGCGCCAGATACTTATGCGAATCCTGGGCAACGCGTGGGTTTTGAAGCAGGTTCTCAGCAACTCCGCCAATGAGGTGTTTTAACTCAACGCAAATGATTGGTTGTTTAGGTTCCACTGCGTAGGCCAACTGACCGAGCGCACGCAAGTAGCCGAATCCCAAGGCAGGGTCATGATTGCCATTACACTCTTTGATTTCTTGAACCTCGTTGGCGACCCGAATCGCCTGATTGAGTAAATCGACATCGCGATCGCCTCCGGGCACGCTTTGAATTTCAACCAAAGATTCGATGTAAGTCAGCTTGATCCTGACATCTGTCGGATAAGCTTTCAAAGTGAGATCCGCAAGCGCTACGCCTTGGGCGACTTGTCCTTGCTTCGCCAGTCGAATTGCCTGGGCAAACTGCTTCTCTGGAGAACCGACGAATTCCGAATTCAAATCTGCCACGAGTTGAGGATTCGCGTTCAAGTCAACACCAGGAAAACAAAATCCGATGACAATGGTAGTAGCTATGATCAAAATGCGGCGCACAGTAATACCTCTCGATTGAAGATGAACGGCTGCATACTTGGGTCGAGTTACAACCGAATTGGGTCAGACCACTTTGAAAAACTTAAACCAAATATTCCTATCTGGTGACAAGAGAGACTTGCCTGTTCAAAGGCAAGACAGGTATGAGGTGTCTCAAAGTTTGGTCGTCATTTAACGCTAATTTTCGTTCCTTCGACAATGCTTAAAAATCGTTTCCGTCGTTTCAGCGTTATTCTTTAAACACTGCACTTCAATGACGCGGACAAGCTGCCCGGTAATGTCCATGAAGTCTTATCACAATGCTTCATTTTCTTAAATACCCACTTTCGGGTTTGCTGGACCGCGTTCATGATGGCGGCGAATTGTTCAAATCTCTGTCAGCAAACGTACAAATCGAGCGTTGTGAAGACTTTCTCTGTTGTCGATTCGCCTTCAAATGTGCGGCCCATGTTGCGCCTGGTGCTGCCGGCGCTAGCAGAAGAATTTCTTGTGCTAATGGTGACCTGGACGGATTGGTGGCTGGCCGGTCATTATTTTCAGCACGCAGGAGACGCAACGAAGGCAGCTATGGGGTTAATGGGCTACGTTATGTGGCTCATTCCGAGCTTGTTCGCCGCCATAGCGATCGGAGCAACGGCAATCATCGCTCGCTCGGTCGGTCGGGGAGAATTTACTTCCGCCAGTCGGACGGCGAATCAGGCATATTTATTGGGAATCTTTTTGGCCTCGATTTTCACAATCTTTGCCATGTTTGGCGGTCATAAGTTTATTGAATTGATGCAACTCCGGGATGACGCAGCCGATTATGCGAACGAATATTTCGACATCATTCTGTGGTTTATCCCCTTCGTGATGTGCACCCAAGTCGGTGCGGCCTGTCTTCGAGGAGCGGGTGATACGTTAACGGGATCGTTGGCGAAGTCGATCGTTGTGTTTGTGAACATTCTTGTGAGCACGTCACTGGTCACCGGGTGGGGACCCTTTCCAGCGATCGGCTGGAAGGGAATTGCGATTGGTACTGCCACTGGCCACGCCATCGGTGGCCTGATCGTCGTGAGTGTACTAATTTTTGGTCGCGCGGGTCTGCAACTCAAGCTCAGTCAGATGGTTCCAGATTTCAAAGCAATCTGGAAGCTAATGAGAATTGGTTTGCCGGGCGGCTTCGACTTCGGGACTTTGCTGTTCAGTCAGCTGATATTCCTGGCGATGATCAACAGCTTGGGAAAAGCGTCCGCAGCCGCACATGGATTGGCGGTTCAGATCGAGGCTTGTTGTTTTTTGCCAGGTGCTGCGTTTCAAGTCGCCGCGGCAACGATGGCCGGTCAGTTCCTGGGCGCAAAACTTCCCCATCGAGCGACTCGAAGTGCTCAGCTTTGTTTGGGTGCTGGGTTAATTATAATGACGACCGCTGGATTGTTGTTTTACTTCTTTGGATTCTGGTTTGCCTTGTTCTTCACGGGTGACATTAACGATCCGACCACCGCTAGAGTCGCCGATCTGTTGAAGATCGTCGCGATCGCAACACCCAGTATTGGATTTCTAATGATCCTAAGCGGAACTTTACGTGGCGCTGGTGATACAGTCTGGCCGTTTTTTTTTACCGCGATTGGATTTTTTGTAATTCGAATTCCGCTCGCCGCCTTGTTCGCGTTTGAAACGTTTGAGGTTCCGATCCTGGAAACCACCGTGTCCGGCATGGGCTGGGGGATTGAAGGCGCTTGGTACGCGATGGTGATCGACTTGCTTATCCGGAGCATCATGGTTACATGGCGCTTTTTGCAAGGTGGCTGGAAACGAATCAAGATTTGAAGCGCTGGATTCTTACATTTGGCGATCAACTCATAATTCCGGCCAAAGCGAAAGCCATGCTTGCCGGAAGGAAATAAATAATTGCGAATGGTGAATGGTGAATTGCTAACCGGAAGACACAATTGGTCTTTCACCATTGCAGGGAGGTTCTCGACTGTCGCCTAGTCGAACTACGAAAACTCAATCTAGAGCGAACTCGTCCGCAAATGCCGTCTTTCAAACTCCTGCACAACAGGTCGCTCCGGCAAATGCTGGTTAATGTGCGGCCGATGTTGGTTGAGAGCTGCCTGTGCCTCAGCCGCCGTGATTTGTCGATTCTGGATGAGCCAGCAAATGACGATGGTCGCACTGCGAGCTCTACCGGCTTTGCAATGAACGTAAACCTTTTTGCCGGCAGCAATTTGTTCATTCATAAACTGGACTGCTTTTTCGACGTTCTCGATTGAGGGATGCGTAAAATCGATCGTTGGTATTCGTAGCTGCACGATATCGCAATCCGAGTATTGCTCGGCCGGTCCTGGATATTCTTCGCAGGTATTTACGATCGCACCGACACCCAGTTTCGCCAAGGGAGCAACGTCAGACGCAAAGGGATAAGCCCCGAGAAAAACATTTTCGTCGACCTGGTCCCACCAATTTCGTACTTTCAAAACGCGTCCCCACAGCATATTCCACCACAAAGTGGGATAAAAAACCGAGCGAGCGAATATCCGGTTCAAATTCATTTGCGTCGTCGTCTCTTAGGTTTTGTGCGGTTCTTATCATTCGTAGCATATAGACATCCCAAACAAAACATGGAAGCTTGCTTGCAGAGGTAATATTTTCTGCACAATTGTGTCAAACACGGTATCTTCAACTATGATGATGGAACGTTAAACCGAGCAACGCGGGCAAGGTGTTGTTCATTATCAGGCAGATTTCATTGTCAATCGAAGCCAAAATTCTATTCAGTGGCCCGAATCTAAACATCGGGCGTTTTCGCTGTCAACGCAACAGTCAGCTGTGGACGACGGAAAACAGAACGGGCGACTTTCCCATGTTCGTTTTTCCGCGGACGGCAGTGGAAATTCATCAAGCTGATCGGCCCTCAGTCGTCGCGACTCCGAACCAGGTGATGTTTTACAATTCACGTCACTCCTATCGTCGCGATCTGATTGATCCGCGCGGAGATGTTTGCGAGTTTTTTTCCGTTGCGCCCTTCTTCTTGCAGGATGTACTTAAGTCAATTGGTGCAAAATTACCGAGAGACCTGAATGCCCCGTTTAATTTCTCGCATGGGCCGTGCGCAGCTGAGATTTATCTTGCCCAAAGAACGTTGTTCCGGACCATTGAACAGGAACAGGATTATTGCCCGGTATTCGTCGAAGAGAGCTTTTGCCATTTGCTTCCCCGCTTGCTGGAGCGCGCGTTGAAGTTTCATGAACCGTTCGCCCAGCAAAAAAAACACCCAAATCCGGTCCGACTGGATCACGTCGAAGCCGTTAAGGACTTTATCGCGCGTGAACACAAATCCAAGCTGAGCATTCAAGAAATCGCCGATTACGCCGAGTGTAGTGTTTATCATTTGTGCCGTGTCTTCAAAGAGCTCACGGGACAGTCGATTTACAGCTTCCTGACCCAGTTTAGAGTTCGCAGCGCCGTCGAACGCATCCTCGACGACGACCATCCTTTGACTGAAATCGCACTGGATTATCGTTTTTCGAGTCACAGCCATTTTTCGAATACGTTTCGACGCGTGTTTGACACGTCGCCGAAGCATCTTCGTCACACGGATTCGGTTTCATTTTTGAAACAGCTGCTCGCAAAAAATTCCTGAAAGTTCGGCGGTTTTCTCTGGTGCCTGCAGGCCAAGCCAATTCGCCTCCCTCAGTCGTTCGGCGTGCGAAATTCCTTGTTCGTCCCACCACATGAATATGGGGACGTCCAACCAATGGCCGAACTGAGTTGTGCCAATGTTTTCGCATCGAGGTTGATCGTGAAGCTCCCTCCGCGTAAACGCGGGCCGTCTCGCGAAGTAGGCGAGTTGCACCCATTTCGAATATCAAAGTCCGTTGAGTTCACCCAAGCCTGAAGCCCTACTAAATGCCCCGTTTTCCGTTTTTTTTCGTCAGCCCAGCCTCAAACTCCCTTCAGCCAACGCAGGAACGGAACCTGGAGCAAGATTTTGCAAGACTGTGTCGGCAGCTTAAGCAAAGATGACTTACTGAGTCGATTTTCTTTGGAACGGAGAAGAGCAAATGCGATTGAAGACAAAAACGATGTTGTTGGCCGGCTGCGTCATGGCGGGTTTAATTTTCGCTGCCAGTTCGTTTGCCGACATGTATGTGAGTGGTGCTGGATCCAATTCGATTTTGCGATTTGATTGTGATACTGGTGATTTTATCGGCGTCTTTGTTTCCCCGGGAAGCGGAGGTTTGGGTGATCCACAAGGGATCGAGTTTGGCCCCGATGGCAATTTGTACGTTGCCAGTAACGCCTCGAACAACGTATTGCGGTTCAACGGCCGGACAGGTGAATTCATTGATGTATTTGCCACGACAACGGGCATGAATTGGCCAGCCGAAATCAACTTTCGCGATGGGCTGTTGTATGTCAGTGATTTTTCCTTCGGTTCCGCAGGAAGGGTGTCGAGGTTTGACGCCAATACAGGTGCATTTGTGGACCATTTCGTAACAGGCGCGGCTGCTGCCGATG
The DNA here is from genome assembly GCA_024638965.1 of Planctomycetaceae bacterium. Taxonomy (GTDB): domain Bacteria; phylum Planctomycetota; class Planctomycetia; order Pirellulales; family Pirellulaceae; genus Mariniblastus. The sequence goes on from JAHEJI010000136.1 coordinate 10,605, forward strand.
GCCAGGCTTGGGATTCGAATGGCGATCTGTATGTCAGCAACTTTGGAACTAATTCGATTCGCAAATACCACGGCCTTACAGGTGTTTCGCTCGGTGACTTTGTCTCTCCTGGATCCGGTGGTTTGTCTGGGCCTCTCGATAATTTATTTCTTGCTGATGGTTCCATGTTGGTTAGCAGTTTCAACACCGGAACCATTAAGCATTACGATGCCAATGGAAACTATTTAGGAGATCCGATTACCGGCCTGTTTGGTGGCCCCCAGGGTCTTGAGATCGGACCAGATGGAATGTTGTATGCTGGCGACTTTGGTCGCGGAATCATCAATCGTTATGACATCAATACTTTTCAACTATTGGACACATTTGCAGACGCAACCTCCACAACCAACAATTTTACGTTTCGTCCAAATGCAATACCGGAACCGGTTGGAGTTTTGCCTTTGACGTGTTGTTTGTTGTTCACTTGTGGCAGGCGTCGAAGGTGACGAATCTTGTTCGCGTAATCCATTGCAAAGTGATGCTTTGCCTTAGTAGGTAAGTAACCCGAACGGAAGCCGGTGAGCAGCCTCACCAATCGCTAATGTTCGGGTTACTTTTTTTGATGGCGACCAAAAATTCACGTCTCCCACCCGAAATACGGAAAAGACCCCCGCTAAGACCATAAATAATCGAATGTTTGCGTCCAGCTAAAACTACAGCAGCGGCAATTGAGTATCATTAGCGTGATCGCATATGCAGTTTTAGAAATGGCAGGTTCGGATGTCTAAGGGAATTTTCATATTGGCGCTGAGCGCCTTTTGCATACTTAATTTTTCGCAAATTGATTTCGCCACTGCCCAATCAAATAGCGAAACCAAGATAGCTGCTGATCGAGATATCTTGCTGGCGCAAAGTCTTGAACGAGCAAAGAAACTGGCCGAACAGTCAACCATTCACCGAGACAAATACGGCGTTCCTCACGTGGTGGGACCGACCGACGCAAGTGTGTTGTTTGGGTTTACCTATGCTCGCGCGGAAGACGAATTTCAAAAAATACAAAGGAGCCTGCTGTCGGGGATTGGTCGAGTCTCGGAATTGGTGGGACCAACCGGATTCTTGTCGGATCGTGCGACCCGATTGTTTGAATTTAAAAAACACGCACAAACCGAATTTCAATCCTCTGACGACGAATTCAAAGAGATTTTGTTTGCTTACGCAGATGCTCTTAATTTCTACGTGGCCAATCACCCGGATGAACAACCTGTCATTATCGATGTGATCGAACCTTGGCACGTATTGGCCGCAGGTCGAACGATGAATATTGCCGTGTTGGAGCTAAGCCCGGAATATAAACATCTGCTGGGCTCCGCGACACGTGCAGCCACCGAATCAAAAGCAAAAGAACAGGAAAAGCTAAAGCAGCCAAAACCACAATCTGAACGAGATGGTTCCAACATGTGGGCGATTGGGCCGAGTCGGAGCGCTACGGGGAACGCCATGCTTTTCATCAATCCACACATTCCGCTGAACCAAATCTACGAAGGCCATCTGAAGAGTGACATGGGTTTAAACATTTCCGGCGGATTTGCGTATGGCAGTTTTTTGTTTCCGTTTGCCGGGCACAACGAGAAGCTCGCCTGGAGTCTGACTGTTAACTATCCGGATATTGTTGACGTTTACGTCGAGTCCTTCGATCATCCAGACGATGAACTGAAATACCGTTACGAAGATGAATGGCGGACGGCCGAATCATGGACCGAAACGATCAAAATAAAGCAAGCCGACGACACCTTTATTGAGCGTAAAATCGAATGCCTGAAAACACATCATGGCCCGGTTTTGATCAAATTCGCCAAACGGGGTTATGCGATTCGAGCGGCAATGATTCGCGAAGGTGGAATGCAACGTCAGTTTTACGAAATGGCGAGGTCACGAAATCTGAACGAATTCAAATCGGCGATTTCGCTGCGCTCACTGGTCTTTCACAACGTCATGTATGCCGATGTCGAAGGAAATATCTGGTATGTCTACAATTCGGCAACTCCCCGCCGTGATTCAACCATCGATTGGAGCGCACCTGTTTCAGGGAGCACTTCCAAAACCGAATGGTCCGGATATCACGAGGTCAGTGAATTGCCCCAGGTATTGAATCCTGAATCTGGATGGATGCAGAATTGCAATTCTTCTCCATTCACGACGACGATCGGCGAACAGAATCCCAATCGAAATGATTTCCCGACTTATCTCGGACGACGAGATCAGGATGACAAGCGAGTCAAGATTTCGAAACAGATATTGTCCGGAAAAGCAAAATTCACTTTTGACGATTTGTCAAACGCCGCCTGGGACACCTATATGATTGAGGCAAACCAATGGATTGGCCGGATGTCGGACGCATTGCGTTTGGAAATGCAAAAGGATCAAAATTCCGACCCATTAATTGAATCCGTCCAGCCATTGATTGATGAATTAGTCGCCTGGAATCGCCAAGGAAGTCAGGATTCTGTCGCAACGACGCTGTTTCATTTGTGGTACGAGCAAATGGGAACTCGACTTGGCGACAAGGAATTGAATGACCGGACAACAATTGAAGTGCTCGATGACATCAAGCGTAAGCTGGAGAACCAATTCGGCGATTGGCGAGTCAAGTATGGTGATATGTTTCGTCATCAGCGGCCGGATAATAGTGGTAATTTTGCAGGCGACCAGGGTAAGAGTTTTGCAATCGCCGGCGGGCATCCACGGGTTGGAATGGTGTTCACGTATCTTTCGCGAAAAATCCCTGGCTCAAAACGACGTTATGGATATCACGGCCATTCGTTCGTGAGCGTCGTCGAACTGGATCCAAAAGGGATTCGAGCCCGGTCGATGGTCCCGTTTGGTCAAAGCAGCGATCCACAGTCTCCACATTATTTAGATCAGGCTCCACTCTATGCGAACGGGCAGTTCAAACCGGCCTGGTTTGAAATGGAACAGATTCTCGAAAATACGATACGCTCGTATCATCCTGGCGAATAGCATGGCTGTTATTTGACGCCAGTACCATTCACGTTTTGGCATTCTAACCTCGAAGACAATGACAAAAACAAACGTCGCACGGCATTCCGTTTAACGCCGTCGAAAACCGGGGGATGTCTCCAACTTCAGCGATGGGCTAAACTGATCAGCGTTATGAGTTCAACCGTCGACGCAAGTCGAAATGGAACCCATTTAAGACAGTGTTTCATCACTGCCTGAGTTGTCGGTGCGAGCACACTCTCGGCTATTACAAACTAGTTTTCCGTCACAACTCAAGATTCGGGTAGTGGACGAGGTTACGAGTCCGTTTATGGTACACAAAAGCTGGGGGGACTCGTTGCCTCGTCCATTACATTTAACCGAAAATTATACTGTGACGGAATACTAGTGCGTTTCGCACGGACGTAATAACGGTCGTGGCGTTCTGATTGCCGGGCGAATCCGACGAAAAGACGCCAAACTTATAAACCAAACTCGCTCTAAACGGATTCCGAAAATGTCAGATTCTCTCATTTCACTTATTCGATGTGGCACCAAACTATGGCTTGACAGTATCGATCCGGTCTTGGTTGAACAAAATATCGATCTCGGCGCGACGGGAGCTACGTCCAATCCAATCATCATCACGAACCTGCTGAAGACGGGGCGCTTCGACGCCCAAATCGGGAATTTGATTGCCGCAGGAAAAGACGTCGAAGAAATTGCCTGGGCCATGACGAATACGCTGGTCAAGAGTGCACAGACGGCCTTTCAAGGGGTCTGGAACGAAACGGGCGGCAACGATGGTTATGTCAGTTTCGAACTTGATCCGTTAATTGAAGATGTCGAAACCAATCTGCCCCACCAGGAGCGTGTGCAACGATATATCGAACTTGGCAAATATTGGTCATCTGGAAACAAAAATCGAATGATCAAGGTTCCCGCGACGCCCGCCGGACTGGACGCGTTGGAAGAACTAACCGCGGCCGGAGTACCGCTCAATGTGACTCTGATTTTCACGGAACGGCAGTACAAAATTGCACGTGATCACGTTTGGCGTGGCGCCCAACAACTTGACAACCTGGATCATTTTAAAAGCGTCTACAGCATTTTTGTTTCGAGGATCGATGTATACACCGAAAAACATGTGCCTCAGCTTTCCCCGGCCGCGCAAGGCCTGGTTGGAATCGTCAATGCACAGCAAATCTGGGCTTCGAATCAGAATTTTTGGGCTGACAAAAATTGCCCACTTCAGCAGGAAATCATCTTCGCGAGCACAGGTACCAAAAAACCAGAGGATCCACCGACCAAATATGTCAAAGCATTGGCGGGCAGCGACATTCAAACCAATCCTCCGGCAACCAACTTGGCTGCATCTGAAAGCAAAATCAAATTTGTGCGGACGGTCGACCAACTTCCGGCCGAAGCAATTCTGAATGAAATTTCAAAACACGTCGATTTTGCGCAGATGGAAGAAACCTTGATGCGAGAAGGAATTGCCAAGTTTGCCGATCCACAAAAGGACTTGTTGCAACTGATTGGCGAAAAACGAGCGGTGCTCAGTAGTTAAGGACTCCTCGCACAAGCAGGACTGATAATCCGTCCCACTTTCACGACCCATGCTTTGTTCCGCAGGCGCAAAAAAAGGCTCTCGGCAACTTAGGGTCCCAGGGGGGCAAAGGACGCCGTCCGTAGTCCGAGAGCGATTGGTTTAGGTCGACCAGCGCTTCCTTGCTCTGATCGCCTCCTCGCTTCGCTGAAGATAACGCGACGGTCGCCCAACTTCCGTGTCGGACTTACGAGGCGCTGTTCGCAGAGCTGATGCTCCGGTGCAAACCCTCAACAACAAAACAATTCCATTTGTTTCAAAAATTTTGAATGCCGAATGATGAATAAAATTCAATCAATCAACGTCATGGTTCGGCAGAGTATGGCAACTCGTTTTTTCGGTCAATAGATATTTCTTGAATCAAACTAGAAAAAAAACAGAAAGAACTTTTGAGTTCATTTGTGCAGTAAAAACCGAATGAAACGCCAAAGTCAGTTGTCGATGCTACGGTTTTGCTATCAACTTTCGGATGACAACCGGTCCCTGAAACAAATTGGGCTCTCACTCAATTCGTGTTGACAGGATTGCGATTCCAATTCATTCGCGGTGAGATCGGAGCGTTGCAAACAGAGCCCACATCATGCTGGATCGGGGGCACTTCGCAAGCGGCAAGAAATATTTCTCGCAAAAATACATCGGATCTTACACCTCGCATCATTCGCGTCAGGACGACTTGATTCGTGGCGAGCATCGGCAAATTTGACCGTGCCGCTGCAAGCCGAACTGGCACTTCACAGGCCTGAAAAAAGCGACCGGTCTGTCAAAAGATGGCATTCAGGTTTAATCTTTAAGTAGTGGAATCAACTTCGTCAGCAATTCGCGGTATATGTTTACCGACTTTTGGTATGGCCTCTTCAACCTTAGATCGCGATTCAGATGACTCAATGAAGCGATCGTCATTTTGGTTGTTTGCGATTCCAATCGGAGCAATCCTGTTAGGCCACTATTTC
>JAHEJI010000272.1 GCA_024638965.1 Planctomycetaceae bacterium
TTGTCAGACGGCAATAAGACGATGGAGCGACTTGTTAGTCCACGAGACGTAGACATCGAACTAAAAGAAGGCAACAAATTGGTTGAACGCGTCACCCGCCCGCTAAAAGCAAAGGTCGAATTAAAAGATGGAAACAAACTGGTTGACCGTGTGGTTGAAGCGGACGTGGTAGTCGAACTTGATGAAGGAGAAAACAAGTTCATTGATGCTAGTCCACTAACCGTAGTCGTCGAACTTGAAGACGGAAGCAAGACGGCTGGGCGGGTTGTCGATTTGAGCAAGAACAAAATTATCAAGCTCAAAGACTCACGTCCACACAAATTCAGTTATCAAGTGCATCCAAAAAAAGATGGGCAAGGGAATTTGCAAGTCGTCGTCGAGACCGAAATAGACTCTGAATCTGCATCCGATACTTTTGAGGTACTTGTACTACCGCAAGACGAATCCAAAAAAAATCCTCGGAAAAATATTTGGGTTGAAAAAGTTGAATTGAAACAGGATCCTCGTCGAGTCGAGCTTTCAGTGGAATCGGATGACGACGCGAAGTTGCAGGAAATCATCTCCGACTTGAAGAATCAGTTGAAAGCGCTACGAAAGGAAGTCAGAGAGCTGAAATCAGATCCGTCATCCGGCCCTGATCACCCGGCCAGAGGCTCCGGCATCGGCGAAGGAGTCTATCGGTTGGAGCTTCGTGAAGTCCCCAAAGACGACTCCAGCAAAAACCAACCGGACGACAAAGATCAAGTCAAAACGGACGTTGAACAGTTCTCACTATTCACGGGTTACGGTCAATAAAGAGAGAGTCCGGTTTGGAGACCTCGGTTTTATTAACCTCTCCTTGGGGAGAGGTCGCCGTCTCAGCGACGGGTGAGGGGCGATTCAAAAACAACACTTCGCGATTTTACTGATCCATGCATATCATCCGCTCACGGATGCTCATGTCGCGGCTCGTGCGAAAGGCAACGCCCCGGACACCCACTCGTCCGCGCTAGGTCGCCTTAATCAATATCAGCCGAACGGTTAGCTCGTACCCAGGCCGACACGACGCTCGCAAGCTCGCGCTATTTGATCTGGGCTACACAATTCGAACAAACAACTTTAACGGTCCCCAGAACCGGATCCACGGCGTCGCAAGGTTGTGAAATTGCATTTTCCTATTAATGGCTAAACCCAAGAGTTGTTTGTCTTTCCGTATTGTAGATCATCCTGTCGAGCGCGTCGGACCCCGCCGGTATGCTGGACGGCAAGATTGCCGTCGCAAGTTTTTTTGCGTTAAATCATGGATACAAAACTAGCGGGACTCAAACCCAAATCAAGTAGTTCGTAGTATCGGCTTTAGCCGTATATTTCCGCCTGAAGGCGGTACTACTAACATGTCGTTTTCAGCTTCTACAATCCTCAAGCCATTCTGAATCGAGTGGAGCGATGTGAAGAAGCTCTGTTTTTTTGTCTGAAATCCTCTGCTCAAAGAGAACATGTTCATTGAAAACTTGTTAAATTCAACAGGATACCTGCCGCCAACTCACTAGTTCAAAAAATTTCAGCGAGGCCGATGATGAAAACAAAACTGACTACCTATTCACTTGGCGGAATGTGCTTTCTAACCGCATGCATTCTTGCCACAGCAAACTTTGCCGATGACGTGGATAACAACTGGCACTGCTTCCGTGGCCCCGATGGCAATGGCGTTGCTGAAAATGCGAAACCGCCCATTGAATGGAGTGCGACCAGCGATAACTTGAAATGGAAATCTGAAATTCCAGGTAAAGCCAGTTCCAGTCCGATCGTGTGGGGTGACCAGATCTTCGTGATGACGGCCGTCGATACCCGAAAAACAGCCGATGGCACAGTCGCCCCGGAACCGCCGGCTGCAGAACAGGGTGATCGTGGACGTGGACGTGGGCGAGGACGGGGCATGAGGCGCTCGAAGCCCACGACTGTAGTTGAGTTTTGGGTGTTGTGCGTCAACCGAGATGACGGAAAAGTGGCTTGGAAAACCAAAGTCAACGAAGCCATTCCTCACGAAGGTGTGCATAGCACGAACACCCATTGTTCTGGTTCACCAGTGACCGATGGAAAACATGTCTATGCTTTTTTCGGTTCCTTTGGCATTTATTGCCTCGATCTGGATGGCACCGTTGTCTGGGAACGCGACCTCGGAGATATGAGAACTCGCAACTCGTTTGGCGAAGGCGTTTCACCCGCACTATACGGGGACACGCTGGTTATAAACTGGGACCATGAAGGCCAATCGTTTATCGAAGCGATGGACGCAAAAACCGGTAAAACGAAATGGAAAAAAGATCGAGACGCGGCAACGGGCTGGGCGACTCCACTGATCGTCAAATACAAGGATCAGGTGCAAGTCATCGTGAATGCATCGACCGTTCGAAGTTATGATTTGGCAGATGGCTCCATCATTTGGGAATGCGGCGGGCAAACTGGCAATCCGATTCCAGCGCCAATGGTTCTCGATGATATGGTGATCTGTATGACCGGTTTTCGAAGTTCAGCTTGTTTCGCGATTCCACTGGACAGCAAGGGCGACGTAACCGGAAGCGACAAAATTATCTGGAGTTCGCGGGAGATCGGACCCTACGTACCAACTGGCGTCCTCTACAAAGGCGTGGTCTATGCGACGAAAACAAGCAGTCCCACATTATTGGCGGTAGACGCCAAAACGGGAGGAAAAATAATTGACGCGACGCGACTGGATGGAATCAGAACATTGTATTCTTCGATGGTAGCAGCCAATGATCACATCTACGCGACGGGTCGCAACGGAAATACGATCGTGCTCAAGCACGGACCGAAACTCAATATTGTGGCAACTAATGAACTCGGTGAACCGGTCGATGCGACACCGGCAATCGTTGGTAACCAAATCCTGATTCGAGGCGCTAATCATCTGTTCTGTTATGAAAACAATTTGCGGGAATAAGAGATGAGATCCGTCATTCGGCAATCATTGAAATTACCTGCAACGGGTGAACAGTTATTCGAAATGTATCTGTCTGCCGACGCTCACGCAGCGATTACCGGATCACCTGTCATCATTGACGAGTCGGCTGGTGCCCAGTTCAAAGCCTTCGACGGGATGTTGTCTGGAAGAATCCTGGAAGCGGTCAAGCCGACTTTGATCGTTCAGTCCTGGCGGTCGGTTAATTTTCAGGAAGACGATCCCGATTCGACGCTGATCCTCCAATTCACAACGGTGGGCGATTTAGGCCAGATTGATATGATCCATGTTGACGTTCCCCAACAAGATTATGATGGAGTTACAAATGGTTGGGAGAAGTTCTACTGGACGCCTTGGCGAGCCTATTTAAAAGCTCAATCCGATTAGTCAAATCGACAAATCAGGGTTGATGGACTTTGAAACATGAGGGACGCGAAATAAGAATAGCCGATCTGAATTTCTAAGATCAGGATTCCGCTTCCCGTGGCAAATGTCAAGCATAAACTTCGTATAGATTAGGACCGAAGAATGATTCGCAAAAAAATGAGAGATCCTTCAGTCGCCTAGCCTCCTTCAGGATGACTAGAACGGTTTTCCCAATCGATCCGAGCAAACATGGCTCGCAGCTTCTCAGCCTTCTTCGGATTCAGCTGACTCGCCCATTCAAGTCGCCCTTGCAAATGCTCTCGAAAATTTGGATGACCCTCTCGATTCTGTGATTCCGGACCAGAGCGTGAACAGTTGAAAAGGATCGCCTTTAACCGATCAAACTCAGCCCGCGGCAGATTAGTCCGTTCGTTGATAACCACTCCGGCAGCCTGTTGGCGCTGAGCTGCGTGCATGAAACGTGTTTTGCGAAACTGAACCTGGAACCCTTCTTCGATCGCAATCGCAGCGACCGAAGTGGCAAATCGTTTTGCCGCTCGCGCCAGTTTCGCGCCGCCTGAAAACAGCAGGTCATCGGCGTACCGGGTATAGCTGGCGCCGATCCACTCGGCCAAGCCAGTTAGTCTGGCGTCGAACCGATAGGCAATCAAATTCGCTATCGCCGGTGATGTCGGGGCTCCTTGAGGAAGATGTCGAGGCATGTATAACCGCGAAATTTCTGACGCGCCAGAATACGGCATGCAATTGGCTCGAAAAATTGTGTCGTGATCGACGGCGTTCGAACAAAGGGCCGCCAAATATCGCGCAACCTCTTTCGAATATCCTGCCGACCGAAACAGACCTTGAATACGTCCGAATTGGATCGACGGAAAGAAGTCTTTCAAGTCCATCTTCAAACAAAACGACTGTGCTACGTGTGGTTGAACATACGTAAGCACATTACGTC
>JAHEJI010000137.1 GCA_024638965.1 Planctomycetaceae bacterium
CCTGGGTTTCATCATCCCCGCGTCAAAGACTGTCAGGTCGGCAATTTCTGGCTCGAAGGCGGCTTCGTGCTTGATAAGACAATCAGTCTCGATGTCGTCAATTCCGATTCCACCGATGTTGGAGTAGCTGTATTTAAAACAAATTTCGATTAGTTCGGGCCCAATTCCGATCGCCTCAAACGTCTGGGCTCCCTGGTAACTGTTTAGCACTGAGATGCCCATCTTGGACATGATTTTTAGGATGCCTTTATTTAATCCGTCACGAAAGCGAACGCATTTTTCACGCAGACTCGGATCTGCTTTATCAAATGACCGAATGGTCGCGAATGCCAGGTAAGGATACACGGCGGTGCAACCGTAACTGAACAAGAGGGCAAGTTGATGAGGATCACGAACTTCCGAAGTCTCGGCGATCAGACTGCACATCAATCGCTGATCCGACTTGCAAAGTGCTTGATGAACGGCACCCACGGCCATCAGCATTGGGATTGCGATACGATCTTTGTTGACGGCCCGATCCGATAACACGATTACAGTAACCTGGTCATCGACTGCCATGCGAGCCTGTTCGACGATGGAATGTAATCCGTTCTTGAGACCGCCTGATTCTGCGCCTTGTGACCAGGTGCAATCGATAACCATCGTTTTGAAAGGGCACTGTTCCATCAGACTCTCCATTTCGCCGGGTAGCAAAACGGGTTCGTCCAAATTCATCACGCGGCATTGAAGCGGCGATTCATCCAATAAATTCCGTTCCGGCCCAAGTCCGGCGGCTAGCGACATCACGGAACGTTCGCGGATGGGATCAATCGGCGGATTAGTGACTTGCGCGAATTGCTGCTTGAAATAGTCGGACAATTGCCGCGGTTGAGCACTGAGGACCGCCAGCGGTGTATCGACACCCATGCTGAATGTGGGTTCGACACCATCCTCGGCCATCTTTTTGATCCCGATTTCGATTTCTTCGCGGGTCAGACCGGCCGCAATTTGGCGTCGCAAGATTTCTTCGTCCGTAAAATCCGCCAAGTCACCTTGAAGATTGTTTTCTGTTGGAGAAAAAACTATACGATTTTCTGCTAGCCATTTTTCATAATCCTGCCGCGTAGCCAATTCCGATTTGATTTCGTCATTGAACAGGATTCGATGGTTCACGATATCAATCGCCACCATTTCCCCCGGTCCCAAACGGCCTTTCTTAATCACGGTTTCATCGTCTATGCGATCGGCACCCACTTCCGATCCGAGCAGGAAAATATTGTCCTCGCTGATTTTGTAACGCGCCGGCCTGAGACCGTTACGATCCAAACAGGCAGCGGCTATTTTTCCATCAGTTGCGACGACGGCTGCGGGACCGTCCCAGGGTTCACTAAAACAACTGTGGAATTCATAAAATGCCTTTTGAGCATCGGCGATGCGCGGATCGTTCTGCCACGCCGGCGGTATCAACACTGACATGGCGTGCAAAATGTTTCGCCCCGACAGAGTCAGCAGTTCAAGCACATTGTCGAGACTTGCCGAGTCGGAGTCGTTGAAGTTGAACAGGCGCCTCAACAGTCGGCGATCGCTGCGAGACCAATAAGGGTGACTCAACATCGATTCTCGAGCTGTCATCCAGTTACGATTGCCGCGAATCGTGTTGATTTCTCCATTGTGGGCCAACATTCGAAATGGCTGGCAAAGCGACCATTGGGGACTCGTATTTGTGCTAAATCGCTGATGAAAAACACAGATTGAACATTCAAATTCCGGATCCTCCAGATCGGGATAAAACTTGCTGAGCGATCCAGACAATACCATCGCTTTATAAGAAATGGTGCGAGCCGACATCGAAGCGATGTGAATGTTCTGAGAGTGCCGATCGATCGGCGTCAGCTCAATGGCACGACGTGCAAGAAACAGCTCGCGCTCAAAATGATCAGCGTCTTCGCCCTTGCCAGCAATAAAAATTTGTTTGATGACGGGGCAGTTGTTTCTTGCTTGATCGCCAAGTTCTCCGTGCTCAATTGGGACGTCGCGAATCCCGAGCACTCTCAATCCCCGCGAAGTTATTGTTTCAGAGACCATCCGCATTGCGAATTCAAGGCCTGAAGTGTTCGAGGGCAGAAAAAGCACGCCGACGCCAACAAGCGGCGGGGCATCTTCGATGTCAAGTTCTCTCATCCATCGCGCAAAGACTCTTGTAGGTATGGTCGTGGTAACACCGGCCCCATCGCCCGTTTTTCCATCCGCTCCAACTGCACCCCGGTGAGCAAAATTAGCAAGTGAAATCAATCCAAGTTCAAGAATTCGCCGCGAAGGAACCCCGTCGACAGATGAGGCCAATCCGACGCCACATGAATCCGAAGGCTCCAAGTCGACCAAGTCAGTTAGCTTGCGTCTTGAACGATCAATGAACGACAATTCTGAACTCCATTTATTGTGAAAGAAACATCCTTCCTGGATTTTAGTATTTTCGATCATTTTGTTGGCCGGTCAATCAAATGACTGGCTGAGTCAAGCGGGTCCAATGAATTGATTGTGATTGCGAATAACGAAAAGACGGTAGAGTTCACATCACTAATCCCGCATTTCGCGCTACTAATTCGAGCTAAGGGATGTTTGAAGGTGATAACCGTGAATTGGGCTTTGCCTAACCACTTCGAATCCAAAATTTTGGGTCGCCATTAACTGCGGTTGTGGTCAGTTTGTACGCCCCAAAAAGTTTCTGAAAGTTGTGAACACTCAGTTTGTAGGATGATTGAATAATGGTCCTGCATTTGAAAATATGATCGGGTGGGCGAAGCCACCGCTAAGCTAAGAATTGCTCGGCAGTTTTCGGCTCGGCAGGAGCCTCGACCTTCCAATCTTGCAACGTTATTTGATTCGAAGACTATGCGATTGCACCAGACAAGCACTGCCAAGCAAAATCCTAGACCTGCAAACTTTGAGGCCGTACTGATCCTTCCGCGACTTTCGCGGCAAAAGCCCAGTGCCAACCCAGCGCGGCCAAGACAAACAGATGAAATGTCTCGTGCGGGCCCCAAACCTTATCGATCAAGATGGGCCAATCGACTCCGTGAATCACCGCACCAATCGAGTAAAATACCCCACCCATCAGAACCAGAAGAAAGTTCGAAAAACCGTAGTTCTTCCACACCAACCAGGAAGAAAACGCTCCAATCCAGCCCATCATCAGAAAAATTCCGATTCCAAACCATTCGGAAACGCCATCGTAAAAAACGGATCGCAAGATGATTCCAATGACTGCAAACATCCACATCGGAATCAGAATACCCCATCGCTTCCAGCCAGTGAAAAGAATCCCGTGAATGATGGTAAAGGTACCGGCAATCAGAATAAAGATCGCGGCAATATCCAAACAACGCATCACGGCTCGAGCAGTACTTCCAAGCGCCATCATGTGATAAATAAAACTCATCGTCAGCAGTAAAACGGCTGAAGTCGCAAACACAAACGAAAACCAAAATCGTAATCTTGATGGCCACGCACTGCGCAAAAGAACGACGGCTAGCACCGTGAATACTGCGGTTCCAGCGAGGTGTGAAATGCTGCTCATCGGGTCACTGAACCCGGCAATCGAATACCATTCGTCCATCTATGATTCACGCCGCAGAATTGGGTTCCAATTTTTGCCAAACTTTATAGAAGTACCTAAGCGCAGGCAAGACGGTTTCATCCATGGCCCCGTCGCCGCAATAATAGTGCAGGGTGAAGTATTGAGATTGGGATCAGCCGCAGCCCTTTACTAGCTCAGGCGATTAATTCGCTCGCAAAATCGTTGCTGCAGATGATGCCAAGCCAATCTTTCGTCATGACGGACACATGAATGGCGCTGCACCGGCTTGTAGCATGATAGTTACTTCTTCGAACGGTCGTTGAATCAGTTAGCTGACCAGTTCTTTGATCAATTTTCCGCCGTTGGCGATCTTCATTGGGCGACCGCTACGACTGGTGAAGGTCGTTTCCAGGCTGATCCCTAGCGAATGACAAACGGTTGCCATCAGGTCTTCTGACGTGTGAGACAAACCTTCGACTCGGGTCCCGTCATCGTTGGTCTGACCAATTCCAAGTCCGCCTTTCATTCCGCCACCACCGGCGACAACGCTCCAACTGCGAGCCCAGTGATCGCGACCCGCGTTTCCGTTGATTCGTGGAGTTCGGCCAAATTCACCCATCCAGAGCACGGCCGTATTTTCCAGCATGCCGCGTTCAGTAAGATCCTCGATCAACGCACTCATGGCTCGATCCAGCACGGGCAGCCTCTGGTTCTCCAGAGTGTTGAAAATGCCTTGATGGTTGTCCCAGCCGCCAAGATTCACTTCCACAAAGGGCACGCCGGATTCAACAAGTCGTCGAGCCATCAAACAGCCTCGGCCAAAGTTGTTTTGGCCATAGCGTTCTCGAACTTTGGCGGGTTCCTGGTCGACTTTGAACGCCGACATCTGCGAACTTGTCATCAAGTTAAGCGTCTTGCCAAGTACTTTGGCGTGTTCTTCGGCAGCGATGCCTCGGTTTTGCTTAACGAAGCCAGTTTCCATCAAACTCAGAGCCTTCATCCGTTGTGCGAGTCGATCAGGTTGCAAGCCCATGTCAAGATTGCGGACTTGACCGTTCGAATTTACTGAGAACGGTGCCCATGCCATTCCTAGAAAGCCCGGTCCTTCGCTAGCTCCACCAACTGAAACGAATGGAGGGATTTCCAAGTCAGGTCGCTCCGATGCCAATTCATGGGCAATGACCGAACCGTAACTTGGATGTTGAACATTTGGGTTGGGGACGTATCCGGTGTGCATATAGTAGCGGCCACGCATGTGGTCCGCTTCACGGGTGCTCATCGAACGAACGATGGACATTTTGTCCATGTTTTTTGCCATCATTGGCATATGTTCGCAGATTTGCACGTCACCGGTGGTGGCAATGGGTTGAAAAGGACCACCGGTGGCTGCTCCCGGTTTGAGATCCCAGATATCCAACGTCGAGGGCCCGCCACCCATCCAAAGTAAGATCGCAGCTTTCCTGTTTTTCACGAGTTCGTTGCCATAGGTCTTCAAAGTGTGCCCCATCGCAAGCGCGCTGCCGGTCAACGCCGAAGCTCCAGCAAGGTGTCGCATGAAGTGGCGTCGGCTCATCCCCGTCGGTGTGCGAAAATTCATATTTGCTCCAAACCTGTTGTGATTCTCACTCGATGGCATATTGATTCTATCACCAGCGATCAGTGATTGAAAATAAATTCGTTTGTATTCAAGACAACCCACCATATGTCGGTCAGTGCTTCGGATAAATTGTCTTCTCGCGCTTCGTACAAAGCCTTGGCGACATTTAACTCGGAGCTCGTAGGTTTGCGACTAAGCCCCGCCTTAAACAAATACTCGATTTTCTGCTTGGCAGACATCTTTGAGTTTCGGGCGAGTTGATCGATCAGACCACCCTTGCCGGTGGCGGTCGCTTCTCGAATAAGACCACCGTTGAACATCATCAGAACCTGGGGAATCGTTCCATTAAACGTGGTCGTCTCGTCACCTTCGTCTGTCCCGAAAGCCGTCGAAAATTGTTGCAGCCACATGTTTTTTTGTTGCTCTTGTTGTTCATAAGAACCGCGTGAGTCGGCGGCTTTTGTGGCAACTAATAACGACTCGTAGAGCTCTTCTGCCCTCATCTGCCGCAAGTAGAAGTGCGAGAAACGTGGTGGTTGTCCCAGGAGCGGATCGTCTTTTTCATTGTTAGCCGTACGTTTACTGGAAAGCGAATATGGCTTACTGAGTACAATCCATGTGATCAAATTGCGGAAATCGAATTCGCCACTCTTGAATTCCTGGGCGAGATAATCAAGCAGTTCAGGATTGGATGGAATGTTGTGAGGACCCAGATCATCAACAGGTTTGGTAAAGCCATAACCCAGAAAGTGGCCCCAGATGCGATTGACCATCGCCCGTGGAAAGTAGGGCGAGTCTTTCACCATTTTGGCGAATTCAACTCGACGGTTAACGACGTTAACATATCCGCTCTTATCGATCTCGCTGCCATCCACGAAAACCGGAAAAGCGATCTTTACCAGGCCATTTCGCAACTCGTAAAACAAATCCGCTTTGTCAATGTCGCCACTCTCGCCTCGAAAGTCTTGATCAGCCAATTTAGCCGGTCCACCATCGCGAGCACGCATTCCGCCACGGAACGCCCGGGTCTGACGGAAAAAGGCGTTCATGTTCCAATACTGTTCCTGCTTCCAATCGTTAAATGGATGATTGTGGCATTGAGTGCACTGGACTTGCAGCCCGAGAAACAATCGCGATGTGGACGCAGTCGCCAAGGCCGCGTTTTCTTCGTTGACCTTGTCAACCAGATAGTTCGTTGCACCATTGAATTCGGGCGCGCCGGGAGTCGTCGAACCTGTTGCAGTTATTAACTCGTATGTTAATCGGTCAAACGACTTGTTACGCGCAAACGAATCGCGAAGGTATTTCTGCATTCCTTCCCGGTTGATCATCGAATTGCGCGCGGTCCCCCCCGTTCGACCGATCAACAGATTAGTCCAATTCGTGGTCCAGTTGCGCGCGAACTCTTCAGTGTAGTCATCGTCGTACAATAGCTTTTCGACGAGCTCTGCTTTTTTGTCGCTGGATTTGTCTTTCGTAAACTCATCCAATTCCGCGACCGTCGGAATCCGGCCGATCACGTCAAGATAGATTCGACGGCACCACTCACCGTCGGTGGCGTCCTGCGAAGGCTTCAGCGAAAACTCCTTCCAGGTTTGTTCAATCAGTTGATTGATCCGTTCTACCTGGCGGTTGGCAGTTGTTTCTGGGGAGGAATCTGCCGACTTTTGTTGGATGGGGTTGTCCCGGGCCTGCGCTGAAATTGCAAAAACGCTAATGAATACTAAGGCTAAGACCTTGGTTGCTTGGCTAGGACGGAAAAAACACCCAGCATTTTGCCTAAAGCCCATGTCATTCGACCCTTATCAAGCATGTTGTCTTTAAGAACGGCAGGTCTCTGACTGTCAATTGCAGAAAGAGCTTATCTTTGCGGATTATACTTCAAAAAACCTCTAACCGTTAGAGTTGACGGAGTGTATCAAAATTGAGCAAGTGTTCAATTTTGCTGCATCAAAATGAAACAGGTCGGTTCGCCGTTCTGTTGGCTAACCGACCCATTTCGAATAATATCTGATAATTGCGGCCTAGACTACCCGTTAAACGGGTAGTCCAGGCACTGCCTCGTCTCTGTTCCGCCCCCGAATGCTCTCACAATCTTGGGCGAACCACTTCCGAAATAACAGTGATGCAAACTCCATGCCAATTGTGACAGCAAACATAAGATCTGCCGGTTGTGACGATTCCGAACCTGATTCGCGTGATGGCGGAGAGTACAGAGTTGCTAAGTTTGCTGATTTACTCAATTTTCCGATTTGTATGGTCGATCAGAGAATTGGATGTAAACGCAGGCAGGATTTGCGTGCGTCGGATCAGCGTCATTCCCGTATGAGCTGATTAAGTTTGAAAGTTCCGCCCGCACGGAACAGACCCAGTTTCAAAAGGATTTGAAAAATGCGATCCCTCTATACCGCCCTGGCAATTTGCACGGCGACGTTAATGATCTCCGGTTGCGCAATGAATGTAGGTGGCACTTGTGGCGGATGCAACGACGCGTGTCAATCATTTGAAAACACGATGGTACCCGGCGACTGCGGTTGCGGTTCGACCACGACCGATTGCGGATGCGAATCTCAAGCGTGTGACGACAGTTGCGGGGGTGCATGTGGCGGCGGTTGCGGAGGGCGCGGCTTGCGCACACTCGGCATTGGATGTCGTTTGTGCGATGGTGGCGCAAAGGCAAGTTGCGAAGGTGATTGCGGCGGTAACTGCGACACTTGTTCTAAATCAGGACCGATGGCCGGCCTGTTTACAGCGGGGCGGGGTACTCCATCTTGGGGCAACAAAGGTTGTTCCGATTGTAAGTTGGGTTTGCCGGTGATGCCTTCAATGACGAGAAAATTTGGTAGAGCCGGTTGTGGCAAATTTGGTTGTGGGATCCGCGGGCAGTTTTGCCTTGGTTGCCGTGTGCGTGGCGTCGGAAAAGCTGGTTGTGAAACGGGCAGTTGCGATACAAGTGATTGTTGTGTGAGTGACTGTGGTACGAGTGACTGTGGTACGAGTGACTGTGGTACGGGCGCTTGCATGACTGGAGACTGTGCGTGCGAGACGGGCAATTGTGGTGTTGGTGCGTGCGACACGGGCAACTGTGATTCACGATTTGGCGGAATTTTTCAGCGATTTAGTAGCAACGATTGCGGAACTGAAAGTCGTGGGGACGGAGGTAGCCGCATGGGAAGTCGACTTGTTGGGAACCGCGGCGGAAGTTGTTGCGGAGTCGATGGTTGCGATGGTGGTTGCGGCGGCGTTGGTTGTGATGGCTGCGGGTCCATTGGCTGTGATGGTCGTTGCGGCCTCAGAGGTCGCGGCTATAGTCGTTGTGATGGCTGCGGAGCCGCTGGGTGTGACGGTCGCTGCGGCCGCGGTGGTTGCGGCGTTGGAGGTTGCGGCTTAGGTGGGAAGCTCTGCAATCGTTGTCGTGGCGGACGAGCGGCTGATTATGCAATGCCGGCTGGCTACAGTCCTGCTCCGACGTACGTGTATCCGTATTACACGACTCGAGGTCCAAGAGACTTTCTTCAAGCCAACCCACCATCGATTGGGTATTAATCGGGTAGAAACTTTGGGTACATCCGAAACTTACGAGCCGCTTGTCTGAGCGGCTCGTTTTGTTTGTGGGCGGCAAACCAAGCTAAGTACGATCGGTGTTTGAGCGCAACTACAGCTTTCCCCCGAAGCGCAGGAATTGTCTCAGGTAGTGCCGTTTCGAGGGTTGGATCTGAAGGCACTTGCGACTAAGTTCTTTGGCGGTTTCGGGATCGCCATTGAGGAATTTCAATTCAGCGAGTGTATCCAAATAGCTGGAGTTGTTTGGCCTTAACGATACGGCAATACCGGAGTGGTACTGCGAATAATCGAGCCGTCTTTTGCTTGAAGCACAGAACCACGCATAATTGTTGTGGTGGAGGGGACTCTCTGGGTAACGGATCAACGTGGCGACGTAATAATCGGCCACTCCCTGAAACAGATTATTGGCTTTACGGGTTTCGCCCAGCTCATCAAATAAGGGAATTAGATTTTCTCCGATTTCCGGATCACCTGGGCGAAACTTGTCGAAGTCTTTTAAAAGCAGATAGGCCTGATCCACATTCCCGGATTTGAGTTCAGCGACGGCCAAGTTGAGTTGAACTCGTCCGGCAGTATTGGCGATGGAAAGACTATTGCTGGATCGAGTCGAGGCAAAGCGGTTGAACAATTCAACCCGCAAATTGTTGGCCGCCTGCCGAGGCGAATCTTCTTCCTGGGATGCAGCCAACGCCTGACGATAATATTCATTCGTCAACAACGATCCTTTTGTGCCATGCACGGATACATTGAGCACAGGCTCAAGCCATCGGATTTTCTTGTTCCGTTCGAATTGGTCGACCACCTGGTCGGTGCGATAGCTTTCAAGCCAAGCTCCATAGGCAATCAGCTTTCTCTGCCTTGATTTTTCCGGATCTCCGAGAATCTCGAAACACTCCGCAGCAGCCCGAGCCGAATAAGTTGTTGCCGTCGCACTGGCAGACCGCCTCCAAAGTCGCTCGTATAGCTCAAGGGCCAGTTCATAATCGCCGACTTCCATGGCAATGTCGGCGAGCCGGGTCTCCGCATAATAGCTGCCATCTCGAGCCGCCGCCTTCAGGTATCGACGGCTCGCCTCCGAATCGCCGTTATAAAAAAGCGTCATCGCAAACTGGTAATTGGTGCCACTTCGCTTGGTCGAACTGGAATTGGAGAGCGTCGAATCCACAAGAGAAAATACGGACTTCAAGTCGAGGGGTCCGGATTCCTGCTGGAGTGGTGAGTTGACGATTCTCGCAACATACCTGGCTCGCTGCAGCAAGTCCGGATACCCATCCTTCAAATTCAGGAACCAGAATTGGAAATTGCTGTATTTATAAGGAAACATCACCCGGAAAGCGTCCAAATACTCGTTCTCCTGAAATCGGTCTTCAAGCAAGTTCCAAGCTTCTTCGTAAGCACCCAAATCAATCAAGACACTCAGGATCTCGGCTCGTTTTTCGTAGGACCCGGGACTCGTTTGTGTGATCGTGTCGGCGATGGCGCGCAAATGAAAAACAGCTTCGTCTGTGAAACCGAGGCTCCCCAGGTGGGAGGCTGCTGTGACGCCCAAATCAAAAATCGTGGCGGCTTTTGCATCAACTTTATCTTCGTCGATCGTGGGAATACCAATCTGTTTGTGGAGCGTTCGATTGATGCCTTTTTTACCTGTCGCTCGAGCGTACTGTTTGAAAATTGAGTCGAGCTGATTCGTTAGGCGTTGAAACCAAATCAGGCGTTGATTTATCTGATCGGTAAGCCCAACCGCTTGAAGCGCGTCTTCGTTTCTCTGGAGAAAAACGTAAAGTTGGAAAACACGGTTTCGCGGTTTGAGATTTAAATGTTTTTCAGCTTCTTGCCAGTTCAACGTTGCCAGCAATACATCGACCAGTTCAGATTCAGGATCGGAATCGTCGTTTGCGGCAGGTTGTTTTGCCATTTCTGTTAGTTGGTCAATCGCTATCTTGTACTCGACGTTGTTGCCGGCGAAATAATGAGCCAAGGCGATTTGTGGCAAGCGTGCCAAAACCGTCTCGTCGTCGCCAGCGACCTTGTCTTGTTTCAGGACCAGTCGATCTGCAACCGCGGCCCAGTTTCCAGATTCCATGTCCATTCCGTTAATCAGGCGCAGGCGTTGAGCCGGATCCGAAATTTTCCGGGCATAGATGAACGCGTCACTTCTTTTATTTGCGATGCGAAGCATTCTCGTGATCTGCAACAAGTCCCGTTGATATTGATCGCGGGCAGTTTTTGCCGCTTCGTCTCCCGGCGTCGAGTTGGGAGGAGCTTGATCGGCGACCCGCGGTTGGGGAGTTACTTGCGGGTGCTCCGATTCGTATCCGGTGATCCGCTCTCTTAAAGCTTCGATTTTGTCGTCAAATTTGTTTTGCAGAATCGAGTAGAAAATACACAGTTGATGATCGAATTTCCAAGGGATGTCGTGAGTCAAGATCTTATCAAGCGTCTCCCATTTTCCTTGTAACGCAAGCCGGTAAACCGTCCTGTCGAGCTCGATTTCATCTTCGTAAAGTTCACGCTGATCGTCCGGGTTTTTTAAGTCGTTGAGCAAATCAAAAACCAACTGATAATTTTGTTGCCGTTCCAGGTTTTGGATGATCTGCGCGCGAACTTCAGGTTCGCCATTCTTGAAATACAACACCATCAGCGCGGTAGAGCGAGGCGTCGACGAATCAACTCCAACTTCCATTACGTCAAGCATACTTCTGACCCGCTTAACGACTTCGGGATCCGGGTGACTCAAGGCCTTTTGCAGCGATTTCACAACGATCGGCCCGAATCTCCACAGTTGCTCGGTGGCGAATTGTCGTTCGGCGAATGAAGACGAGCCAAGTTGTTCGATGAGTTTATGAACTTCGTCACTGTCGGCTGATCCAACGACAGAATTGGATTGCCGTTTTTTTTTGGTATCGTTTTCGACATCGGTGACGGGGGAATTGATCTCAGATGTTGGCGAGTCTGTAAAAGTGGCTTGACCATTCAGCATCAGGCCTTGCAACCAGACTTGAGCCAAAGTGGCGGCGAGGATCAGCAGGAAGTATCGGATTTTATTCGCAGGCATTTCATTTGATGGGGGCAAAAAGCGTTGCTTTCCGACATTGTACCGTGATTGCCTCATCAAGGCTTGCCCAATTGGATTCGTATTGATCTGGCCAGTGACATCCATTTGGTCTAGCATTCGCCAGAATTTTTCCGTGCATTCGGTCACAGGCAGCCCGAAAAGACGGTTTCGCCAGGGAAGGCAATTTGGATACCGCAGGGAGGCGGATCATGAAGAACAGTACGCGTTTCCTCGGGGCACTTGGTGTTCTGGTTTTGTACTTCATCGGAACGACAGGCTGCGATCCCAATGCCTTCGGTCCAACACAACAAATGACTAGCTCGGATGCCGTGGGCACTGAGACTCAGACGCCCAGCGCGATCATCATGGGCTCTTTCAATATCCAGGTCTTCGGCCGCGCGAAAATTGGAAAATCCGACGTTACGAATATTTTGGTGGACGTCGCAAGGCGATTTGACATCCTCGCAATTCAAGAACTTCGTTCGACGGATCAATCGATCATTCCGCGATTTCTCGAGATGATTAACGCAGACGGTTCTAAGTTCAGATCGGTTGTAGGGCCCCGGCAAGGCTATACGATCAGCACGGAACAGTACGTATACATCTATGATTCGGAAAAAATCCAATTGATGGGCGAGCCTTATGTAGCACCCGATCCGCAGGGATTGATTCACCGGTCACCGCTGGTTGCCCATTTTCGCTGCCTACATCTACCGCCGGATCAGGCGTTTACGTTTACGTTGTTGAACATCCACGTCGATCCCGATCAGGTACCAACCGAATCTGCCGTGCTCGCAGATGTGATCGCCAGAGTTCGACAAACTCACCCCTATGAAGACGATTTTATCCTGTTGGGTGACGTTAATTCGCCACCGAGATTCTTTCAATCGTATCGGTGGTTTGATAATCAATATCCGGTTGTCGCCGATGAATGGCAAACGAAAACAGCCCAAAATCTCAATCGGGATAACATCGTCTTCAACGCCGGAAATACCCGAGAATTTCTCAACCAGTCGGGCGTTATGAACTTGATGCTTGAATACAACTTGTCGGTTGAAAACGCTCTTCAGGTTTCTGATCACTTGCCCGTGTGGGCTGTATTTTCAGCGGCTGAAGCGCAACCTGCAAGAATGGTCCAGGAAGATCCAAATGTAATGAGGTGAACTTGGGAAAGCAACCAATGGGCAACCAGCCAATGGGCAACCAGCCATTCCAGGTAAAACGCGATTGGGCACTTGGTTGATGTAGTTATTCGCTTGTGCCTTCCCCACTCACAGAAAAGATCAGGCCGTCAGGATCGACGTATTGGGCGATTCTGACACCAAACGTTTCCGTTGGCTCCTGAAGGCACGGCACATTATTCTCTGCCATCCGAGAGTGAAATTCATCGAGGTCGGAAACTTGGAATCCGGGACGGCAGAGCCCAGCTAATTCGGTTTGTTGAAGATTTGCTTTGTCGGCGCTATCGTCGCATTTGTGGAGAGCCCAGGTTGCCCCATCAGTATTGAATTCCGTCCAGCCGGGAGACTCGAATTTCAGAGGCATGCCTATCATGTCTCGATAAAACGCCACCGATCGTGCCATCTCGCTGACGAAAATGATGGAGTAGTTGATTCGCATTCTACGAGTTCTTTCGTGTCTCTGGCGGTTGACGTCGCCAAGCTGAAATCGGAGCGGGGAAAATTTTGAACCCTGAGTAAATGTTGTCGCGACTAATTAGGTCCATCCGTTTGTTATACGGCCAAACACACAGGGCAATGGTGAATTTACGAACCATTCGGTATCGACGTGTTCACGATTGGCTCTGTTGTGTGGTCACCAATATGTACCTTCGTAATTATACCGCTCCCAGATGCATTCGGCTCATCGAGGAAGATCGCGTGGTTCCCATCAGGGCAAAAGGTCGGGTGCGACATATAGTGATCAGATTCTACAATTGGAATAGAGTTGTACCCATCGGCATCCATCACGCTAAGCTGGCGGCCATATTGGCCAGAAACGTAAACGATGTTTTTTCCGTCGGGCGAATAGGAAGCTGACGCCCCAGATCCAATCTGTTGGGCGTTTGATCCGTCAACGTCCATCGTCCAAATGTTTTCTGCCCAAACGTCGTAGACTATTTTCTTGCCGTCCGGTGAAAACGAAGGTTCAAAGTCCGCAATCTCGTTGTCAGTTAGCCGTCTCTCGTGCATTCCGTCGATGCCAATAATGAAGATTTCGGCGCTGGCGGCGGTCCCCGGACGGAACTTGAGATCAGTTACGTTTCGAGTGAATACAACTCTGTTTCCGTCAGGTGAAAACGACGGACTACTATCGTATCCTGAGCCAGTTGTCAGTTTTGATTGTTTGGTTCCATCGGAATTCATAATCCATAGATTCGCGACATCGTTGTGCTCCCGAATGAACACGATTCGTTTGCCATCGCACGAGTATTCGGGTTCACCTTCGTAGTTTGGGTTGTCGGTGAGTCGGGTTAAGACGGACCGTTTAATGTCGTAAGAGTAGATGTCGCCATGCCCCGTTTCAGATGAGGCGAAGACGACTACGTCAGCCTTCGGGGTAAGATCGGGGTTCGACCCGATAAATCGGCCGCCACCAGAGCTCCGGTCCCATCGTCCACCACCAGGACAACCGGCCAACGCGACAATCAGTGACGCTACAAAGATGGAAATAGGGATACGCAAATCTATCGTTCTCCAGGCGTATAACGTCCGAGGTCACCCGGTCGGGAATAAACATTGATGAGCGAAGCGAACGCGCGTTGGCCCGACGGTCTTTCCTGCACCGGCATTACCCAGCTTTCTGTCACTTGATTGGTCTTCAAGCTTCTACGGTACAATTCATCCTCACTACCTTTCTGTGTACGCGTCAAGCAATCATTTCAACTATCCAGTCTTATAATTTGACTGCAACACTCGATACTAGGCGTTTGGCTAATACTTACCCACGCGGGAGTCTCACCCGCTAGTCAAACAGACCTTGCCAGTCCGTACGTTCATCCGTTTGTTATTTGGCATTCAGTTGCTTCGCGGCATCTTGCATCGTCTCTGCGCCTGCTGCTGAATACCACGCAGCGTCAATCCACAATGATTGAAGATCCTTGGTGCCAGATTCGGGATACGAATAATCTAGTGTGTAATCGACAATGTTGCCAGGATTATCCTGCCATTGCGCGCCCCAACGATGAATTTGATGCATGGGAGTCCGGGTACCATCTAGGAATTGTGTCCAACCGCAGATATGCGACGATGGCAAGCCAGGATTCAGCCAATCGTTTTCGAGTGGTCTGTAACCGAGAGTCTCTAAACGCGATGATATCTGTTGGATCACATCGGATGCCGGTTGTTGTACATTGATCGCGTACGCTACACCAAATGACTGGTTCACGCCAGAATAGCGACTCACTCGGGTTGCGCTATCAAGCACAATCAGAGCAGCGATTGTTGCCTCGTCGGGTTCGGTCGTCCGGATTGTCTTTGCGACAGGGCGGTCGCGTAGTTGGCCGAACGGTGACCCAAAAAAGAGCACAGCGGCAAGAGTCGCAATTATCAGGACGGCGACACCAACGACCGCAGCGTAAACCACCGACGAGTGGCGTGTTGGGCTGCTGTGTTCGTCAACCTTAGAGATCATGCTTCCGGTAAGCCAAATACAAATTGCGATCACCGAGCCGCCGGAATGATCTAAACGTCAAAACACGCGCTTCGCGGCTTCGGTTCATCGTATTGATAATCATCATGGCCTCCTTGAGAGAGATGGTCTGTCCATTACCGATCAAAGCGGTAAAACGAGCTCGTCGACCCTGGAGTCGGCGGCTCAAAATTGTTGAGCTCAAACCGTAATTCCAATCCCAAGGAGACTCACGATGAATCTGTATCAACAGCAACACCAATTCTATTGCGGGATCGATCTTCACGCAAACAAGATGTACGCCTGTGTCGTCGATCAAGCCGGAAAAAAACGCCGGCACCAGAACTTTCACTCGCGCGACACCGATTCGTTTCTGGAAAAACCTCGACCCTTTCAGCGACCTCATCGTCGAGTTTCAATCGGACTTGCCTTGGTATGCGCCTGCCGAATACGTAAGTTCATAGCTGTGAGAATAGATTTCAATTAAGTTTCCAAAGGGGTCTTCACAGTAAACCATCCGGTAAGGCTTTTCGCCGGGGTAATACTCGCGGATGGGCATTC
>JAHEJI010000138.1 GCA_024638965.1 Planctomycetaceae bacterium
GACGAAAGATTAAATATGAAAATTAAGGGCTACGCTGCGGCAAATACGGGAAGGCGAGGCTCCTGCCGAACCGGATCCAGACGACAGGCGGCTCAGCAGGAGCTTCGCCCTCCCATCACAGGTTGGAAAGGCCCTTTGATCTTTTCTTTTTCACGTCGAAAACCTAAAAATCCATTATGAAATTTTCTCTGCGAACTCTGATCTGGACTGTTGTCTTACTGGCTTTGATCCTTGCCGTTGCAATGGCCATGATTCGCAAAGCGGTAGATGTCGAATTCGCCACGGTCAGCGAGGGTCCCTTAAAAGTAACGGTTCAGGAAGACGGCAAAACCCGGATTCGTGAAAAATACATTGTCTCGGCGCCGGTGGCGGGGCGACTTGCCAGAATAGAACTGGATGCAGGCGATGAAGTTTCGTTCGAAAAGACGTTATTGGCCGTGATCCAGCCGAGCGATCCAGAAATGTTGGATGCCCGCGCTCGTGCTCAAGCCGACGCGCGAGTTCAAGGCGCAGAAGCGGCCTTGCAGCGTTCTGCCTCGAATTCCGAACAGGCAAAGATCAACCACGACTTGAACAAAACAAAATACGATCGCGGCAAACGATTGCTGACCTCCAACGCGATTTCCAGAGACGAATACGACATTGCCAAAGCTGAATATCTTGCCAGCGTCCAGTCGCTCAAAGCGGCCAAGTTTGATGCTGAAATTGCCCAGTTCGAACTCGCGATGGCTCATGCGGCAGCCAGCCAGTTCGACGGGTCGGAGACGGAATCTTTGGGCCAACCCTTTGAGATCCACGCGCCCATCGAAGGCAAAATTCTGCGCGTTTTCCAGGAAAGCGCGACCGTGGTCACGGTTGGGACTCCATTATTGGAACTCGGCGATACCCAAAACCTTGAAATTGAGATCGATGTTCTTTCGACCGACGCCGTGCGGATCAAACCGGGTGCTGAATTGACGGTCGAACATTGGGGCGGTGAATCGCCGCTTCGCGGTAATGTACGAGTCATCGAACCGGCCGCGTTTACGAAAATTTCATCGCTTGGGGTTGAAGAGCAGCGTGTCAATATCATCGCCGACTTTAATGAACCGCCAGATCGCATCGCCGCACTTGGCGATGGTTACCGTGTCGAAGCTCGTATCACCGTTAACGAACGTGATCGTGTACTGTTGATCCCAAATAGTGCCAAATTCAGGTATCGCCGTGCGTGGCATGTTTTAACGATTGTCGACGACAAAGCTGTCATGCAACGAATCGTCGTTGGTGATCAAAACGAATCTCACACTCAGATCGTCGAAGGCTTGAAACAAGGCGACAAGGTGATTGTCTATCCGAGCGACCAAATCAGTTCTGGCACCAAAGTGAAACGGGTGAACACGGATTAATCTGACCGAACTTTCCGCGGGTCGACCTCGATATCCTTCATCCAAATCCGTTGTTGATTGAGCCCCCAAATCTCTGCGGGGCGCTCGACGAACGTTATATGAAACTCAAGATTACCTCGCTCGAGTCGCATCCAACGACCCGTTAACGATTCGAATTTCTTTCTTTGCTCACCATTCAACTCGTTGATCAACTGCTGGTTTATTCGCTGCAGGGTTCTATAAACCCGGCGATGAATGAAATTTCGATGGATCACACCATCCAGAGTAATTGGGTAGAAGTTCTCTGTTTCGCGAACGACGCGACGGTAGCGAGGGACTTGTTCAAGTGGAGTCTGGCAGTTTCCGTCACCTGGAACGTCGCCAACGCAAGCCGCGAAGAACAGGCAAGCGATCAAGTTTGTCATCTTACGGTAAACCATACAACGTAATTCTCACGGTTGGTGCGCAAAGCGCCACTTGACATATTCAAACACCGTCGCTGTCCTTTTTCTTTTCCTTGCCGTTCGCGAAGTTGCTCTCCATCCAACGTTTACCAAAATCATTGAGCGATGCGGCGTCAATCAAATACGATCGAGCTTCTCCAACCTGACCAGTCGCACCTCGTCCAGTCGCAAAAAACGCTTTGGCGATAGCTTCAAAGTAGTTGTCTGGCCAATCGACAATGCCCTTGGTCGTATCGAATTCCTCTATCTCAACCCATACACGTCGGCCGTGCTGCACGATTGGCATTTTGTACCTGTCGATTCGCTTGTCTGCTACATCCGCAAGGTGCTCAGCGTGATGGAGGAGGGTAATTTCCCCTAGCGACGACCCCAGCAGTAATACCAATCCTCGGATGGTACAGAATTTTGCCAGTGGTGACCCAGGACCGTCACGATACTGCATGGGGTGATCGGCGACCAGATTCTGAGCTTGGGGACCCACTGCGACATAGGAGAACGGATGACGACTGCGGTAAGATTCCGGCCAGGTCCGCAAGTATTCCGCAAGGATGCTCAGTTCGCGATGATCGGCCGGAGATGTAGCAGGGTCGTATGCTGGACATTCCTTTAAATACGCTTGACGTCTCTCCGTCGGCCAGCGCTCAAGTTCGTAGGGATTGTCTTCCCAGCTGGCAAACATCATGAGCGTTCCTGTTGGTTTAATCGTTTCGAAAATGGCGTCCAGGACGATACGTGGGCCACCAACAATCCATCCCATCGATTTGACAGAAGCGTGGAGCATTAACGCCTGCCCTGGCTTCACGCCCAGATTTTGAAGATCCTCAATTAGTCTCGTTTTCGTAATGGGCGTCATTCGTGGCAGATAGTTGCTTTGCAAGATAGTAGAGTAGAAATCAGATTCGAATAGTTTAGAGCAATGCCTATCTGTTTTCCATTCTTTTCGCGGATGGTGTCTCACTAGCTTACCTTTTTTGGCTCCGACAAAATCGCCGTCGCGAAACCAACGATGTCGTTTGAAACGCGCGGATACGCACAGGCTCGCAGGTTCAATTTTGACCCCGAACACCCTCGGCATCGAGAAAACAGGTGTCACGCAGAGTGGTTTGCAAATCGACTTCGATGGCATGCGAGTTGCTTTCTTGTTGCGCATTGCTTTGCGCCGCTCGTTTCCACCTCTAGCAATGTGCGTCGGGAGTGATCCATTTTGGTAAGAGAATTACTTGCATTGAGGTTTTCCTACCACGCCGACTGTTTAAAGGAAGGAGTCCCTTCGATGAGCGTTTATGAGGTATTCCATGTGAACTGTAGGCGGTTGTTCCTTGACCTGGCTGCCGCATTCTGCCTACTGGCCGCCGTCGCTTCCGCATCGGGTCAAGTGGTTCTGCCGACCGAACTGAGTGAACGGAGCAAGAATTGCATCCAGTGCCACAAGGAAAAGAGTCCTGGGCTTTACCAGCAGTGGGGTGAAAGCAAGCATTACCGAGCCAACGTTGGTTGCTACGAATGCCACCAAGTGGAAAAGGGGGACGTCGATGCGGTCAAGCACTACGACCATATGATTTCGATCATCGTGAGTCCGAAGGATTGTGCCAGGTGTCATGAGCGAGAGGCCGCGGAGTTTGCCGGTTCGCATCACGCCAAGGGGGGCCGAATCCTCGGATCCCTCGACAATTTGCTGGCTGAAGTGGTCGAAGGGAACCTGGGGATGAAGACGCCATCTTTTCCTGGTGGTGTCTCAGCCGCAGCCGTCAACGGCTGCTGGCAGTGCCACGGTTCGGAAATCAAGCTGCTTGATGATGGTGCCTTGGACCCCGCGACCTGGCCCAACAGCGGAATCGGGCGGATCAACCCGGACGGGTCGGAAGGTTCATGCAACGCTTGCCACACTCGGCACACGTTTTCGGCCGCCCAAGCCCGCCACCCAGACACCTGCGGGAAATGTCACTTGGGTCCCGACCACCCGCAGAAAGAGATCTACGAAGAATCGAAGCACGGGATCAGTTTTTTTGCGAACCTCGACAAAATGAATCTTGATTCTGCCAAGTGGATCGTTGGCGAGGACTACTGGTCTGCTCCCACGTGTGCTACCTGTCACATGTCGGCGACCAAGGAACAGGCAGTGACCCATGACATTGGCATGCGGATCAGTTGGAACAACCGCCCTGTGGTTTCAATTCGGCCTGAAGAGTCGGATGCAAAAATGGATCTGCCCGGTAAGAATATCCTTTGGCAAAAGCGCCGGGCAAACATGACGGACGTCTGCATTGCCTGCCACAGCTCGACGTGGGTAAGCGGATTCTACGTTCAGTATGATGGGCTGATCGATCTCTATAACGAAAAGTACGCCAAGCCGGGCCGAGACCTGGTAGAATTGGCCAAGCCACTCAGGAAGTACAACGCGCCGTTTTCCAACAAGATCGATTGGATCTGGTTCGAACTTTGGCATCACGAAGGTCGAAGGGCCCGCCACGGTGCTTCGATGATGGCTCCGGACTACACGCACTGGCACGGTACGTACGAGTTGGCCAAACATTTCTACATGAAACTGATTCCTGAACTCCAAAGCATGGTCGACCAGGGGCTGGCATCGAATGATCCGCAACAAGTCTTCGCCGCCAGGCAGCTGGCAGCCCAAATCGCCACCGTCATCAACCACCCGGATAACCGGTGGTCGGTGGATAAAATGGATCCCGCGGAGGAGCAGCGTCGACAGAAAGCGCGAGACGACTTCCTCAATCGCTACAAGAAGCAATAGCCATGGTTTTCGGTTTATCAAACGCGGAATCCACAACCCGAGAGGGAGCCCCGGTCCTCAAAACGACGTCCTCATAATGTTCATTTGTTACGTTGTTCCGCGCAAGAGGCTGTCATTTGATTGACAACCGGTTTTCAGGCAAAACGAGCAGCAACGAAAAATTGTCACTCACATTTGGTCGTCTTGCTTGTTATCCTTGAATGCCGTCTGTCGGGAACCAGAAAGGATTCCGACATTTTTAAACGAGGCTCGTTCCATGGGGCGGGCCGATGGTCGTTTTCGATGTCGCCTGGAACAGGGTGACAGCATGTGCAGGGTGATCATGAACACGGATTCGGTGAATCCGAAAACACGGATACATTGGTTGAAAAAGTTACTGTTGACATTGGCATTGCTGGTCTTGGTCCTGGCCGTTGTGACGCCTTGGGTTTTGGGAAACACGGGACTTCGCGATCGCCTAGTGGCATCGCTCGTCAACAATCCGGCAGTCAATATCACCACCCGCAAAGCCTCGCTCGGATATATTTCACCCTTCTCCATTGACGGTCTTCATATCGATGCGGACGAAGGCGCGACGGTAATAGATTTCGAACGGATTCAGGCTGATAAATCTTGGCTGGCCATATTCTGGGATCGCCCCGAATTGGGGCGGTTTAGATTTGTTCGGCCCTCGATCGGAGTGGTGGTGCCCGAGAGAGTCGACGAACAGCAAACTCCGGATGGGAAGCCCGAGTCAACGGAAACTCCCAAGGAAATCGCGTTGTTACCGATCCTGACCGCGGACATCGAGAACGCATCGGTAGCGGTCCACCGGCCAGGCGACGAAAAACCGGTGGTCGATTTGGAAGACATCAACGTCACTTTCCACCTGAAGCGGGATGAGTTCGGTTCGGTGTTCGTGATTGATCCGGCCACCATCTTTGACCGTCAGGAGCTGACGCGCGAGCTATGCGACAAGGGCCTCCAGTTGGTCGCACCGTTGTTGGGCAAAGAAATAGGTGCCGATGGGGCGTTTTCGTTCCGGATCGACAATTTCAGTTTGCCCGTCGGGGGAACTGAAACCGCGGACAAGGCCCGCAGAATTGAGATTGCGGGAGCGGTCCAGTTGCACCGAGCATCGGTCGGGCTGAGGGACACTGCCATAGCGAGGGTCATTGGTTTGGCGGTCGAGTTGTTGGGAGAGCCTCTCCCTGAACTCCTGACCGTAGCCACCGAAACCGAAGTCAAATTTCATATCGTCGACGGTCGTGTTCACCATGAGGGATTTGCGCTGTTGTTGCCTTATCGCGATTCAGATGTCCGATTGCAATCCTCAGGTTTCGTTAGCCTCGATGGCGAATTGGATGTCGTTTTGGCGATGCAACTTCCTGTCGAACACCTTGGGCAATCGAAGTTCGCCAAAATGTTCACCAGCGATCCGATTCGAGTCAGTATCACGGGCACAATGGAAGACCCCAAGATGCAACTCATTAACGACAAGGATTGGAATGATCTCCTGTCGGGACTCTTGGAGGGGGATAAGTCAGGTGAGGCTGGGGAAACGGATGAGGCAGGTGCCGCGGCGAATCCAGGCGAAGGCGAAAATGAAGGAGAGCCCGAAAGAGTTGAAAAGGCTGCCGAAACTGCCGTGGAGATCGCGGAGCGGGTTGCCGAGTTGCTGAAAAAACGCAGGGAAAATGCCAAAGATCGAGAAGGATTCGACGATACGAGCGAACGGGAAGAACGCCTTTTACCAAAAATGCGGGACCGAATTCAAGAGCGCCGCGAACGCAGGAAAAAGGACAACAGTGGTCAATGACATGCAATGGTCGTTGTGTCCCTGAAGATTATTGTCCCAAAGGAAATCATCTGGACGTGCCACGCGCGAAGCACGGCAAAGCGATAGAGGTAGTGAGAAGTCTAAAAAAGAAAGATCGGCTAAATGAACAAACGGCTTGAAAACAGCTTTTCTACAGAGCCACAATGCCCCCTTTTGTTTCGCCTCTTTCGCTACCATTACAGGGCTAACGCACCCGCCTCCTTCTCACCGCGAGTAGACTTAACAGACCCAATCCGGCCAGAGCGGTCGCGCCAGGTTCGGGTACCACCGACACCGTGACGCCGTTCAGGATGCCGCTATGACGGAAAACCTCGCGGTTGTCCGTCAGTCGCATGGTCAGGAGATCTTCGTCGTTGAAGTCGCTCGGCAGGTCAATCGTCTGCATGTCGAGGAACACGTCATATCCCTGAAAGGCACCAGGCACCGTCAGCACGTTCACTGTGGTGGTGCCGTTGATTGTTGTGGTCCAGCCGGGGTGTTGTGCCCAGTCTCGGATATCGCTGTCTCCGATCATGTCCTTCCTGTGGTAGGCACCACGGGAGCCAAAAAACTCGAGCACCAGACGACCGGAGGCCGCTTCGCCCCAGAACGTACTGATGAGAGTGTGAACTTTCCTGACTCCAAACTCATTGATGGCTATGTCGATCACGTGGATTCCTTCGTTGCCACCGCCTGAACCGTTCCCACTTTGCCAAACATTGTTACCGACTTCAGGGATGTAGAAGGGAACGCCCCCCAAGACCAGTTCGCCCGCTATATCACCATACTCGGGCCTAAGGCGAGTGTTATGGTAGACTGAGAAGTCAATGGGAACTGAATCTGCCAAGGCGGATGAGCAGGCCAAGGCGATCGCCGCCAGGGCCACTCCCAAGGTCGTTACTCTGCGTAAAGCGTTCATGAGTCTCTCCTAACTAATGGGATTCTATTGATAACTGATCTTGATCCTTCTGATATTCCGGAGGTAATTTGAATATTACGAATGAAGGATTTGCGGTTTTGCCTGTCCTCTTCCTTGCTTCCTTTACTTTAATGACCCAAGGTTTGCAGGTACTGGTGACAGTCAATGCAGTTGAGCGTTAAATCAAAATAGCGGAGAGCCGCAGCTTCGATGTTCTTGTCATCCGCAGCCTTTTTCAATCGCTTTGCGCACGTTTCCATGTCTCGGCTGTATTCTCTATACTCGGGCGTGTCGATTACAAACCAATGTTGCCCCATCACTAGCGCTGTGACTCCATCCGCACCTTCACGCAACAGATCATAATCTTTTAAAGACAAGCCTTCCACGATTTTTTGACTGCTCAGCAGCTTTCCTCGCATGAATTGTTTGCGAGCGTCCGAATCCAACTGTTCACGTTTTTCCACGTCCTGGTCTTGGCGAACGTGAGCAAAGCCAAACAGTCCACTGACCGCAAACAGAGTCAAGCAGGTAAAGACGAATATCAACTTTTTACTCATCGGTCTGTGCTCCATATTAGCGTTTTTTCGATAACGGCACTCTTGCAAACGATGTGCCATCGACAATACGCCGTTTGGTAAACCTGTCGATCCGTTGGTCCAATGCCAATCGCACGTTGATCGATAATGCGGGTGTCATTCACTTCACGACGGCTTCGAATCCGCAACCGTTAAAATCCTAAGTGAACATGGGCGTGCACGACACCTGTGCGAATTCGCCCAACTGTGGACCGATTGACAATTGGAGATGAAAGAAATTCGACTTGAGACCTCAAAGAATCTTCTGGCACGACCTTTGCGTAAAACCAGCCCGTAATCGAACCGTATTTACGGTAGATTGTGCTCAACGGACGTTACGGAAGTCCAAAAAGCCAACTAACCGAGTCCAGGACTTAAATCGTGATCATCGAGTCTGCAAAGTCGAGTGGAGTCGTGAGACTGCGACCGCCGGATCCGATGGAATTCTCACGAATCCAGCTACAATTTTGATCCGACCGAATTCTCACGAATCCAACTACGAAATGATGACTTTTTCCAGGGATGAATCTGATGTATGAACACACGCAACGTTCGCCAATGCACCTACTGCTTTATTTACCGGCAGCTTTTGCGTTCTTTCTGGCTTGGCAGGTGCGTAACGATATGGCGCCAAGTATCGTGGTAGTCGTCGTGGCCGTGATTCTTTTCGTAACCGCATTGTCGTTTCAAACGCTCACCATTTCCGATCAAGGCGAACATCTGGACATTCGTTACGGACCACTCAACTTATTCGGAACCAAAGTCGTCTACCGTGACATGACTAAAGTCGAGCAAGGCGAGACATCTCTCATCGACGGATGGGGAATACACTTCATACCATTTCGCGGCTGGACACTCAACTTGTGGGGATTTGAGTGCGTCAAGATTTGGCGAGGCAAGAAAGTGATCCGCATTGGCACGGATGATTCGGAAAACCTCGTCAGTGTTTTGCTTGAAAAATTGGAATAAACGCACATGAAGTGAATAAATGAAGGTCATTCGGAAGCAAAAGTTTGTCGCGGCAAACCAGGATTTAGTCCGGAATAGGCGGTGCACAGTTCCGGCAATGCATCGCGGCACAATCGGCAACGCCGGAACAGCGCAGGGCTCGTTCCGGCCCTACTAATTGCCGGGCAGGAGTGTGCAAATCGTTTATACGGGCCGATTCTCGTAGTACTCGGCGCATTCGCGCTCGCGGCCACGAACGATTCGGTGACCGCGTAACTTGCCAAATTGAGATGTAATCACGGTCCACCGCCCATGCTGGCCGCGTTTGTTATGGTCTTCCAGATAGATGACAACCCAATCGTGAGTGGTTCCCATCGCATGTGCATGTTCGGTGTTTGAAAACAGGGCGGTGTAGTGCCACTCGCCCCGCTCCGTGTGCAGGATTGGCAACCAGGCTTCCGCCGCTGGATTGAAACGTCGCGGAGCAACACGAGGAAGCGCTGAATGGGCGGCTTTGAAACGATATTCGTCGTCGATGTCGAGAAGTTCTGCAACTGAAATGTCGGAAGTCAAATCGTTGTGGTCCTCAAACAACGGGCTTTGGTTTTCACCGAAACCACCTGGAGAATGAGCGAAACGGCCGCGCGCGGCCAACGACTCGCGAACTGCCCGAACTCGTTTTTCACCGATGCCTGGCATTCGCTGCAAACGACCGTCCCAGGCAGCTGCCTGAAGTTCGACCAATGTCTCGATCCCAAGTTCATTGTGGATTCGTTGGGCCAATTTGGAACCGATGTTTGGCACCGAAGCAAACGCTTGTTCGGTAACATCATTACCACTCAGTCTTTCCAACAGCGGCCAACGACCACCTCGGATCATTTGTTGCAAGGCCCGAGAGATGGTACGTCCGATTCCCGGAAGTTCTTCAAGTCCTTCAATTCCCTGGCTTTGGTAGATTTGCCAGGCCGACAACTTCATTTCGCGCAAAGTTTCGGCCGCTCGATGGTAAGCTTCTGCGCGAAACCGGTTGGCACCTTGTGACAATAACAAATCGGCCACCATTTGTAATTTTTCTGCCAGCTCCAAGTTGCTTGGAGGCCGCGAATACCTGGGTTTGGATGTTTCAGATTCCATGGGCCTGATCATGATTCCGACTCCCTTCGCAAAATCTTCGCTGAGAACGTCCTGCAATCGAAAATCGTACGCAGGTCAAATCAGAGCAAACTCTGTGCCGATATTTCCTTGCCTGAAATTACGTCTGGACCGGATCATCATGAGCCCAATCGCTCGTTTGCGCCCTCGAAAACAGTCCTTTTTTTGGTTTGAAAGCGTTCAGAACTTTGGCATGCGTTTTGCATCCCATTTAGGATTCAGTAGGCTCAATCGATTTCGATTTGGTTTTTAATCTTCGGTTCGAATCAAGATCAGGCATTGATGAAAACGATGGACTTGACCGACGCCCGAAATGAGATGGTGAAACACCAGATTGCTGGCCGAGGCGTTAAGAATCGTCTCGTGCTCGATGCGATGCGAAAGGTGCCGAGGGAAGCATTTCTGGCAGAACATTTTCACGAACTGGCCTACGACGATACTCCGCTTCCAATCGCCGCAAACCAGACGATTTCTCAGCCCTACATCGTCGCGTATATGATCGAGTCTCTCGGGCTTAAGGGCGGTGAACGAGTACTGGAGATTGGTGCCGGG
The DNA here is from genome assembly GCA_024638965.1 of Planctomycetaceae bacterium. Taxonomy (GTDB): domain Bacteria; phylum Planctomycetota; class Planctomycetia; order Pirellulales; family Pirellulaceae; genus Mariniblastus. The sequence continues at coordinate 10,528 of JAHEJI010000138.1, forward strand.
TCGGGATATGCGGCAGCGATTCTCGCCGAGATTGCCGACGAAGTCTTCACCGTCGACCGTATCGCAGAACTTGCGGAGAAAGCGACTGCGACTTTGCGCTCGATCAATTGTCTCAATGTGCGAGTTTTGCACGGAGACGGGACTCAAGGTTGGCCTGAACACGCACCCTATGACGCGATCATCGTTGCAGCGGGCGGTCCTCGAATTCCTGAATCGCTCAAATCGCAGTTGAAGATTGGCGGGCGGATGGTGATACCGGTCGGCTTGGCCAACGCGAGCCAGCAACTTTTGCGAATCACTCGGATTTCAGAAACGAATTACCAAATAAAAGAAATCGCCGATGTTCGTTTTGTGCCGTTGATCGGTGAGGAAGGATGGCAAGACGAAGACGAGCGTGAAGCAATTTAGGCAGAGAAGAAAGAGTCGGATCGAGTTGATTTGACCGGTTCGGATGTCTCGCAAAAAATTGCGGAAAAGTGAGTCCAATGGAATTTTGAAACAAGCGGCTTTACAAATCGTTTTGAATTTTTTCAGGAACTCAAGATGAACCATTTTTCGAATAGTACTGAAGGAACGACGAATGATTCAGAAAATCAATTGACCTCGCAAGGAAATCGAATCCAGTCGCAGCTCGACGATAAGCTGTTGACGAGGAATGGAAAAACAACCGGAGCGGCTGCAAAATTGGTTAAGCGTTTAATGTCGTATTGCGGTGATCCCCCGTTACGATTGGTGTTGCCAAACGGGGAAGTTGTTTCCGGCAACGGTCAGCCTATCGCCGCGATCAAGATCCACGACAATCGTACGCTCCTGGCACTTGCGACGGATCCATTATTTCAGTTTGGTGAAGCCTACGCACAAGGGCGGCTCGAAATTGATGGGGACATGGCAGAGTGCATGACGGCCATCTACCGAAAGATGGGGCAGAAGGGTTCGACGTCGATTGGGCAACGTGTTCTCACGAAACTGCGTCGGCCATACGACAACAATTTGAGACGAGCGAAACAGAACATTTATCACCACTATGACATTGGTAACGAATTCTATCGGTTGTGGCTTGATGAGGAAATGGTTTACACGTGTGCGTATTTCGCCAGACCAGGCTTCACGCTCGAACAGGCTCAATGGGCAAAGATGGATCATGTTTGCCGAAAACTGCGGCTAAGACCGGGAATGCAGGTCGTCGAAGCCGGTTGTGGCTGGGGCGCTTTGGCGTTGCACATGGCCAAGCACTTCGGTGTACGTGTTAAAGCCTACAATATTTCGCGGGAACAAATCGGCTGGGCGCGAGAACGCGCTGATCAGGAAGGCTTGAACCAACAGGTCGAATTCGTACATGACGATTGGCGTAACATCCGGGGGCAATTCGACACGTTCGTTTCCGTTGGGATGCTGGAACATATTGGCGTGAAAAATTATCCACGGCTCGGCAACATCATTCGCGATTGTATGAGACCGGAAGGTATCGGTTTGATTCATTCGATCGGTCAAATTGCGCCCGACCCAATGAATCCGTGGATTGAGCGACGAATTTTTCCGGGAGCTTATACACCTACTTTGAGACAGATGATGGACGTCTTCGAGACGGCGAATTTCTCGGTGTTGGACGTCGAGAACTTGCGGTTGCATTATGCTGAAACGCTACGTCACTGGCTCCAACGATTTGAGGACTCCAGAGAACAGGTCCGTGTCGAATTCGGTGAACAGTTTGAACGCATGTGGCGAATGTACCTGGCGGGTTCGGTTGCCGCGTTCGATAGCGGTTACCTGCAATTATTCCAAGTCGTGTTCGCGGAAGGAACTTCCAACGAGATTCCCCGCACGCGCGAACACATGTATAGTTTGACGAGTGATCGAATCGCGCGGGTGCTCAAGAACGTTTCGACCAACGGCTGGACGTCCAACAATGGAGGCGGCCACTCATGAATTCTCACGACGTGATCATCGTGGGTGCGGGACCGGCAGGTTCAACTTGTGCAGCACGGCTGAAAAAATCGGGGTTGAATGTCAAGCTGTTTGACAAAAAGGTTTTTCCCCGTGTTAAACCATGTGCCGGCTGGGTCACGCCGCAAGTGATTGAAGCCTTGCGGATTGATGTGGGCGATTACCGGCGCGAAAACACGTTTCAGCCAATTACCGGTTTTCGCACCGGCATTATTGGTGGTCGGATGGTGGAAACACATTTTCAACAACCTGTCAGCTACGGCATCCGTCGCATTGAATTTGACAACTACTTGTTGAAAAGCAGCGGGGTCCCATGTGAGTTCAAGCCGGTCAAGAACATCGTTCGCGACAATGGCCGCTGGCTGGTTAACGAAACCGACGAAGCTCCTTTGATTGTTGGCGCCGGTGGTCATTTTTGTCCTGTAGCTCGCCTGGTCAGGCAACAGACAGACGCGAACGGTTCAACGCCCGGGTCGGACAGTAAAAATCCGAATTCGATTGTGGTTTATGCTCAAGAGGTTGAGTTTGAGATTTCGGAGGCAAAAGCGTCGAGCCAAAGTGTGAATCCGGAGGTTCCCGAACTCTACTTCTGTGGCGACTTACAGGGTTACGGTTGGTGCTTTCGCAAAGGCAACTTTTTGAACGTTGGTTTAGGGCGACTTGAAAAAACAGGTCTGTCCTCGCACGTTCGCGAGTTTTGGCAATTTCTGCGCTCCAAAAACAAGGTCGTTGCCCCGGCGCCGTCTCACTTCCTGGGTCATGCGTATCGTTTATACGCCGAAAAACAGCCAATAATTCACCAAGACAGGATCTTGTTGATCGGTGATTCAGCCGGATTGTCGTATCCACAAAGCGGCGAAGGAATCCGTCCTGCTGTCGAGTCAGCTTTGATCGCGGCTGATGTGATCGCGAATGCCAATGGAGATTTCAGTGCAAATTCACTGGCGGCTTATCCGCAACGGCTCGTCGCTCGACTTGGTCCGCCGAAACCGTATCAAGCTTCAAATTGGCTTCCAGCCGCCTGGTTACAGAACATTGCTGCGAGTCTGATGGCCACAAAATGGTTTGCAAAAAACGTGGTTATCGACAATTGGTTTCTACACAGGAAACAAGGCACACTTCAGATTTGATGCGGGGTCGAATCGCCGTCAAGCTACTAACTTTTCGGGAGAATACTGATGAATATAACAACTGTCGAACTCAGGGAAAATGAACTGCCAAAATATGATATGAGCGATAGTCCCACTAATTGTTGTCCGCGTTTTGATCCGGAAGACTGGGATGATCGAGACTTGCATTTCAGAGACAAGCTGTTTCTGAAGGCCAAAACAAAAAGCATTATGTATGTGCCCCTCAATATCGGCAGCGTCTTTAAGAAGACTCTTAAAGCGGTTGAGGATTCAGGTGCCAAAGATCCAAATCAATTCATTGTCCTCAGCCGTGACGTGTCACTTTGGTCGGCCGAGCACTTCTTTGCAGTCAAGAAAGACATCCCCGGTCATGAAATGGTGCGTCTTTCAGGCGACTACCATACAAAAGTTTTTGAAGGTCCTTTCAAGGACATTGGCAAGTGGTGTAAAGAGCTGGCCAAAATGGGAAACTTCGATGAGAAAAAACCCGCCGATACTTTCTTTTTCTATACGACGTGTCCAAAATGCGCCAAAACCTATGGCAAAAACTACGTCGTCGGTTTGGTAGCTTCGGCGAAAGACCCATCAACAGCAAATTCAGAGAATTGAACGGCGAACCGACAAGAGATTCGCCAAAGTGCACAGGAGCGAAAAAAAATGAGTACAACGACGTTGCCCGTTTTCCAAAATACGATCAGGAAAACCGAAGACTGGCTCAACGAAATTATGGAGTTGCTCAATTGGGATGATCAGAAGCGCGCGTACAAAGCGCTGCGAGCCGTTTTGCATACCTTGAGAGATCGGTTAACTGTCGAAGAAGCAACCGACCTAGCTGCACAACTGCCCATGCTCGTTCGTGGTATCTATTTTGAAGGCTGGAATCCAACCGGCAAACCGAACGAAATGCACACGGTCGAAGAGTTTGTCGGGACCGTCAACGACGGATTTGCGATCGCCGACTACGCGGAATATCTCGAACCCGAGGACATTACCCGAGCGGTTTTGAAGGTCATTTCCGGGCATGTTTCAGAAGGCGAAATCAAGGACGTGGTCAACTCGCTACCCGAGAAACTCCGCGAATTGTGGGATTAGACGGTAGTTCTCACGCTATTGCAGGATGGTTCGCCGCTTTTTACGGACTCCTTAATTCATCGTACAATAGAGAGGAAGGTCAAGATCGCCGTGTTATTGAGCAGTATGAACGTATCAAATGGCAAAGCAAAAGCTACAACCCAAAACGCCGGTCGCAATTGCGGCCGGGATTCTGTTGTTACAGAATCTCAACAAGGTCCGACGAAGATTAAGGTTGGCAGCCGAATTTGCCGATGAGGATGTCGAGCATGTTCACCGGTTACGGATTTCGACGCGTCGCTCAATCGCAGCCCTTGAAGTATTTCGCGAATTTCTTCCGGCAAGACGATTAGAACGAATTGCCTGCCAACTCAATCAAATTCGCAGCGTTTCCGCAGCAGCCCGTGACTTGGATGTGCTGATCGAAAGGCACGAATCCGAGTCGTCGGATTGCCAGTTCCTCAAGCGGTTGAAAAAAAAACGCAAAAAAGCTCAGAAGCCCATTGTTGAAAGCTACCAGCGGCTTCGCCGCCAAAAAACGTTTCGAAAAGATTGCCGGAAGCTGCTTAAAGCGCTTGATCAAATCAACACCTCCGCTCAGCCAAGTTTCGAAAAATGGTCTCGCCAAAAACTGTCGATCTACGTCTCCCAGTTTTTTAGCCAACGCCCTGCGGATTTGTCCGATTTGCGCGAGCTTCATCGTTTTCGAATCAGCGCAAAAAAGTTCCGATACGTGTTGGAGATCCTCAAGAAAGCATTTCCCGCAACGACATTTAAGAATGTATCGCCGCAATTCAGACGGCTTCAAGACGAACTAGGGCATATCAACGATCGCGCCGTCGCATTGGAGCGGTTTATTCGCATGGCAAAGAAGGGTCGTCACGTCGATGAGCAAGTTCTGAAACGTGAACGCGATTGTCTCGATGCGTCCATTCAACGATTTGCGGAATGGTGGACAATAGAAACCGCAAATCAAGTGCGACAACAATTTGAAACAATTAGTTGCAGTTAACAGAAACGACTGGATTATGTAGCCGGATTCGTGAGACTCAGTCGGTTTCAATGGGCAAGCACATACGCGACTTTGTTCCGGCCTACGGTAGAGTCGAAATGTGGCGCGGTGGTTTAGGTAATGCATAGTTCTGTTGCCGACCCTTTCGGTTGTCGGTGCCTCAGTATCATTGCCGTACTCCGTTTCCACATTCCGCTCATCAAAC
>JAHEJI010000139.1 GCA_024638965.1 Planctomycetaceae bacterium
ATTACCAAGAATTTATTGAAGAACATTCCAGCGATTTAAACCTAAAGGCTGAACTCGCTTCAGCGTATTTTCGGATGGCCAAAATCACCGCAGAGATTGGTTCGAAGTCGAATGCTATTCAATCACAACGCATCGCGCTGCAAATACGCGAGCAACTCGCAGCAGATCACCCAGATTTGGAAAAGTACAGACATGAATTGGCCCTGAGCAGGTATCAACTTGGCGTTACTTTGGGGGATGTTGGCGAGCCAACCAAGGCTTCAAAAATGTTCGAACAGGCAATCGCCGGATGGAGTAGCCTGGTCTCGCAGAATACAGGCGACTTTCAGTTTCGCAAATCGTTGGCCAAAGCGCTTCGTAGCAATGGATTGCTTCAGCAAAACGCCGGAGACATTCGGGCTGAGATTGAATCCTGCCAGAATAGCATAGAACATCTGAAAATCATCGTCGATGAAAATGCAGACGCAATTGATTGCCAGTCCGAACTATCTGGCTCTTATACCAACCTGGGAATCGCACAACAGATTTCGGGTGATCAGCCCGGTGCAATTTCCTCGTTTAAACAAGCGGTTCAGATCGGTCGTGAGGTTGTTAAATTGAATCCGGATGGGCTCGACTATGCGCATAGGCTTGCGGGTAGTTGTCACAACCTTGCCCAGCTGTTGTATCAGCTTGGAGAAAGGCAACCTGCTGTCAGCCTGCTAAAGGAGGCGATCAATATTCAGTCGAGGCTCGTTGACGGAAATCCAAGCGTTAACAAGTACAAGGATTTTTTGGCGAACCATCACGAAGCGCTGTCTAGGGCACACATCAGCCAGGGTAACTACGTCGATGCCATCCAGAGTATCAAGACTTCCATTCGGCTGACGAAGGAATTGGCAGACAGCAATCCCAATGTTCCTGGCTATCGAGAAGCCTGGGCGTCTTCATGCCAAGTCCAGGCTTATATTCATCTCGATAGGCGGCAGTGGGACGCTGCTATCCAATCCTTCGAACAAGTACAGCAAATTGTGCTCGATCTAGTTGGAGAACATCCGCAGGTAACCTCGTATCGACATCGGCTTTCGGGTTGTTACACCAATCTCGCATTGGCTTGGTCAAAAAAAGGGAACAGGAATAAAGCCAAGGACCTCTATCTTAAGGCAATCGAAACATTGGACCCGCTTCGCGGAAACAATTTTGACTATCGATACAAACGTACTTTGGCTATCCAATACGGCAACCTTGCCGAACTTTACCAATTGGACGGTAACCTGGATGAGGCATTGCGCACGTGTAACCAGGCCCTTGAGCTTCGCCAAAAACTTGTTGCCGAAAACCCTTCCCTTATTGCATTTCGAGATTTGTTGGCGAACGGCTATCTGCTCCTCGGAGACATACACGAATCTGCAGGACAACTACAAGCAGCGCGAAAGTCATGGGAAGAATCGATTCGCATTGGTGAAACCCTGACAACCGACGATCCCAAGTCCGTCGAATACCGGGCTCAGTTGGCGAGTTCTTACCAGAAACATTGCGAAATTGAGGGAACTTTAGGTGCAGTTGGCGACGCTATGCAGTCATCCGATCGGGCAATCCAACTTCGAGAAGCTCTGGCAACTGAAAATCCTGAGATTGATCGATATCAACTGGACTTGGCAAAATCGTATAACGGAAAGGGTGTCGTACTCGGACGAATTGGCAACTCGGAGGAAGCTCATAAAGCGTTTTCTCAAGGGCTCAAAATCCTTGAGTCGCTAAAGCCGAATAGCAATGATGCCGATCGACAAGCGGTGTTGGCAACGCATTACCTCAATTTCTTCACGTTGGATGTGGCAAATGGCAATTTATCCGCGGCGTCGTCTGCTTGCCAAAAGTCGTGTGACATTTACGAACGGCTGGTTACAGACTATCCAAAGCAAAGGTCAAACAAACTTCGTCTGGCTCAGACACTCGAACAGATCTCCAGTCTTCATTATTTTTCGGGAGACTCTGCAGGCGCGCAGGAGTCAGGAACCCGGGCATTGAATTTGATGAACGAACTTGCGACCGACGAAGTGGCCGATGCCCGATCGGTTGCTCGACTGGCTAGTCTCCATGCGACCAGTCCCATTAAAGAAATCCGTGACACAGTGCGAGCTACAGAGCTGGCGCAAACGGCGGCAGAAATAATGCCTGAGGTGCCGAGCATCCAGCAAACGTTGGGCATAACCCTTTATCGCGCTGGTAGGTATACGGATGCCATCAAGCCATTGGAAGCGTTTTTAGGAATTCTTGACGACGCAAAGACGCGATTCTATTTGTCCATGGCTTATTTTCACACGGGAAATCATTCCAAAGCCCAAGCTTATTTCGAGGACGGCGTTCAATGGATGAAGGATCGCAACAATCAGTCTCCAAGCAATCGACAGTTGCGAGATGAGACGGCCGAATTATTGGAATCAAGAAAGGGGGCAGGAGTCAGGAGCCTTTTTGGGGGATCGAACTGCGGGGTGAACAATCATGAACCATCACAATCCAGTCAGTGAAGCATCGCTATCCGAGCGAGTGGGCGACGCCGTTGATCAGTTCACACAGCAAATCGAATCTGGCGAAACACCGGATGTCGAGCAGTTCCTGCTGGAGTTTCCAGACTTGCAGGACGTCTTGCGTCCGCTGTTGACCGCATTAGTGGAGATCGAACAAGGAGGACTGGAGGAACTCGGCAACGGAAGACCCCAAGATCGTCGGTTGGGCGACTTTCGGATTCTGCGCGAAATCGCTCGCGGCGGGATGGGGATCGTTCATCAGGCGGAACAGATTTCGCTAGGGCGGGAAGTCGCGCTCAAAGTACTTCCGTTTGCTTCGATGGTCGACGCCAAGGCGTTGGAACGGTTTCGCAACGAAGTTCGCCTTGCGGCGTCACTCGAACATTCCCATATCGTGTCGGTCTATTCTGTCGGTGAAGAACGGGGAGTTCATTTTTATGCGATGCAGCTGATTCGCGGTCAAAGTATGGCGGCGGTGATTAGTGCATTACAGAAATTGCGCCACGCAGACATCGAACTGTCGGGCAGCTCGATCAGCGAAGTGATGGCTCGCTCGGGTGACAGCCCCGACATATTCTTCGAAACAACAGCGGTCGACGACAAGATATCCAGTAACCACGAAGGTAACGGACATGCGCAGCAGGCAACGCGGGCGCTAAACAAAGAACCGACGATCAAAACGCCCTCAAAATCATCGACGGACAAGAATTATTACTGCAATGTGGCTCGTTTGGGCATTCAAGCAGCCAAAGCCCTCGCGCACGCGCACGAAAACGGGATTATCCATCGTGATATCAAACCGGGCAACTTGATGCTCGACGCAGACTGCCAGCTTTACATCACCGATTTTGGCTTGGCTCGCATCGAAGCAGCTGGAATTACGATGACGGGCGACTGGCTGGGGACGCCAAGATACATGGCTCCCGAACAAGCCCTGGGCAAACAAGTCGTCATCGATCACCGCGCTGACATCTATTCACTCGGGGTAACGCTATACGAACTCCTGACGCTTCAAGCCGCGTTTGATGCTTCCGATCGACAGGCGTTGCTCAGTCAGATCGCGAACGCTGAACCTACTAAACCTCGAACGATTGACCGGCGCATTCCGCGCGAATTGGAAACGATTGTTCTTACGTCCATCAGCAAAGAAGCAGGAGAACGGTACCAGACAGTTCAAGAACTGGCTGACGATCTGCGGCGTTTCCTCGAGGACAAACCGATTGTCGCCAAGCCATCAAGCCTGGTGAACCAAGTTCGCAAATGGTCGCAACGACATACGGGCATACTGTCTCTGGCGATTGTCGCCTTGTTAGCAGTTTGCATTATCCTCTCGGTCTACAGGAATGTCGCGACAATGTTTAAAAAACAAGGCAAACATGAAATCGCATTGGATTATTTTCTGACTGCGTGGGATTACCAGCGAGCAATTTGGAGCTTTGAAAAAGACACGGCAGCTGGTTTGCTATTTTTCGCTCAAGCGACCATTGCATTGGCAAAGTACCAGTCAGCGGCAGGTCGACCCAAGACGCGCTAGAAAACATGAAAAATGGGATCGCTGAATTCGAACGTGCGATGGAACTAATGCGGTCGTCCAACCCCGAACCTGACCAGATTGCCAAGTATTCAAATGAATTGGACGAAGCGCGGCTTCGTCTGGCAAAGCTGAGTGAAGATGTGGGCGACTGAAGCAACGCAAGGCTTTCGCATGATATGTGATCGAGGTGGCAAAATAATCGTCGTGACTTCGACAGCATAGCTACGATTCCAAATAGCAAATCGTACCAAGCTGTTCTTGGTATTGATTAATGAACTCTCTTTCGGCGTTCCGCATGAATGTCCGTCTTGTTTCGGCGATGAGTCGTATATCAAATACCGGCGGAACTGTTCGCCATTTTTTCTTTCGTTGTAAAACCCAAGACTGCGATCAAATGGTGTACCGATCATGAAATCAGGATCCCCCTTCCATTAGCCAGTGCATCGCTGTACCGTCGCAAATCGGACCTTCTCGCACCGGGCGTGGTTGATCCTGACCAAGTCGTGGTGTCGCCGTCACAACCCAATTGACTTAGGAATCGGGGCGCATCACCAATGTCGAGCGTTTGGTGCTGTTCGGCTTTTCCGTCAGGAACTTTCGAGCCGATGTTCGACAAAAATGTGTCTCTCATGGCGTAAACATCGATTCGGTCAAACTCAGCTCGAATCACGCCTGCGCCCGTTTTGCTGTGCACGGAAACGACCATTGAAGAAAAATAGCCGCAATCAAACGACCCCGGTTCTTGAAAAAATTTGTCGATCAGTGGCATGGCAATTCCAGTCGTTGAAAACTTGGTTCTTTTCTTGTGTCTAGAGAGTTTTTTAAGTCGTCCTCGCAATAATCAGCCGGAACGCGTTTAAACTCCGAATGACACTTGGGCTAACCCCAGCGACTGATTTCCTCGATCGCGAACATGATTTGAAAAATACTCAAGTGAATCTGTCGGTAGTAGATCCGAGAAAAGACCAGGAATCGCCAAAAAACTTCATACAATTCCATGGAAAATTCCGGGCCCCAATAACGAACGCCAACCGTTCGGCGAACTCACCTTTGATACGAGGCTGTCCTTCATCAAAGTCTTCGTGAATTTCGATATCGTCGGGTAGCAACCGGGTGTGTTGAAATTTATGCTCGTCCAACTATTTCGCGCACCTTCTCAAAACTTGTCTCCACTAATCAAAGAGCGATTCTGATTAGAGGCCATTCAAAACCCAAATACAAGCACGTCGAAGATCCGCCGCGGCGGGACGCGCGAGCGAGTGGTTTAAGATCGTTGGTGTTTTCGCGTTCACGAACCAATTGCTTGCGCTGCGAGCTGCTATTGATTGGCCCTCTAGTTTGAACTGCGCATTTGTGGAACCCAACGAATGTGCGCTTTTGGAGAGATAATGTCATTAATCGTGTCGTCAAATGATTTGTGCCAATTCGCGATGACGGAGTTGTATTCCGCGCGTTGATGTTCGACCAATTCAATCTCTTTTTGAATAGTTACATCCTCAAAGAACTTGCCGTTCGTGTTGGCAATGGAATTCCTCAGACTAGTTCGCAAACGACCGTATCCATCAAACCAGTAATAGCCCCTTTGATAGTGAAGAAGGCCTCGGGCGAGTGCAAACGAATCGAATTCCTGAGCCACAAGATGATCGGCAAAGTGTCCATACGGATGGAACAACGCCAAAACCAGCTCACATAAAAGGCAAACAACTACGCGGAATAACCGCGGATTTCGATTGGCCATCGCTCTCCTCCAAAATCGCCAATGAAACTAGAGAAGTTGAATTTGCTATTTTTATAGCAAATTCATCCACCGAGGCAAAATCGGCCGCGTTGCGCGCGATGATTATCGCGTAAAGTTGCCAATGTATTTCGTATGCAGCACGTTGAGTCGAAGTAATCGTTGCTTCCGATTTATGATTACGATCTCGTGCTGACATCTAGCAGTACTTTGCCGTGAGAATTTTGTGCAGCTGTCTTCAGCGCAACATCGGCTTTCTCGAAAGGATAGCGAGCGGCAAGCCAAGGCGCAAGGGATGGTTCCAAATAGACAACGGTACGCTATGGCAATAGCGTTTCTCGTCAATTCGCGTAAGATATTTGCTATGAATGATCGCAAAAAAGTCGCCATGGGCCATTCGCTGGCTGTCCAGGAAATCATCGTATTGCCGGGAGATACAAACGCCCACGACACAATGTTCGGCGGACTGTTGATGAAGCATATTGACGAAACGGCGGCGATTTCGGCGCGCCGGCATTGTCGCGGTGCGGTTGTGACCGCTTCGAATGACGGCGTACACTTTCATCGTCCGATTCAACGCGATGACATTGTCATCCTCGAGTCGTATGTGTGTTCCGTCGGTCGCACGTCGATGGAAATTTTCGTCAAAATTTTGACCGAAACCAGTTCTCGCGACGAAGAACCTCATGTCGCCGCGATTTCATTCCTGACTTTTGTCGCGCTCGATGATCAAGGCAAACCCACTCCGGTCCCGTTGATTGAACCCGAATCGGATGAAGAGAAACGGGTTTTCAACGAGCGTGAAGTTCGCAAAGGAACTCGGTTGAAGAAACGCGGTGAGACAAACGAGCTAATCCGATCATTATCTTCCCAGAGAAAATAGCCCGCTTAAGTGCAACTCAAATCTTCTTCGTCGTTCGACTCGGTCTGACAAATAATATTGGCGCGGCGTTCATGGCCTCTCCGATTGTCTAACAGATAATTCTTATTGACAGCGATTACAGTTGAATCGCCAAGAACATATTGCCGGAGGGACCGTTCCGATCATATGATTGTCAACGACTTTCGTCTGTTTTCAAAAAAATTCCAGATTCTTGTTTCGATCGGGAAGCAAAATTGGCATGGGTATGTGTCAACCAGCGAAATTAAGGAAAATTTTCAGTGAATGCCCCCTCCGGATTTGAGCGAAAAGGAGGCAAGACTAAACGAATTGGGCAAACAACGGTGTTTTGAGAAGGCGTTGTCGTAGACGACTCAAACGCACCCGCATTGCGTCAGGGTCAAGATTTAGAATTCGGGCCGCTTCTGCCGTGGATCGGCCTTCCAGTCGCAATGAAATTAACTTTCGATCTGTTTCATCAAGATGACTAAGAATTTTTTCAACCTGTTCACGATGAGCCAACTGATCACTCGGTTCCGACTTTGCCCGCCAAGCCATCAGGAAATCGGAGAATCCTTCGTCGGCAGGTTGAATTCCGCTTTCTCGTTGCTGCCGACGATGTTTCCGCCACTGCCGAGCCGTTTTGCGACGGACCAACAAAGAAACAAAGGCCATCAGCTTTTCTGGCGACGCAAATTGAAACTGCTCATTCTGCAGTCCGATAAACAGAGTCCGATGAATCGACTGCACGATATCCATCGAATCGAGATAAGGCCGCAGTGCCTTTCCCAGCTGACGGCGAGCGATGACACGGATTTCGGGCTCAAATTTCTCGACCAGTTCCGCGATTGCCGCTCGGTCACCGGCGGAAGCGCGATCCAACATCTCCTGGATTTCAATTTTCCAATCAGTCATCAGCTGCTGTCTCGCTGGAATCGATTTTTGACACCAAATTCCCGAAGTTTCAATTCGATGTTGAAGCTGAAACCGTTTATATTGCGTTTCACGCAACGTATCAACGATTTTCTGGAGCCAAGTCGGAAAAGGCTCAGATTTATTCTCACGGATTCGAACGGCTGACTTAACCATGCCAAACGATCGCCTGAACGAGAGTTCCAAAACCAGCGAACAACTGATTGTCGACCTGTCGGCTCAAGTCGAATCCCTAGCCAACGAAGGTGTAGAAGACGCAACCGAACAGGTGCTGCAAACGCATTCCGAAGTTGCGGCAAGCGAAGAATTGATCATCAGCCTGTTATACGCTGAAATCATCGCTGCCGAACAAAACTCGCGAACTCTGTCCGCACAAGCGTTGATCAACCGGTTTCCAGAATTGAGCGAACGGATCAGCCGGCTCGTCGCATTCCACGAAACGGTTAACCCGACGCCGGAGTTCGATGATCCTGTTGAATCGGCTTCCTCGCAGGCTGTTTCCGATGCAGACACTTCTCGGTCAGTTCTCGATACGGATCGGGATCAAAAGATTACACAACACGCTGGTCGTTCGCGCCCGCAACCGATCGAGATCGACCAATTCGAAATTCTCGAGAAAATCGGACAAGGCGGAATGGGGATCGTTTACCGCGCGAGGCAAAAGGATTTGGATCGAATCGTCGCCCTAAAAGTTTTACGAAATCCGCTTTTGGATTCCGATGATCGGCAGCGGTTGATGAACGAGGCTCAGGCCGTTGCACGTTTAAAGCATTCAGGAATAGTACAAATATATCAAGTCGGCGAAACTAGCGATCAACCTTATCTATGCTTTGAATATGTTGACGGCAGTCACTTGGGCGAACGGCTGGCTCGGTCCACGATGTCGCCGGAAGATGCTTGCAAGCTATTGCGAAAAGTCGCGAGTGCGATTTCTTTCGCTCACGAACAGGGAATTATTCATCGCGACTTGAAGCCAGCCAACATCCTGATCGATGCCGACGGCGAACCGAAAGTAGCCGACTTCGGCCTCGCCAAACTGCTGGATTGCGGTGAACACAAAACGAATTCGGACAGGCTGACGAAAACAGGCGCCCTGGTGGGTACCATTTGTTATATGGCTCCGGAGCAGTTTACCGGTTTGAGTGAAAATGTAGACTACCGCGCGGACATCTACGGTTTGGGAACAATTCTGTACGAGATGCTTGTCGGACGCCCTCCGCTGATTGGCGATACACCGGACGAAACGATGTACCTGGTCCGCACTGTGGATCCGGCGGCTCCCCGCAAACTGAATCCGAAGATTCCGCGTGATGTTGAGACGATTTGCTTGAAGTGCCTCGAGAAAGAGCCGGATCGGCGCTTTCAGAGTGGCGCTGAGCTTGAACTGGAGCTGAAACGCTTTCTAAATGGCCAACCGCTTTCGATCCGACCAACCAGTTCGATCACTATTGCAACTCGCTGGTGCAAGAGACGGCCTGCGATTGCCCTATTGTCGGCACTTTCGGCGTTGCTGATGATTGCATTATCGATCGGCGGCTATTGGATGGCCTGGAATCAAACGCAGCATGCACAGAAGCTACAAGAGCAGCGTGACCTGGCACGAACGTCGGCTGACTTGGCTGCTCAGAAGGCTGATGAAGCTGACAAAGCGACTCAGTTCATGGTCACAACGCTGGGTAGCGCTCATCCCAATCGAGATGGCCGCAACGTGACAGTTGCTGAGCGGCTGGCGGATGGTTTACGAGAGATACAAGACTCGTTTTCTGATGCTTCGACGGGGAAAGCGGCGTTGTTGAGTGCGATCGGCAAAACGTACAACGGGCTGGGACTCCACCACGACGCGAGGGTCCCGCTCCAACAAGCTTGGGAACTCTATTCTCAGCTAAATGGAAAAGAGTCCCTTGAGGCACTCAAGGCCGAAACGGCATACGGTGACTTATTGAGGAAACTCGGACGTTACAAACAAGCGGAACAACACCTGGTGCACTCCCGAGATGGGTTGATTGGAATCCTCGGACCAAATGCGAGTGAATCCATCGTTGCCGCAAATAATGTGGCCCAAAATCTTTATGAACAAGGTCTTCGCGAAGAGGCGTTTTCGATTTTTGCCGACAGCTATGAAAGGGCTAAACAATCACTTGCAGCGCTTAACGAAACCACGATCAATACACTGCTCGCATATAGTGATGCACTGACCCGCGCTGGAAAAATCCAGACCTCCCGTGAATTAATCGAGGACGCGCTTCCGTCAGCGACCGAGTTTTACGGACCTGATCACTTGTGGGTGATCAGTCTCAACGGGGCCCTGGCAAGTATCGAACGCGCCGACGGAAATTATCAGCTCGCGATGGAAATATTCAAAGAGATTAATGCGATCCTGATGGATAAACTTGGCGAAGACCATTTAAAAACGATAACCAGTCTGAATGGTGTGGCAATTTCGCACGCCGATATGGGGAATAACAAAGAGGCAAGCAAAATGTTGCACGAGATTCGTGATCGAATGGCTCGAGTCATGGGAGAATGTCATCCTCAGACGTTACGTTCGATTTTAAATCTTGCCCGGTCAATGGAGACGAATGACCTGCGAAATGAGGCTCGAGAACTTTTGAAGAATGCCTATGAGCAGTCGTCGTTGGCTGTTGGCTACGACCACCCGGACACCATGATGATGGCGACGCAATACGGCCGTAGCCTGGCCGAGAATAATCAATTTGAAGAAGCCGAAACGCTGCTGACCGACGCTGTCATGTTCTTCGAAAAAGCAGAAAATGTTGAACCGATGACCCGGGCCGAACCATTTACTCATTTGGGTGCGCTATACAAACGGACCGAACGCACCACTCAGGCAGTTGAACTGTACGCAACGGCACTTGAAATAGCGCGGGAGGCGCATGGAGAAACGAACCCTACGACATTGTCAGCGAAAAACAATCTTGCCGGCGCCTATTTCAAACTGGGCCAGATGGACGAGGCAATTCAATTATTCCAGGAAGTCCTCGACGGTCTGCGGCAAAAGCTGGGTGATGACAACCCGCGGACAGTGATGACGGCCCTCAACCTCGGCATCAGCTATCGCGACGAAGATCGTCCCGATGAGGCGATCGTCGTCCTGTCCGACATCGTTCCGATCCTACAACGGGACGCGAAAGGATCCTGGCTGACCAATACGGCCCAATTCCAGCTCGGGCGAGCCTATCTGGACTCCGAGCAGGTCGATGCCGCGAATCAGGATCTGGAAATCGCCTACAAGGGCTTTGAAAAACTGTTGGCCCAACAGCCCGCTTCAAAAACAATCGGCTTGGCAAATCAAATCAAAACCATCATTAGCCAATTCGTATCGTTAGGCGAAACGGATATTGCCGACTCCTGGCGTCAACGCAGACAATCCCTGCTCGACGCTCAACAGCAGCCATCGATGGATGATTGACGGACGCGATGTTTCGAGCGTCGCGTTTTAATTGTTCACCGATAGGTTAGCGACCTTTGGAGCAAACGTATCACGGATAATAGTCGCCCTTCTCGCCTCTCGCTTCTCGCAACTCGTTTCTAGCTACTCGTTCTCACCTTCAATACTAATTGGTTTTGCGACAGTTCAAGATTGTTGAAATCGGCGTGCGCCACGAAAAACGGAATATTCCGGGCCACGAAAACCCGCTCATGAATTCTTTCGACGAAGGCACGGATGGAATTTGATTTTGGAAGTTTTTCCGCATCGAGCATTTCGTCGTATTGGTTGCATTGAAAATCGAGCCTGCAAGCATCAATGTTCCGTCCTTCCAAGGTCAGGTGAATTCGATCGAATGCAAGCGAAAGTGACTCGGAAGCCTGTCGGGATTTTGGAATCAGCCAAATTCGAAGATCACGTTTTTTGCGAGGCTCTGCAATCCTCCGTAGCTTGTAATCTTGACGGCCGATTTCAACGGCAGATTCCTCTTGTTTTGAATACCACCCTGAAATCAGGGCGAAGGGCAATTTCAAATCCCAAGCCTGTTCTTTCCCGTCGTCAACCGTTCGATTCGCATCCGTATGTGTAATCACGAGTCCGTTGCCGACGAGTTTCCCGAGTACAGAGGCGATTGCCGATTCGTGAGAATCCAAAATAGGTTCGGGTATCGCTGCGGGCATCTGGTCCGTTGAACCGTCGCGGCCTTTATCAACATTTCGCGTGGTCAAACCGGAGGATTCTTCAATGGGAACATTGGCAGGTTGCGAATCGTACGACAGTTGATGTAGTTCAACCTCAAGTTTTGTCAACGAGCGCATCCCTAACATGGACTTGTTACGAACGCGGCTATGCTCCGCTTTCATTTTTGCGATCTTTTCACCGCTTTGACCGCGTTGGTACTGTTCGCGCTTTGTCGCTTCATTTTCCCAGGCCTGAAGCCGTTGCCTGAAGCTAGCGGTAATTCGCCCAACATCCTGGAGTACTTTTACCAAGTCTCCTGAATGAACAAAGGTTCTCCTGGCATTTTCAATTTGAGCACCGAGATCAGAAATGTTTTGAGCAATTCGTTCGTCAAACGTCAGCCGCACACCGCTGAGAACAACTTGAGTTTGCGTAAATATTGCTAAAAACGGTTCCGTGCCGTCGTAGAAACTTTTGCTGACGTTGCTGTTCTCTCCGGATACACTCGAATGATTGCATTTCTTGTCTTTTTCAGCCATCTTCTGCGGTCGTTCATTTCCAATTGATGACGCGATTTTTCGGATAGATTACTGCTGCTACCTTTAATTTCTGCTTTGTTCAGGGAGAAAAAACTCTTTCATCGACTGTTCCAATTGTTCAACATCCGGTCCAAAGGCCTCGGCAAAATCCTTGAGGCGTTGATTCGGTGGATACGTGCTGAAATTTTTTCTCGCTGCATCATGGTGAAGGAAATCAAAGTAAGCGTCTGGATTGTTTTCGACCAAATAAAACGTGACCGCCCAGGAGAGCGCGTAAGCTTGTTCAGGATCCGACTTAAAAACAGCATCCTCCTGAATGATATCGATCAGTTTGAACGGAGCTTTTTTCTCGGCGTAGTACTTGCGGAGAACCTGGTAACGCTTTTGGTTCACCCGTTCTCTCTGGCTGGTGTATTTTTCTGAATGATTAAATCCGTCTGCCTCAAACAGCATAGCCAGCCCCTCGGCAAGCCAAAGCGGCGGAGGCGCGAAGCGATTGTGTAACCCAAGGTTGAATGCGGATTGATGGGCTGCCTCGTGAAGGATGGTTGACGATTCATACAACCAACTCGTCTTTTCTGTTCTCAGCATTTGCGACGGATCGAAAGAAATAATTCGATTAGACTTGCGGGAATAGTAACCTGCGACATGGCGGTTGTGAATTCTTTCGTCTTTATCCATGTAACGATCAAAGTCGCTGCGAGACCGTAACACGACCACGATCAAGGGAAATCTGGACTTGGAAACCGTTACACCCTGGCTCCGAAAATAGTATTCAAATCTTTGAAAAAAATCTTCGAATGGTCTCGCCCAGAACTCTTTCTTTCGTCAGAATTTACAGGAAGCATACTCAGCCGCCCGTCCAATCGCAGCAAGGCCAACTGCTTGCCGTCCCATCCGAGTGGAAGGCCATAATACGTTCGATTGTCATTTTGAAATTTCACGGTCTCTTCCGCTTGTTGGCCAAAACAACAACACGTGAGGAAGCTCAGTAATGTCCCGAGGTAGAATCGATAACGTTTCCGGTTTGCCAACATTTGGTGGTCGCCTGCTTCAAATTGAAATAATTCCGGGAGACTTCGTTGGGGCCAACTATGTCAATCATAGTCGACAATCACATAATCTGTTGCCCTCTCAACTTCGCGGCAAACCTCGCCGACGTAGTTGCAATGAATATTTCTAATATAACACTCGGAATTGACACCAAAAGACAGCCGGCATCGATTTTCGAAGCTACCCAGTTTTACGGGCCTGGTTGTTGATCGTCTTCGAGTTGTCAGTTTGCGCAGTCGAAACTAAAATCATTTTAAAGAACTCAGGTCCGGCATCGATGTTGTAGCCCCCGTTTCTATCGCAGTCGTGGAGAGTCATGTTTTTGATGAAGAGATCGCTCACGGTCGAATTCGTCTGCCTCAAGAATAACCCATTCGCTTCGAACCAGTTCCAAATCAAATACAGTCTACGATCGGTTCATAACTGCGATGAATGAAAATGCGAAACGGCTGAGTGATCTGTTATCGGAACAGCGAATTCATATTACGCCTTGTTGTTGTGACGCGTTATCGGCCCGTCTGATCGAGTTGGCCGGGTTCGAAATGATGTTTATGAGCGGTTTTGGCGTTTCCGCTGATCGCCTGGCTTTACCGGATACGGGGCTGATTTCCTTCGGCGAAATGCTCGACCAAGCCAGGAACATCCGCTCGGCAGTTTCGGTTCCAGTCATTGCCGACGGCGACACGGGTTACGGCAATTCACTCAACGTGAAACGCACAATTCAACAATACTCGTACGCAGGACTCGCCTGCGTCATGATTGAAGATCAAGTCGCACCGAAACGGTGTGGTCACACGCAAGGCAAACAAGTCGTCGACCTGCACACCGCTTGTCACCGAATCGAAGCCGCTGTTGATGCTCGTGAGGAGTCAGACGGAATCCTGATTATGGCTCGCACCGACGCACTTGCCTCATTCGGTATCGACGAAGCCATTAAGCGAGCTCGAGCTTTTCGCAAAATTGGCGCCGATCTCACTTTTGTCGAGGCTCCTCAGTCTGTTGAGCAGATGAAACGCATTTGCGGCGAAATTGATGGCCCGAAAATGGCCAACCAGCTTGAAGGCGGACTGACACCGCTGTTGCCGCCGGCGGAACTGGCTGAACTTGGTTTTGCGATCGCGGCCTACCCGTTCACGTTGTTGATGGGTGCAATTACGAGCATGCAAGATGCTCTTGCGCAAATGAAACAAGGCGTGATTCCGCCCGCGAAAATGACGTTCGCAGAACTCAAAACGATCCTCGGCTTCGACGACTATTATCAAACCGAATCCAAATATGCAGATTGACTTTTGAAAAAATTGACCGGATGTATTTTGGACAGAATAATCTGGTCGCCGGAACAAAGCCAAAGTCTCATTATTCAAGCTTCACATCCACTCGCCCTCATTACTTGCGGGGCAAAATCGGCCCAAAACAAAAAGCCGCCAAAACACCGGCTTTTGTGGACCTTTTTGAAGTTTTTGATCGCCGCAGTGAATCAATATTCGACGCCCCGAAACGAATAGCGGGTCATGGAGGGAAAATTGATGTTTACTGGACGATGGTTGGCGGCCACCGAGTTTTCGATCAAAACTTTGTTTTGGGGGATCGGCTACTTTTTCGGTTTTACATTGGTGACGATGCTTTCGGTGGGAACGATTTTTGCCGAAGAGTATTCGTGCGTTGTCCGTGGTCGCAACACCCAGCATCGTTTCTGGATCTTCGTTCGCGAAGGGCGATTCTATCTTGTCGCCGAAGTCGTTTCAGCCATCGGCTGGTTTTTCCTCGCGGCTGTCATTTGGACGATCGCTTTGTGTTTTGGCGTCTCGTAGTAGTCGTCCACTCGATTTTGATCGAGAGTCAAGTTGTGTCTCTTCGCGTTGCCTCATCAAATGCGCTACTTTCGTAAAGTAGTTACCTCAACAATACGCTGGCTACCGCTACACGTAAGCCAAGTGCGCTCTAGACCTAACCGTAGCGCGCTCTATTGCGTTCTTAAAACCGAAACATAAAAAAGCCCCTTCACATTTTCACGTGAAGGGGCCTATAAATGATCCGGCGATACCTACTTTCGCACTTGCAGTACTATCATCGGCTAAAAGTGCTTAACTACTGTGTTCGGGAAGGGAACAGGTGTGACCACTTTTATATGTTCGCCGGAAGAAACCACGCCGGCTTGTTCACCCGACGTGGTTTGGATCCGAAGATCATGATCTGACAATTGTGTGAATAGGTGACTGTATCACTCTTGAGCAGCTGCAGTTCGCAGTTTTCAGTTGGCGGTGAGTTACTGCCAACTGTTGTCTGCCTGCTGCGATCTGATCAAAGAGAGACCTGGATATATGTGGTCAAGCTTTCGTCCGTTAGTACCAGTTAGCTGAATACATTACTGCACTTACACATCTGGCCTATCAACCTTGTCGTCTTCAAGGGGACTTTCGCGGTAAACCGCTACGAAACCTTATCTCGGAGAGGGCTTCACGCTTAGATGCTTTCAGCGTTTATCCTTTCCGTAGTTAGCTATCCAGCCGTGCCAC
>JAHEJI010000140.1 GCA_024638965.1 Planctomycetaceae bacterium
CGGTGTTTTGTGAATGCAGCAGGCAACATCTGCACCGGTGCTGGACTCGACGAGCCAATTCCATTGAATCGAGTTGAAGCTGATATCGAGATCCACGACCGCAAGTCGATTTACGTCTCGAGTCAACCCGCCGGAGAACGCCTCACCCAAATTGCCGCACACGATCTCGTCAACCTGGTCGGCAAGCTCATTTTTGGCATCCTGTTCAAACTCCGGTTTAACCAGCAGAATAATTTCGAGTCGCCAGCCCATTTGCTGGAATGAGTTTTTGGCTTCGCGGACTCTTTGTGTAGCCGTTTGCCAAGTGAATTCCGAAATCTCGCCGACTGGCAAAACAACTCGGAAGCTCAGTTTATCTTGTCCAGCAGATCCGTGACGAACATTGGCGTTTTCAAGTTTGCCAGTCAAATTGACGTTGATGGTCATGCGATTCCGTTCTCCGATCGAACCATTCCTTCAGTCATGGCATCTTTTTGACGCTTGAAAATGACTGTCTGATCTCGTGTTAAAAGCAAGTGATCACCGCAAATAGCGGAGCCTTTTCGCCGCGCGGCTAAAAGTGTAGCAAGAACGACCGCCAGCCCAAATGCCGATGCCTCGATGGAAAAGCCTAAAAAGCGTTATTGACGATGGTCTAGAGAAACAATTCGCGGTCAAGAGGGCAGCAGTCGGGCGACATCTAGAGCTGTCTGGTTAGTCGTCAACAGTAGAGGACCCCATGGTAGAATATGGCTTCTTCTTTGAGGAATGAAATGAGTCTTCTTCGATTCGGCCTTCTGCTAATCATTTTTGTAAAGTTGGATCCTCTTGGTATCGCCAGTGGACAAGAGCCTCTTTCCGGAGAAACACAAGTCGACGAAATCGCTGTACTAGTCGAGCCCATCGACCTTGGCACACGTCGCGAGTTATTCGTCGATCGGTTTTTAGTCGAGTCATTGTCGAATGCTCGACTACAGTTGCAGCGGCCACAACCAGCTGAGGTTGCCCTTAAGTTCGACAACCCGTGGGAAGGACCATTTTCCGGATACATCACGATTATCAAAGACAGTGATGTGTACCGGATGTACTATCGCGGATTGCCTCTGGCGGGTCGCGATGGCACCGATACGGAAGTGACCTGTTACGCGGTTAGCGCCGACGGGATTCAATGGAACAAGCCCAACCTCAATATTTACGAAGTCAATGGTTCTACGGAAAACAACATCGTCTTGATGGGACAGGCGCCTGTGTCGCACAATTTTTCGCCATTTCTGGATTCCAAGCCAAATGTGCCCCCTGATCAACGCTACAAAGCATTGGGCGGTGGTCAATCGGGATTGATTGCATTTGCGTCGCCTGATGGCGTGCACTGGCACAGGCTGCAGAATGAACCCGTGTTCACGAAAGGCGTATTCGACTCACAAAATGTTTCGTTTTGGTCTGCATTCGAACAGCAATATGTTTGTTATTTTCGAACGTGGACGGGATCTGGGTACAGCGGTTTTCGAACCGTCAGTCGAACCACCTCTGCAGATTTCATCCATTGGTCGGACCCACAACCCATGACCTTTGGCGACACGCCGAGCGAGCATCTTTATACCAACCAGACAACTCCCTATTTTCGTGCCCCGCATATTTACCTTGGATTGGCGGCGCGGTTCATGCCTGGGCGAACCGTGATTTCTGCGGCGGCTGCCAAGGAGGTAGGTGTAAACGCAGGGTACTCTCACGATTGTAGCGACACGGTATTGCTTAGTTCACGTGGTGGCGATCGGTACGACCGCACATTCATGGAATCATTACTGCGACCAGGGCTTGGCAATCAAAACTGGGTTTCTCGTTCGAATTATGCGGCACTTGGAATTGTGCCAACAGGAGAGTCCGAAATTTCAATTTACGTGTCGCGAAACTACGGTCAGCCAACATCGTATTTGCAGCGATACACATTAAGGACGGATGGATTTGCTTCCGTGTGTGCGGGTTATTCCGGGGGAGAAATGGCAACTCGATTACTGCAGTTCGCTCAGCCAACACCTGAATTTCCAACCCGACAGTTGACGCTAAATATGTCCACCAGCGCGGCTGGTTCACTTCGGGTAGAAATCCAGAATGATCAAGGCGAACCGTTTGAGGGTTATTCACTGGAAGATTGCGATGAAATCATCGGTGACCAGATTACGCGAGTTGTTTCATGGCGAGAATCGTCAGACGTATCTACCTTGGCTGGCCAACCGATTCGGATTCGATTTCTGTTGAAAGACGCTGATCTATTTTCGTTCCAGTTTAAGTAACGTCGGCCAAATGTGGCGCTGCCGAGTAGTCGATGGAGAACGAAGGTCCGTTACTTTTCTTCATCCTTCACCTTCTCATCCATTATTTCTTCCGCGTTCGACGGATTTTTGACGGTCCAGAAGATGTAGTGTCCACGAGCCCGCACTGCTTCAGTTTCCAGTTCTCCGTTCTCGGGAATCGTCTCCATCGTGACGACGGCAATTCGCAAAAGCGGGTCCCGCTGCACGACTCGAAACGCTGTTCCCAGTCCATAATCCGAGTGAAAATGACCGCACAAATGCACAACCGTTTTGGGACGATGAGGGTTCTTGGCAATGTAGTCTGTAATTGACTCGGCCATCGCATCGTCCTTCATGCACTGAGCTTTGTAAAAACTCTTGAGCTTTTTGGAACCCTCGGCTCCAACGTGGCCTTTCATTGTTGCGAGAAAATTCTGCCAGTAAACGTCCTCAGGAGCGGTCGTTGTCCGCGGCAGGAAAACCTGTTGGTTAGCCTTGATCGTATTGTCCTGTGCAATTTCCGCAGCCAGCTTTCTGGGAATGTTGGCCGCCAACACGGGCAACCGCTTTTCTTTCGCGAATTCAATAATGGCACGATAGTGTTTGGCGTAGTTTTTCCAAGGCCGAGAACTTTCGAGGAATTGTTCTTCCGCGATTCGATTGGCCAGGTAGTCATCGATCACTCCTTGCACGTCGCGTTCAAATTGTTCCATTGAAATCGCCAGATCGGCGCCTTGAGCAACAAGTGACTGAATCACTTTGAGTTGAAACTCGTGTCCAGCATCGTTATCGTGTTGTTCGCCGAGAAAGATAACTTCGCTACTCCTCAGATCGGCGACGAGTTCGTCGAGTTCAACGGGCTTGCCCGACTTGGCATTCATGATTTGAGGAGACAGAGGTTCACTGGGCGCATCCGCAAGATCTTGAGCTACGAGCAAGGATGTCGTACATGAAACACAAACGATCGCCAAAACTGTTGTTTTTACTATCAAAACCATTGTTGAAATCATCTCAGAGGAAAAAAATAGTGGAAAACAAAATCTGGTACCGATTCCAGACTAGCTGAACTCCCCCTTCAATACAACGAAAACGTATGGGAACCCTGGACAAATTTGATGGTTGTCAAAGTTCAACGACTTTGAAGTGATTCGGCGATCGTCGCACAGAGCTGACTGACGTTTGTGGGCTTAATGACGTGGAGATTAAATCCCGCAGAAGTGATCGATTTGCGATCCGAGTTTTGGCTGTATCCCGTCATTGCGATCAGCAAGGCATTTTGCAACCGATCATGCTGCCGAATTTCGCGCGCTAATTCCAGTCCGTTTTTGCCGGGCAGGCCGATATCGATGATGGCGATGTCGAATTGCAAACAGGTGAGGTTGTTTGCAGCCGACTCTCCATCCTCGAATTCGGTTACTTGAAATCCCCGGCGTTGCAACAGTCGAGTTAACGACATGCGCGAATCGGCATTGTCTTCGACCACGATAACGTGTCGTCCATGAAACATCAGTTCGTCAGCGGTCGCTGGTTCGTTGCCTCGGTCGGTCGTCAACGGAAGCGAAATTGTAAAATGGCTGCCATGCCCAGGTCCGTCGCTATCCGCAGAAACCTCTCCGTGATGAGCCCGCACAATCTGATCGACCAGAAACAAACCGACTCCGATCCCGCCAGATTTCCGGTGTAGAGGTTGATTCGCTTGAAAAAACAAATCAAAAATATTTCCCAACGTCGAGGTCTCAATCCCAAAACCAGAATCGCGCACAGAAACGACGGCTCTACCAGCCTGTTTATTGGTTTCCAACCAAATTTCACCCCCTTCGGAAGTGTATTTCGCCGCATTGTCCAACAAATTCGCGATCGCCTGTTTCAGACGCGAAACGTCGCCAGAGACCATGAGTGGTTCCTCACACAATTGGAGATGCAAACGTTGCCGCTTTTTGGTAATCGACGGGTGGATGCTGGTCACGACTTCCGGAACGGACTCATTCAGGTCGTGGGGGACAAAACTAAAGTCAATGCGGTTTTGAGTAAGTCGCGAAACGTCAAGCAAGTCCTGCATCAGCTTGGACATTTGGGTGGTTTGCCTTGAAATGATTTCGATCAGCTGGATTGCGTCTGGCGATAGCTGTTCCATTTCGTTCAGACAATCGAGTGAAAATGTAATTGCGGCCATCGGGTTTCGCAATTCGTGGGACAACATGGCCAAGAACTCATCCCGTCGTTTGACATCCTGCGCTGCTTTCAACTGGGCTTTTTTGATGTCGTCGATTTCCGAGATCGTGCCGATTACTTTTTTCGGCCTTCCATCTTTCCCCAATTGAACTCGCGAGTTAATCGAGTACCAGCGAAACTGTCCCGATTTTGTCCTGAGTCGAAGTTCTAAATTGGTGTCTTGTCCCTGCTCTTCGGCTAGTCTGGCAGCGTCGTTATTCGGCAAGTCGTCGGGATGAATCCTCGACCGAATCATTGCCCGCGAATTTTCAAACGCTCCTTTCTCGAATCCAAGCAGGTTCTCTACGTGCTTTGCAAACACCCAATCCGGTTTTTCAAAATCAAACTCGATAATTCCGACGGACGAACCTTCAACGGCCGTCTGGAAACGCAGTTCATTGTGCTCCAGTTCGGCGTGTGCTTTCGCTAAAGCCGAAGTGTCACTTGGTTCGCGAGACCAATTTGCAAAGTGAAACGTTTCGCCCCCGTCTTCATGGAATGAACGAGTCTGCTTTGAACAATCAAAGACTGCCAGAATCATCGGTGCGCCATTAGTTTGGGCTAGCCGAGACAACTTGAGCAGGAACCCATTTGTGATTTCGGATTCCATCGTGGCAGGTAAAGCCGGATTCTGAATGAACTGTTCCAATACGGATCTGAGCCGGGGGTCAGAAAGATCTTTGAGGCCAATCACCGAATCCTTACCAAGAATCCGTTTTACGTTGCCAAAAGTCTTGACGATGATCGACCCATTCAACAGGATCGCCGGTGGCATTAGATCAAAGGCAGCTTGCTCGTAAGCTTCCATAGCCGCGATAATCTTAAGCGTGTCTTGTTGCGAAACCGCCATACAACGCCATTTTGAAATTGAGAAGTCAACTGACGCGAAAAGTTCGAATCATAAACCGTAGTCGAATCCACCCAGCAAAGCTAATTAAATTCTAATTCGCAACGAAAAGGATCGGCAACCGTAGTTTTTGCTCGAGATTAAAAGAGAGAAACGGAGAACCCGTGTTTTTGTGTCAAAATGGCAGGCGCAAAAAAGTCCAGGACAATGCTAATGCGTCGTCCTGGTCACCCGTGCATTACACTTCTTACTTGTCGTTTTCCTTATCTTTGTCGTCGTCAAGTGCCGGTCGCCGAGGACGTTCTGGTCTTTGACGATCGCGTTCGCCGCCTCGTCTCATCATCTGCGACATGTCGGGCATCATTTCCTCAGTCGAGATCTTGCCGTCATTGTCTTTGTCCAACGTCTTCAATGCTGCGACTGCGTTTTCAATTTCTTCTGTGGACAACTCACCATTTTTGTCGGCGTCCAAGGCCACCATAATCGGCAGCATTCTAAGCATTCCTGCCATTCCGCGAGGTCCACCCGGACCTCCAGGACCTCCACGAACAGGGCCGCGTTCGACACGATCGCCGCCACCGCGTTGACTCATGCGCGCGGCAAACATCGTCTTCAGTTCTTCTTTCGTGACAAATCCGTCTTTGTCACTGTCGGCCCGGTCAAACATCCCGGCCATACGTTCGCTAACTTCGTCTTTGGCCAGTTTCCCGTCAGAGTTTTCATCTTGTTCGAACATCCGCTCGACGATTTGAGCTGGGTCAAAGTTGCCGAGAACACCGCGACCTTGACGTTCACCACGATTGCCACGTTCAACGCGTTCTTGTGCTTGAGTGGTGCCAATCAGCAGCAGCATTACGGCGATAACTGTTAATATTGTGCGCATGTTTTTTTCCTTTTTAGTTAGAGAGTCTGAGTAAGGTTTGAGTTCAGGGACTCGGAGCCCCGTCAATTAAAGTGCTTGGTCGAAAGTGTTGTTCTCCGGCAACAACTAATTTTCAGGGTCTTGATAATGAACGACGATCGTCGCCGTCTCGCTTTTCAAGTCTATTTTGTTGATGCTCACTCGATTTACATCTAACCCCGTCCGGAGCTTAAGGTCTTTGTAAAGTTCAACACTTTTTTCCGGATTCTGGTATTCGAGGTTGTCGTAGACCATTGATTGTGTGGGTAATTTGCTGAAAACGAAATGTCGCTCAAGAAAATAGGTGGCGGCGAATATCGTGACATTTGTAAACAGAAGTTCCGCATAGCTTGTCTGTTTGTTTGACAAAGAGTTGATTACTGCAATTCCGATCACGACGAACAGGTACGTCATCTCTTTGACTTTGATCGTTTCCGTGCGGTATCGAATAATGGCAAAAATTGCAAACAGCCCTAGTGCCATTCCCAAGCCAAGATCCAGCTTCTTCAACGTAAAACAGATGAAAAACACGATCACATTCATCAACAAAAACATGAACTTGTAGTTCCTGTTTTTGCCGTTCGAGTTATATGCAACACCGACAATTAAGGCCAAAAAAACCAAGTTGAAAAAGAACCGAACAAGTAGCTTGAACAGATCGTCATCAAAAAGCGGTACGTCCAGGAATTCCATAAGTATTGCACGTATCTAAACCAGAAAATTGACACCCAATTTCGAAATCGGCCCAACTTTTTGTATCAAAACAGAATTGGGCTGCGCGTTGTCGGTTTCAAGTTGATTTGCATCCTGATCACGGCCTTTCTTGCGTTGCCATCTAAAGATATGTCTGTACGTTGCCAAAACATTGCTTGGATTTGACAACGAAAAACCGCCGAGGCTAGATTACTCCAAAAGTCGGTTGACCGATATCGACCGACCGAAAAGAAGGTAAAAAGCCGAATCTTATCAGTACCATTCCGGCTTGCCATTTGACAAGACTTTGTCATTTTAAACTTCGGGGCAAAACACGCCTGTAAAAACAATGAAAAAAGAGAACTCGAAAGTCCAGCTAACCTCGACTTGCCCATGTTGTGGCAGCAAGGCAATCGACTCGTGGATCAAGGCAGGTTATCCGCTTTTCGCATGCTCCAACTGCGAACATCTATTCTGCGATGCGGGTCAGGACAACGACCACATCGAAACCGTTTACAGCGATGATTATTTCGAAGGTGGTGGCGGTGGCTATTCGGATTACTTGCAGCATCAGAATGCGTTAGTTCGACAAGGCGCGAAATACGCGGGAGTCCTCAACCGCCATGTCAAACCCGGCCGGATCCTGAATATCGGGTCCGCAGCCGGTTTCATTCAGAAAGGATTCGAGCAAAAAGGCTGGGCCACTGTGGGCGTCGAGCCCAATCGGTCGATGGCGGAATTCGCCAAAAACAAACTTGGCGTTGAGGTGATTCACGGTGCCTTCGAAGATTTGAAAAACAATGATACCGATCTCGCGCCGTTTGACGCGGCAACATTAATTCAGGTACTTTCACATTTGCGGGAACCAGTTCAATGCTTGCAACAAATTCACGGTTTGCTTCGCCCACACGGATTTCTATTGATCGAAACCTGGAATCGCAAAAGCATCACCGCGCGAGTATTCGGCAAAAAGTGGCATCAATACAATCCTCCCTCGGTTTTGCATTGGTACACAAAAAAGCACCTAGAGTCGATGCTGGAGAATTCGGGGTTCAAAGTGATCGAAGGCGGTCGCCCAACCAAATGGATCAGCCTTGGTAACGGCGTTTCGTTGATTAGACACTCGTTGCGCGATTCGACAATCGGCAGGATTGCAGCTTCTCCATTGGCGTTGATTCCAAAAGGCTTGAAAGTTCCTTACTTTATGGGCGACGTCTTCTGGATGGTTGGGCAAAAAGTCGACTGAAGTCCGCTTCGCGGTCAGTTCTTGGTTTTGTCGAACAAGTTTTTTTGGATATTGACATTAACGTCATTCGACCGTTTTGGTCCGGGCGTGCTACGGCCTTGGGCAACTTGATGTTTCAACAGCGCTAACATCTCTCGCACTTTGTCCGGTTCACGGTCCACAAGATTAGTCGACTCGCCGAGGTCGTTTTGCAAATCGTACAACTGCCATTTGGGAGCCCCGTTTTTCAAAGCCTGATTGTCTTTTGGTGGACTCCAGCCACCCGAACCAGGACACAGCGCCAGTTTCCAATGGCCTTGGCGGATCGCAAATCGTCCCGACACCGAGTGGTGAATGACGTCGTTTCGCGCGCCGCATTTTCCACCACGCAACAGCGATAGAAAACTGAAACTGTCCTCGGCGGCGTCTGGTGGCATTACAAAACCTGTTATTTCCGCCGCTGTGGCAATCACGTCCGTCAAGCAGACGATCTGATTACAGCGATCGCCGGGTTTGATCACACCAGGCCAAGAAACAATAAACGGAACCCGGTGGCCGCCGTCCCAGATATCGGCTTTCGATCCCCGCAAATCGCCGCTTGAAAAGTGACCGAGCTGTTTCAGTTCTTTTATCTTCGAAGTCGGTCCCGAAGTGCCATTGTCGGAACTGCAAATGACCAATGTGTTGTTGGCGAAGCCGTTATCCTTTAACGCCTGGAAGACCTGTCCAAAGCTGTCATCAGTCTGCATCACAAAATCAGCGTGTTCGTTGAGTCCACTCTGCCCTTGCCATTCATCTGTTGGCACAACGGGACTGTGAGGAGAGTTCCAGGGAATATACAAGAAAAACGGTTGCGTTTTGCCTTGGCGACTCTCAATGTAACGAACGGCTTGTTTGGTCAACTTGGGTAACATCTCAATTGGCTTTATGTGTCCTTCGACAACGTCATTGGCGATCCAAAGATCCATTTGTCTGGCATGGTGGAAGCCGTAGAACTCGTCAAAACCACCACGATCAAGTGGTCCGTGAGTTACTTTGCTGCCGATTGGAACGCCCCGTTTTGCGTTTTTTTCGCCATCGAAAAGCATCCCCAAATGCCATTTGCCAATGATGGCCGTGTGGTAACCTCGGGTCTTGAGCATCTTGGGCAAGGTCAGTCGGTCTTCGCTAATCAATGATTCGCCGCCCGTCAAAACACCCTTTTGCAATCGCGTCCGCCAGGCATAACGCCCAGTCAACAAACCGTATCGCGTGGGCGTGCAAACCGCCGATCCACTGTGTCCGTCAGTAAAGATCATTCCTTGTTTGGCAATCGCATCCAAACATGGGGTTGGAATTTTGCCCCGCTTCGGATTGAGATGTTGGACTTCGCCAAAACCCATGTCATCGGCCAAGATGACCACAATGTTTGGGTGTTGTGAATCCGCTCCAGTCACAGGACGTGTGGAACAAATTCCGAGCAAACAAATAGCGACAAGAAATGAGTATCGGATCATTAAAACGTTTCCTGAAGGTTCCCCCCTTAAATTTCATGAACGATTGAACCGACTATTGTATTCCATCGATTCGACTCTTGGGGCGGTTGGTTGAATAAGCCAGGCAAGAAATTGCCCCGAAATGAACTTGTTTACCGATCCCGCCGTTGACGGTTAAAATGTGGTTTGGCCCCAGAACTTTCAAGATCAAAGTGAGACCCATGGAAATTGACGAACAACGCTACGAAGAAATTGCCAAACAAATTCACAGCGATACAAGTCCCGTTGGAATTGATGCAAAAAAAACACACATCCTGATCATTCACATGCTGCAGGATATCGAGGCCCGTTTGAGACAGGTTGAGAAACGAGTGGAAAATCTGACGACGGTTTGATAGTCATGACGTATTCGTGAATCGAACCCACGCGTTTCAGCCACCTCGACAAGGGTATTCGGTCGTCGGTCTTTCGACCGATCTGAGCGAGGGGACTCGCACAGCCACATCGACAAATGTGGTGATGCGATTCCTTCAATCAGGCCAAAATCTTTGTGAGCACATCACCTGCAACATCGGTCAGCCGATAGTCGCGACCTTGAAACTTGAACGTCAACCGTTTGTGGTCGACGCCCAGAAGATGCAAGATCGTCGCATGAAAATCGTGCATGGAGACGGGGTCTTCGACGGGAAAATAGCCCAGCTCATCCGTCTTGCCCACGACAGTTCCTCCTTTGACTCCTCCGCCTGCCATCCAAACGCAAAACGCTTCTTTGTGATGATCCCGGCCCGCTTTTTCACGATCCGATTGAAGCACTGGTGTACGTCCGAATTCGGCCCCCCAGATAACGAGCGTTTCATCAAGCAGTCCGCGCAGTTTCAGATCTTCGATCAGAGCCGCGATGGGTCCATCCACCTGTTGTGTCTTTTTCGGGAGGTTGGCAAAAATCGAGCCATGGTGATCCCAGCCTTGGTCCATGACTTGGACAAAACGGACACCGCGTTCGACCAGTCGACGCGCCAGCAGGCAATTGTTGGCGAAACTGCTTTTACCCGGTTCGACGCCATATTTTTCGTGAATCGCTTTTGGTTCACTCGCAATGTCCATCAACTCCGGTACCGAAGCTTGCATCCGAAATGCAAGTTCGTACTGATTGATTCGCGTGGCGATTTCCGGATCGCCGACTTTGGCGAGATTCGCCTGGTTTAGTTTGTTGATGTTGTCAATCATTCGACCGCGATCCGACGTTGTGATCCCAGCCGGATTCGATAGAAACAGCACGGGATCGCCTTGGCTGCGAAACTCGACTCCTTGGTGCGATGTCGGCAAAAATCCACTGCCCCACATGCTGTTTCCTGCGCCGCCGATGCTGCCAGTTATGAGCGCGACAAAATTAGGCAGGTTGCGGTTAACGCTGCCAAGCCCGTAGCTGATCCAGGTACCCATTACGGGGCGACCAAAGTTGGGAAAGCCCGTATGGAAGAACAGCTGCGCCGGTCCGTGATTGAATTGCTCCGTGTGCAGAGTTTTGATTAACGCGATTTCGTCAGCGACCCGCGACAGGTTTGGAAGCAAACTCGACAGTTCCAGTCCCGATTCACCACAAGGCCGAAAATCAAATTGCGTTCCCAATAATTTCGGTTTGCCGCGGATAAATGCAAACCGAGCTCCCTCGAGATATTTTTCAGGGCAGCGCTGCCCGTCAAACTTTCTTAGCTCCGGTTTGTTATCAAACAAATCCAGTTGCGAGGGCGCACCGACAAAATGCAATAAGATCACGTTTTTTGCCTTGGGAGCAAAATGCGGAACGGCATCCAACGCATCCTGCCAACGCGTTTGACTCGCCCGGTTTTCGCCGGCCAGCATCATGGAAAGCGCGACGCTTCCCAGTCCGGTACCCAGCCGACCCAGCAGTTCGCGGCGAGTAAGATCTCTCAGTTGAGCAAGTTGTGGATTCATCATACGTTTCCACCCGTCGGTGCGCTGGATTTAGTCTCGGGTTATGGTCTCATCCAGATTTAGCAGAACATTCGCAACAAAAAACCACGCGGCGAATTGTACCGCCGACGTGTCACGGGGAAGCGGTGTGTTCCCAATGAGCTTACGTGTTTTTTCTTGGTTAAGACTAAGGCTGCTCAATTCATCATCGTGAATCATTGAAAGCAGTTGAAGTTCTTCAGTTGTCGGTTGTCGTGCTACACAACAGCGAAACGCAAATCGAATTTTTTGTTCAATGTCGTTTCCAGATCGAGCCGCAATTTCCCGGGCAAACCCCCAACTCATCTCGACATACGCCTCGTCGTTGAGCAACGACAAAGCCTGTAGCGGTGTATTCGCCCGACTTCGTTTCACAACGCACGACGCCCGATCCGGTGCGTCAAAATTAACAAAGCTCGGGTACGGTGCACTGCGACGCCAGACAACATAGAGTCCGCGACGAAATCGATCCTCGTCGGTATCGGTTTGGTATTTGGGAGCATTTCGACCGACGTGCCTCCAAACACCATTGGGTTGTGGCGGATAAATCGGCGGCCCGCCCATGGTTTCACATAGCAGCCCGGAAATGGCAAGTGCGTTATCGCGGATGAGTTCAGCCGATAAACGGAACCGGGATCCGCGAGCCAGCAACCTGTTACCCGGGTCAAGCGCCTGAAGCTGATCCGTAAATCGGGAATCCTGTCGATAAGTCGCGCTCATCACAATCAACTTGTGAATTTTCTTGCGAGACCAACCGTTTTCGATCAACTCAACGGCCAGCCAATCGAGCAGCCCCGGATGGGTTGGACGAGCGCCCCGTGTGCCAAAGTCCTCGGGAGTCCGCACGATCCCGTTGCCGAAAAATTCCTGCCACCAGCGATTCACGATCACCCGCGCGGTCAACGGGTTTTGGTCGCTGACCAGCCACTTGGCAAATTCCAAACGATCGCCCGACGTCTCTTCCGAAGACTTGTGCAAAATGGCTGGTGTGCCTGGCGACACCTTTCCTTTCGGGCTCCGGAAATCACCACGATCGAGAACAAACGTCTCACGCATCTGATCTTCTACCATCACCAGCGATGTGGCCGACAACGATTCGCCAAGTTCCATTTTCAGTTGCGTGACCTTTCGCTCGAGTTCTAGAAACTCGGGTTGCAGCCGCTGAAAGTAATCCATCAAATCGGCTTGCTGATCCTCCGTTCGGCCCGAAGCAGCGATCATCAGGATCTCGACAATATTCGCTGGTAACGAGTCATCGGCCCTGGCAGAGTTTGGCGGATCATCGTTCTGGCAAACAGAAATTCGCAGCCGACCCAGGGTTCGGCTTCCGCCATGATTCTGTTTTATGTTGAATATCAGTTCGTCAGTTGTCGCAATGGTTGCCGGAACTGTTGGTTCAAATATCGCGACGTGAGGCTGGTGAAATTCTTTATGAATTGCCCAACCGGTGCTGTCGTTTCCGTCGATAGCGCCACTGACCTGGTAGTCTGGATGAGAATAATCTGCCCAAGCCGTGGTCAGTCCGACCTCGCGGTTCTTTTTTTGATCGGCGTTACCCGATTTGATCGAAAACCCAAATTGATTCAGCACGAAATTCGGACGCTCGGGATGATGACGGCCGGGTCCTTCGCCTGGCAAGGACGGGTGAATCAGAGCCTCCAGTCTGATCGCCGATATTTTCGAAACATCGACTTTCATTTCGACTCGATAAGTATCTTTGTCGGGGCGCTTGCCGCCGACAAGAATCGAATTATCGGCCAGCATGGTGTGAGATGCGCCGCCTGTTGACGTAAACCTGATCGGGTTTGCAACGATCCATGGCGAATCATGGTCAGTTGATGCCTGTTCAAGCCGTTTCCGTTGGACAGTTTCCCAACCCGGTTGTCGGTCAACCAGTCTTGCAATCAATTCGGACAGTCCATCTCGCGCCGCAATCAACCGTTTTTTGAGATCACGTTGCGCACTCGTCGCGTCAGGCGGCAGCGGGACGTTGAGTTTTGGTCCATAGAAATCGAAAGTGGTCGCGGTCGTATGTTTGACTTCAACCGGTGTGTTGTTGAAATAGGCAAACAATCGATAATAGTCGCGCTGGGTAAACGGATCGTATTTGTGATTGTGGCACTGGGCACATTCGAGGGTTGTGCCGAGCCAAACCGTTCCGGTTGTGTTCACCCGGTCGATCACTTGATTAATCCGGTTTTGTTCCGGATCGACACCTGCTTCGACATTGCACGTCGTTTGACGATGAAACCCGGTTGCAATTCGTTGGGAGATCGTTGAGTTGGGCAAAAGATCTCCGGCGAGTTGTTCGATCGTGAATTGATCGAACGGCATGTCGTTATTGATGGCATTGATCACCCAATCCCGGTAAGGCCAAACTTCTCGATACTGGTCGGCCTGGAACCCGTTGCTGTCTGCATAACGGGCACCGTCGAGCCAGGGTGTTGCCCACCGCTGACCGTAGTGTTGTGAGGCCAGGAGTCGATCGACCACGTTCTCGTAAGCCGTGTGACTTTCGTCGCCCAAGAATGCATCGATCTGTTCTACGCTGGGCGGAATGCCAATCAAATCGAGGTATAACCGCCTAAGTAATTTGGGCTTGTTTGCGGTCGCTGAGGGTTGGAGCTGTTCCCGTTCCAAACGCGATAAAACAAAATGATCGATTGGATTTTTGATCCACGATTTTTGCACGACTTGGGGTAACGGACTCTGTTTTGGAGCTACATAAGCCCAATGGTCTTGTGGCCGTGGTTCGTCCGCCCCGATTGCATCGGGCCAATTGGCCCCTCGCTCAATCCAGCGGAGAACAAGTCTGATTTGTTTTTCGGTCAGCGGTTCATCGGGCGGCATTTGATCGTCGTCACCGATGCCGGCGATACGGCGATACAACAAGCTTTTTGCAGCTTCCTCGTGAACCAGTTTGCCCGAGTCGCCCCCGATCGCGAAAGTTGTTTTAGCGTCTAGTCGGAGTTGAGCTTCCTGTTTTTCTGGACCATGGCAATCAAAACAACGTTCTTCAAGAACAGGATAGATATCACGTTCGAAATCAACTCGTTCCGGTTTTGCTCGCTCGATATCTTGCCGCGGTCCAAACGGAACACCAATCGCAAGGAAGCTCATTCCGATCGTGATAATGGCCGAAGTTGTTTTCGCAATCGAATTCATAATGTAATTCTTGCCATGATTTGAGCTTCAGCCATTGTATTACATATCAATTCGTTTTGCTAAACGATTACGAATCAGTCCCCGCTTCGCAGGCCCGCCCATTGATTGGCACTCACTTGAAGTCGAAACTATGGATTGCATTATTAATTACAGGATTTAGTCAAACGGTCTCCAACAAATGTCCTCGAACATCAGCCGTCGCCAATTCGTTACCGGCCTCAGTGCCTCGGTCGCTGCAACTACCACGATTGCCGAATCGCCCGATACGTCGATCTACCGGGATCTGAAACATCGTGAACCTGATTTTGGTTATTGCTTAAACACCAGCACGATCAGCGGCCACAAACTACCACTTAGGAAGATGATCGAAATCGCGGCCGGAGCGGGTTATCAGGGGATCGAACCATGGACGCGCGATATCAATTCGGAAGTCAAAAACGGAGTAACAATCAAAGATCTCAAGAAACGGATTTCGGATGCAGGACTAACCGTCGCCAGCGCAATTGGATTTGCCGAATGGATCGTCGACGACCAGACACGGCGGAAAAAGGGATTGGAAAACGCCAGGCGCGATATGGATCTGGTTCGCGCGGTTGGAGGTTCGTTCATCGCGGCCCCTCCAGTCGGGGCGACGGAGCAGTCTGATCTTGATCTCGATCGGGCCGCTGAACGGTACCGTACGCTCCTTGAAATCGGCGAATCGATCGGTGTCACGCCGCAGCTTGAACTATGGGGATTCTCAAAGTCGCTGCATCGAATTGGCGAGTTGCTCTACGTGGCTTCGGAAAGCGGTCACCCCAACGCTTGTTTGCTACCCGATGTCTACCATATTTACAAAGGCGGCTCGTCATTCAAAGGATTGCGATTAATCGCTGGTCAGGCCATGCATACTTTTCACATGAACGATTATCCGGCCGAGCCACAGCGGGATAAAATCGGTGATGCCAACCGAGTCTATCCTGGTGACGGTATTGCCC
>JAHEJI010000141.1 GCA_024638965.1 Planctomycetaceae bacterium
CCAATTCCTGTGACGCCGATGACGTGTGGTGGGGGCTCCAGAGTACCGTGTTTGCCGCCGCGTTTACGCCGCCAGCTATCTCAGTCGAACTCGACGGTGCCGTCCCAGCGGATGGCGTCGGCGATCTTACCTTCTGTTTCGAAGGTCACCCCACTTTAGGGAACGGTACTGCTTTCATCACAGTGGCCCTGTTCAACTACACGACCGGACAATACGAGCAGTCGGTGTTCGCAGCTCAAGCGGACGGACCGCCGGACGCCCTCTACTGCAAGACAGTGGACAACTCGGCCGGCGACTACGTCGATGGAGAAGGCAATGTGAAAGCGCGGATCACCTGCGCCAAGACGACGGCTGGTCCCGTTCGCCTGTTCATCGATTCAATGTACTGGGAAGAAAATTAGCCTTGTTAATTGATCGTCAAGCGATTGTCTTTTCTTGCAGAGAGCATATCGATTGATGACCAAATAAATCTCAGAACGCTCTGAAGTCGCAATTGCTTCAGAGCGTTTCTTTTGCGCGACAAGTATCGTAGTCCCAACACGACCGACGCCCGAAACAATGGCATACTTCTGAATTCATAATTCCGTGTTCGATATTCGGTTTTCCAATACCGATTACATGGATGCGGAATTCAGAACAAGGAATTTCGAGGGCAGAAGTTGTTCCCCAACACGTGACGGGACTATGATTAAGACTACGATCTTCGACTAAGATTACATGTATTAGTAAATTTGCTCCGCCATATGTCCTTGCCGCGGAAATACGACCAAACCCCATGAACCACCGATAACCACTTTCAGCTTGTCGGACTGTTCTTCACGACCTGAGCCCTTGATCGTGTAGCGGTAGGTACCTGGCGCGACGTCCAGGATGATTCCTTCATCTGGTTTTTCGGCACCTTGCCCCGGAGCGAGCTTATATTCCTTTTTATTGACCGTAATCGTCGCTTCGACTTCCGACGCATTGGCGAGAATGATTCGGGCCTTTCCGTCGGGAGGCAGAAATCCGTGCTCCTTCGCCAAAGTCGGATTGCGAAAAGCGAGTTTGATCTCAACTTCACCTTCGTACTTATGCAAATCGACGAGCATTTCACCCTTGTCGTTCGTAAGAGTTAACACTGAATTCTGGTTTTCGGTATAAACGTTGGATTTGATTTTCCAATTCGATTCTTTCGCTTTCTCAACAAAAAAGTCGTGCAATGTTTTTAGATCAGATTCTGCACTCGTTACCAGTTCTGTGCGAAATTGCGAACCCATTTTTACTAGGGAATCGATGTCCTTGGGTAGTGAGAGTCCTTCGAACTCAGTCGGCTTTTTGAACAAGTCCTCATCCGACGCATCGAATTCATTCATATCCTCATCAAATCCTCCGGCGTCCCCTTCGAATCCCTCCATATCTTCCTCGAATCCCTCCGCGGGTTCGCCTGCAAACTCGGCCGACTCTGGAAACCAAAGGCCATCGCCTTGAATAACAGCATGAACTGGCGGATCGTTTCGATCGTCCAGGATCAGGCTGATATTGATCGTTCCCGTTCCTTTTTGGAACCTTAGCATGGCCATGTCTTTGTCTACGATCTGATCGCCACGACGCTTCCAACCCAGTTCCGTCAGGCTATCAATAAGAGACTTGGCATTCTTTTCAACGTTTTCTGATTTGAACGTGATCATTTCAAAGTCGCGAGTGACGTTAGCGACTCCGGCTGGAATTGGAAAGTCTTTAGCCGCGATCTTGTCGGCTGGTACGACAGCATGAGGTTGGGTGACGTTTTCTTCTTCCATGGGCGTATCAGTCTCTGTAGTTTCGTCGAGATTCTCAGTCGCATGGCTATCCTGATTCTCGGCTAGAGCGGCTTTTAGAGTCGATTCAAACTGTTTTCTGGCTTCATTGGCGATGCCTTCGGGCATCTCTTTTAACGCTTCTTCAAGTTGTTTCCGCATTTCTTTTTCGATGTCAGCGGGCATTGCCGCTGATGTATCGGGCTGCGAATCAACTGATTCGGCCCCGGCATCCGGTTCCGCCGTAGCCACTGAGTTTTCAGGCGCCTTGTTTTCGTTTATGGGTGTTTCACTTTCCTCGGCCTTGTCAAACGCTGCGGTTAGGGCTCCGAAATCGATTGGACGTAGCTCGACCCAAGTCGTCGCTGGATCTTTGTTTTCAATCTCGAGCAAAACGGGCTGGTAATGACTTCCGCGGAATAACTGTTTGTGCAGATTAGATTCTTCCAGTCGAAAGGCATTGTCCGGTTTCCAGCCCACCGCCGGCATATGGGTTGCATAGAACTCAGCGATTTTGGATGGGGGTGCCGATGCCACAAAGAACATTCTCGGCGATGCGGTATCGACGCGAACCAGTCGCGTCTCAATGCCTGACGGAAGATCGAAGGGCATCAACGACGAGTAATAATCGATATGCGTTCGCCCATTTTTGTACTCTGTCGCAACGACTCTGATCAGAGAACCGTTCCACATCAGCAGAGCTTGCCTGTCACCAATCGACGGGCGAAGTGGTTCAACTGGCTGCCAACCCGCCTTTTGTAATTCGGTTCGACAAGCTTTGACCGCGTCAGCCGCATTCGCTGACGTAACGTATCTGTAGTGGCCAAAAATCGAGTTATAAGGCTGTGCGGTTTTTTCAATCTCGCCTGGTGTGGGCAATTTGGAGCTATCAAAGGAAGCCGAACTAGCAATCGATATCCGTGTGTATTTCGATTGTCCGCGATCGGGCATCTCGAATTCCATGTCTTGTGTTTCCTCAACACTGGCAACCCATCTCATTTCGTCTTTGAAGAACTCTTGTACGATCCCGTTGCCATGTGACATTCGGGCAATCGAAATGTTTTCCGCCTCGATCTTGGACCGCAACAGGCTCTGTCCCTCCAGCACACCGATCGGAGTGATGTAGCTGACTTGATCGACGCGTCGATCAATCTCACCCGTTGCTCGAAGTGTTGGAACCTGCGAACCATCTAGACCCTGGCGATGATGAAAGGTTACATGAGTCGCGTTTCCGGTTAGCGAACTCATCAGAAAGATCGTTCCTGGTTTGTCATCAATTAGAACCGTAATTGACGCGTTTTGGGTCCGAAGCGACTCGCCAGCGGTGAAACCTCGCTTAAGCAATTCATCCTGAACCGTAACATGTGCGTGGTCTAGGTCGGCGTCGGTTTTGTAATGCAAACTCGCGCCGAATACCGATACCTGCTCAGCGCCTTTTGGAGTGGGAAAATTGCCAACGTCCAGAGCGCTCATCACTTCGGCGACGGTTGAGGGACTCGTTGCTGTTGGCGTTTCCCCTTCAGATTTATCCTGGATCTCAGCTTTGTTCGGAGCGACAGGCTGATGCGGAGTCTCGTTCGTTTCTGTTGGTTGGTCTGCGGAAGTCTTGTTTGCCGAGGAGCGGGCCTCGACGGCGGTCGAATCTTCGAGCGCCGAATCTGCCGACAACGAAGCTGGCGGTTGTGATTCTGCTGGCGACGCTGCCGACACAGTTGGAACGGACGTTGGCGTTTCTGGTTTCGGTAAAGCTGTCTTGGGCGAATCTACCGCAACGGTTTTAGACATTTGCGAGTCAACCGCCTGTTTTGGTTGCTCGGCCTTTTCAGCCGTTGACTGCGAGTCTCCACAACCAGAAATTAGAACGAACGCAAATGCCAGAAACGAGATTCTTGAAACGTTGAAACAGTACATGACAGTTCCTTTGTTGGATTCGAGGTTTTGGACGACTCACGGGCAACGACGTTGCGAACGAACGTCATCCATACGTACCAATGGATTTTGCCGCAGAAAACGAAACGAAAAACTATCCAAGAAAGTGAATATTCATCAAAACGAGTGTAATTTCCATCAAAACGAGCCAAATTTTGGTTCCTGGCAGACCAGCGGCAAAAACTGATCCACAGCTTTGGAGTCACCGTTTTCGATTGCCGAAAAAACGCTCGTCACATCGTTCATAACCTCGCGCTTGCCGATTGGAAAGACAAGTGCAGCAAGTTTGCATTCCTTAATTTCCTACATCTACCCTATTTTTGGGTCGAGCACAGTGTAGCAACAATTGTCTCAATTGTTTTGAGATCAAGGGATTTGCAAATGGGGCAATTTGCAACTGCGCTCGTTTCAACAAGATTAAGTACGCAGCCGACCGATCAAGCCTTCGGCCGAGGTAATTCCTTTCAGCATTGAAATCAATCCTTCGCGATTGGGCGCGTAGTCCATCGCCACTTCGCGCGAAACGATTTCGGCTTTGATTAATTCCACCAGAGAATAGGTGAAACTACGCATCCCTTCTTCCGTGCTGACATTCATAATCGACGGTATATCTTCATCTTCTTCGCGCGCTATTTTTTCTCGGACAAGAGAATTTCCCAATAAGACTTCTGTTGCCGGAAAGCGCGTCCCCTCTTCCACGCCGGGCATCAATCGCTGACACATGATTGCCGTTAAGCTATTGGCCAGAGAGCTGCGGATGAACGTGTGTTCGTCGCGGTCAAAAAACTCCAATAGCCGGGAAAAAGTCTGTTGCACGTCACTACTGTGAATCGACCCCAAAACCAGGTGACCAGTCTCAGCCGCCATGAGGGCCGCCAACATCGTTTCTTTGTCACGCATTTCGCCGATCATGATCAGATCCGGATCTTGGCGAACGACATATCGTAATGCTTCGGGAAACGTCGGCACATCAATGCCTATTTCCCGTTGCGAAATAATGCAGTTGCGAGGTTCGAAAACGTACTCGACGGGGTCTTCGATTGTGATCACGTGCAGATTTCGATGTTCATTGATATAGTCGAGCATGGCGGCTAACGTCGAACTTTTTCCGCTACCCGTCACCCCGCTCACCAAAATCAGACCGACCAGTGTTTTCGAAATTGTCTCTCGATAAATCTCGGGCAGGTTCAATTCCTCGAAATCAGGGATTTTGTTTTGAACTCGTCGAAAGGCCGCATGCATGTTGCCGCCGGTTCGATAGACGTTGATTCGAAAACGGTCGCCCGAGTCCGAGCGGACGGCAAAGTCGACGCCTCCACTCTTTTCGTATTCCGCCATTCTGTCGGGCGGCAGCAACGTGTTGATCATCTGTTCCATGTAATGTGTGTCGGGAATCGGTGGCGACTCCACTTTTTTCAGATTGCCGCCAATCCGCAGATAGGGCGCGTATCCGACTTTTAAGTGAAGATCGGACGCATCGTTTTTGCTTACGAAATCGAGCAACCGCTTGATTTCAATTTCCGGCATTGGCAATTCGTGCATGGGTCACATCATTAAATAAGACTTGGTTGATTGCGAGCTAGTTCCAATTCTCGCGACCAGCTCTCCATTGCGCCTACGCACGACTTTAACTTATCGCCCACAGATTGCCACACAAAAATGTTGTTTAGACACCGAAGCCGCTCGCTCAAATAGCTGAATTAATTGACGATCGCTCCGTTCAAGGCGCAAATAGCTGATCGTTGTTTGCCGTAGGTAGGGGAAGAAATGAAAAGAGCAGAGGCGAATTGTCGACCCAAAGTGGCTTTTGAGGCGTTCAAGTGGTCGTTACTCGAAGGATTCTTTCCTCGGCGAGTATGAGTGACTATAATTGGCGTCAAGTCAAAATGACGGCATGCATGGCAGGCATACGATCGCTGATGATGCCGACTTCGAATTTTTTGCTGATCAACCAGGAAA
Source organism: Planctomycetaceae bacterium (assembly GCA_024638965.1). Lineage (GTDB taxonomy): Bacteria > Planctomycetota > Planctomycetia > Pirellulales > Pirellulaceae > Mariniblastus. The sequence continues at coordinate 5,664 of JAHEJI010000141.1, forward strand.
CAGAATAGGGGACTCTTCTATGTGCAAAATGCTTGCCCGGAGCATCTGTTGGATTGTTTGTGCGATGTTGTCAATTGCGTTTGTACAGATTTCATTGGCCCAGGAAGACGGCATTCTCGCGCCGAATCTGGTCAAGCACCTGGAAGAGATGGATCCGGGCGAGTTGGTGCCGGTTTTGATAACGATGCAACAACAAGTCACAAATCTTGAAATGGGCGCAGCCCAGTCATTGCCAACCAAGGCCGAGCGTCGCGCCGCAGTTATCTCGGCGCTCAAAAATGTTGCCGATCGTACGCAACAAGATTTACTAACCTATTTGAATGGCAAGGAAAATGCAAAACAAGCCAGTTTGATCCGGCCGTTTTGGCTGCATAATTTTGTGGCCGTTGAGGTCGACCGCGAAACTGCGTTAGAGCTGGCTCTTCGAACCGACATTTCCCGCATCAGCCTGGAATCGTTTGTCGGCGAAGAGATCTTTCCGGTCTTGCCTGATCGAAAAATAATCCAGCCACAATCGCCTCTCATCACTGCAGGCGGCAGTACTGAATGCGGGGTCGACCTGATGGAAGCCCCACGTGTTTGGAATGAACTTGGATTTACTGGTGATGGAGTCGTCGTAGCAGTCATAGATACGGGAATCTGCTTTGAGCACCCTGATCTTTCGGGACGTGAGTGGATTAATCTGGACGAGATTCCCAACAACGGACAAGACGACGACAATAACGGTCAGGTCGACGATATCAACGGTTGGAATTTTCGTGACAACACACCTGATATTGCAGATGACAACAGCCACGGGACCCATGTGACAGGAACGGTTGCCGGCACTGGAACCAACGGAATTCAAACCGGCATTGCTCCAGGTGCAGCAATTATGGGCCTCAAGTTCTGGAATAACCTGTCGGGCGAATCAGTTGCGTTGGCCTGTGTTCAATACGCCGTCGACAACGATGCCGACGTTGTCAGTTCCAGTTGGGGTTGGCCGCATGCTGCGAATCCAGATCGCGCCGTTTGGCGAGCGTCCATGGAAAACTCAATTGCGACGGGGATTGTCCTCGTCTTCGCTGCCGGTAACGAAAGGGGGTTTTATATTCCGCCCGATGCAGTTCGAACACCGGGGGACGTGCCAGACATCATTACGGTTGGCGCGACCGACTGTATCGACAGGCTGGCATCTTTCTCCAGTCCAGGTCCAGTGACTTGGCAAGACATTTCTCCCTGGAACGATTGGCCTATGCCAACAGGAAAAATCAAGCCATCAATTGCGGCGCCGGGCGTCGAGACGACCTCGACTTATTACGATTGCCAAAGTTATGTTCAATACAGTGGAACTTCAATGGCTACCCCTCACGTTGCAGGCGCCGTCGCGTTAATGCTGGAGAAAAACCCGGAGTTGGACCACTTCGACGTAAAACAGATTTTGATGGATTCGTCGTTGGATCTTGGACCAGCCGGAATGGACAACGATTACGGAATGGGCAGAGTCAACGCATTCGATGCAGTGCAATTTACGCCTGAAACCACTGTATCGGTCGCACCCGAAAATCTAGCGGTCAATATCGGAACTGCAAACTCCGGTGGAGTGCCAGAACTTATGGATAGCGATGACCAGTACGTCGTGCTTGACCCAACATTCATCGCATTTCGATACCAGCTGGAATTCACGGTTGACGCTATCTCACCATCGTCTTCGCCCGGTGTTCTTGAGTTCAGTTATGAATCCAGTGCTTTCAACTTTCTCGGCACCGTGGATCAACAGATCGAATTATTCAACTACGATTCGGGTCAATTTGAAACGCTTGATACTCGACTGACTTCGCCCGCGGATACGGTGGTCAGCGTAGTACCGGGCGGTGATCCAGCGCAATTTATCCAAGTCGGAACGAACGCCATGCAGGCCCGTATCAGCTACGAGAATTCGTTGCCATTTTGGGTGTTCAGCTTCCAAAACCTTTACCTTCCGTATCGCGTTAGAGCAGATCAAATTGTCTGGACGATTACGCCATAAGCGAAGTCTGGTTAACAAGACAATCCGAAACGCAACCCGATGCCGTTCATGTTTTGATCGAACGCCCGCATTTTGAAAAGGAGGCCGCTCCGCGGGTTCCAAGTGTGGGACCATAAATCATCAATCCCAGGGGATGTCATAACCCTGGGCCTTCATCGCTTCGCCGCAGAAAACAACAAACTCATCGCGTTGTTGTTGTGACCAACACCTCCAACGCTCTTTTCGCCGGGAGATATCGGACGCGGCCTGTTTGGATTCGCCAGCAAAAACGGTCGGATGATAGATTGTTTGAAGCGGTAATTCGCACTCGATGTCGTAGCTCAAACCAACGAACGCCAAAGCCTGCGACAACTGGTCCTTGAATTTTTGACGCTCTTGCAACCACTCGTAACGGAATAAAAAGACGTGTGGATGTTTGTCGGCGAACTGATACATGTCGTGTCGAAGCGCCCAAAGTCGGCAGATTTGCTCAAAAGTCATGTCTTTGAACGCGGGAAAAGACAGGTAAGAAGAAACAACCTCGATACCATCGCGAATGATGTAGCAGATCGCAACCTGGGAAAACGATTTCTTCAAGCCGATGGCTGCCCGAGGATCGAGCATTGAGTAAGTGGAAATAGCTTTCGCGTCTTCTCCGTCCGCCCATTGATCAGTTGGCCAAAACAGATTGAGCAATAATTGCTGATGCATGGACCAATATGCGGCTTCCTTGACCGGCATGTTTTTGACCCGGTCTTCGAATTCCAGATTTTGATCAGCGGCCCGCATCAAATCGAAGATGTAGTTGCTTTCGAGGTTGAAGCCCGCAATCCGCGGATGGGCGCACAAGCAGTTCCGCAAAACGGTAGTACCGGATCGCCCTAATCCGCTGGCAACGATCAACGGAAACTCCGTAAATGGATGAGGATTGGATTGCGATCCAGTTCGGTTGGAACGTTTTGGCGTGAACACGTCGATGCCCGTCATCAAAAGAATGATAGCTTAGTGTCGCACTATCAGAAAATCTAATCAACCGACGGGAGACTTGTGGCCGTTCATCGCGGGGGTTCATGCCAGGCGGATTTGTCGCGGATGGCTATTGAACCACGGAAAACACTGAATCAAGGAAAATGTGTACTTTAGCTGAAACTCAGGGTTGTTTCTGCGCGGTCGAAGGTCTGCAGATCAGCCTAGCATTCCGTCATCATTCAAAATTCGGGTAGTGGGCGAGGTCACGAGTCCATTCAACATTAAGAGTTTGCCGTCCAGACATCGATAGCGCCGGTGCTGCTCCAGCCGTTCATGATAAAGACCATAATTATACGCTGGTGTTGAAAAAACCTAGTCTGCCACTTTTTTTGTCAGCCAATCTCTGCCGAGTAACCGAACATTTCAAAATCTTGCGCGTGACTTTGCATCAGGAAATCCAGATTCTTTTCGCGCGAACAGGATCGTTGAGACGATTTCAGCGAAAATCTCTGCGAAACGCGTCGGAGATTAACTGGTTTTTCATATTTGGGCCGTCAGATCTTAGATGAATTTGCAACCCGTGCTCATTGAGTAGAATATGTCTTGGAACAAATTCCTGGATCGATACATTAGAGGCAAAATTATGAAATTTCATTTGACGCTCGTACTCTTGTTAATCGTGGCTTTGACCGGTTGTAAACAAGAGGATGTCAGTTCCTCGAATCAGATTTCGATCCCTGACCTCCCCCCTATCCAACTCGACACAAAACCTAACCCCAATCGCCCGGCGTCGATTCCGCTTGTTGAAGGTGCTGTGTCAAGAACGGTTTATGAACCGACCATCATTGACACGACAAAATTTGAAAAACAAATCGCACGTTCCAAGCCCTACGAAGGCGAACTGTTAACTGCGTCGATGTTTCGACCACAGGATCCTGTACAGCCTGAGATCCGGCAGGGAATACCAAATAACTTGCAACCCATGGGCGGTATAACGAACCTCAACCGCGTGAAACAGCAAATGAACTTTCCGGGAATCAGTCAGGCCCGTTTTACTCCGCCTGATCCAACTCTGGCGGTTGGCCCCAATCATCTTGTCCAAATGGTGAACTCGGAGATTGCGTTCTTCACCAAAGACGGAACGATGCAGTTTCAGAATACACTGGACAGCACGGGAAGCCCTGGTTTTTTTGAAACCGTAGGCGCTGGTGATTTTTGCGTCGATCCAAGATGCTTTTACGATCATTACGCCAACCGTTTTGTGGTGATGTGTTTGGAAGTCTATTTCGGTATCGATGAATCCTATCTGACGATCGCCGTTTCAGATGACGATGATCCAAACGGGATCTGGTACAAGTATCGCCCTTGGGGTGTGTTCCGAATTGGAAATACGGATTACTGGGCGGACTATCCTTCGTTCGGATTCGACGCGAACGGTTACTATATCTCTGGAAATCTGTTTTCATTCGGGTTCTCACAAAACGGCGTGGGTATTCGAACCATGGACAAAACGCCATTCCTGACCGGGCAAGCGATCACGGTGAATGACATCTTCAATACGAGCTTCTCCACTGTTCAAATGGCTCAGAATTTTGGTAGCAACTCAACCCCGTACGGCGTGGCCTTCAACACCTCCACTTCCGCGACGATCATTGCGATCAACGACCCGTTGGGGACGCCTTCCATTTCAACTTCCAACGTACCAATTGCCGGCTTTTCAGGTTCGGGTAACGTCAACAACGCTGGCGGATCGGTTAGCACAGTGGGTGGGCGGTCCATGAATGCTCATTGGCGAGACGGAAACCTGTATACATGTCATAGCGTCGACAGTGGCGGTCGAGCATTAGTGCGGTGGTATCAAATCGATGTGGGCGATTGGCCAACCAGCGGTCCCGCGCCGACACTGGATCAATCGGGCGATATCAATTTGGGAGCGGGACAAAGTACATTTTTCCCTTCGATTTATTCCAACTCAAATGGAAATGTATCAATCGTTTTTGCAAACTGCAGTTCGACAGAACGGATCAGTGTCAAAGCAGCTGGCCGACTGGCCAGCGATCCACCCGGCACGATGAGTGCGCCCACCCAATTCGCGATTAGCTCGACCGTCGCAAACGGTCGATACGGCGACTATTTTGACATCGGCGTCGATCCGCTCGACGGAACCACGTTTTGGATGACGGGAGAAACCTCAGAAAGTTTTGGCTGGGACACCGTGATTAACAGCTTTGTCATCGAGACAGACTTGACCGTTTCGCCCAATAATCTTGCCGTCGACATCGGGAACGTGAACTCCGGTGGGGTGCCCGAACTGGAGGATAGCGATGACCAATACGTCGTCTTTGACCCAGAATTTCTCACTTTTCGATACCAACTGCAATTCACCGTTGATGCGGCCTCGCCATCGTCAGCGCCGAACGCACTTGAATTCAGTTACGAATCCAGGGCATTCAACTTTGTGGGAACCGTGGACCAGGAGATCGAATTGTTCAACTACGATTCGGAGCAATTTGAAACGATTGATACGCGTCTAACGACGGCCACGGATACCACGGTCAGTGTAACACCGGGCGGTGATCCATCTCGATTTGTTCAAGCGGGAACGAACGCCATGCAAGCCCGGATCAGCTACGAGAATTCATTGCCGTTTTGGGTTTTCAGTACGCAAAATCTTTACTTCCCGTATCGAGTCCGGGCCGATCAAATTTCCTGGACCATTACGCCATAAACAACAAGTAGCGGCCAACGGAGAAGATAACAATTCAGGGCAGCGACAAAAATGGGCCGAGTTGATTGCCATCAATAATCAAAATCCCATAATCCCTCTGAGTTGATTAATACTTCCGGCAATACAGACAATGAGATCCTGGTGCTCGTGACTGCTCGCGACACATAGCGACTTTCTTCCAAAACGTACTGTTCGATTTTCTTTTCATCCGGATCAACGATCCAATATTCGGGAACTCCCGCGCGTTGGTAGAGCTGTTTCTTTAATTCTCGATCGTGACTGGCGTTGCCGGGCGACAAGATCTCCATAATCAAACTTGGGACGCCATCGATCTTTTGCTTCGTCAAGATCGGCTTGCGATGATTAAGTACCACGACAATGTCAGGCTGCACGACATCAAAACGGGTTAGTTGAACATCGACCGGCGACGCATAAATCCAACCAAGTTTTTTGATTTCGACTTGCTCCAGTTGAATTAGAAGTCGTTTGGAAATCGTCTGGTGATACAGATTTGGGGCTGGGTTCACGTAATGATCTCCGTCAATAATTTCATGCCGTTTTCCGTCATTAGGGATCAAGACGTAATGTTCGTAGGTGAACTTGTTGAAATTTGGATCGACCGACATTGTTTCGCTCCATTTGAGTCAAATCATAGTTCTATTTTACGAGCTGATGAGCGGATCACCAAATCGCGATCCACTCGATTGTCTCTCGCAGGCCCTGATCGAAGGTTTTTGGCTGGTATCCCAGTTGCCGACGTGCTTTGTCAGATGTCAGGCTCCAATTCTTGATGTATTTCTCGACAAACGGTGGTGTGATGAGGGGACTTAAACCAGACAGTTTGGCTTTCCATAACTCAAGACGTGCAAAGCAGTTCAGCACGGACTTTGGAGCGTGCCAGATCCGTTTGTGGTATGGCAATTGAGCCTGCAAGCGATCGAAGATTGCATTCATGCTCAGGTTTTCACCGCCGAGAATGTACTTTTCGCAGGGCAGGCTTTTGAGCAAGGCCAGCCGATGGCCTTCGACCACATCGTCAACAAAAACATAGTTGCCGATTGCCGTGCCGTCATCCGGAATCAAGTTCCATTTGCCATCGAGGAATTGTTTAATGATTGTCGTTAATGCGTTACTTTGGCTGAGTACGCCAGGGCCGTAAACGCGAGATGGATACACGGTCACGATGTCGAGACCGCCGGCACGAAACTCATCAATTATGAATTCACATTGGCGCTTCGTTCGTTCGTATTCGGAATCAAGTTGATCGCAAAACGGGTGACTTTCGTCGATTGGATTGTCTGACGGGCCAAATACGCTTGCGGTGGAGGTGAACACCACACGGTGGACTTTCGCGTCAACACATGCCTGCAGCACATTTCGAGTTCCGACGACATTGATCCTGTGGAAGTCCTCTCGGCTCTTGACCCACGGCTTCGCCAGCGCGGCCAAATGAAAACAGGATTCACATCCGTTTAGGGCTTTGCGCAAAACCTCCGTTGAAGAAAGATCGCCTCGCACCGACTGTGTGACGACCCTTGAAATTGGTTTGAGCTTCTCTTCATCGCGGTAGAGAGCAATGACCGCATGATGGTCAGCAGCCAATCGTTGGCAGAGATTTGAGCCGATGAAGCCAGTCGCTCCAGTAACAAAAATTTTCATGACTGAGACAGCGAGCTCCAAACGCAGGTTTTTCTCTTGCTCAGGCTATTTTACAAGACTCAGGCAAATTGAGGCCTGCCAACAGGTGTCGATTCCATTCAACGTCGGCATGCCTAACACAAATCACCTGCCAGAGGCTGGCCCGCCCGTGATTTGAGTGCGGTCCAATTCCTCGGCCATGCCGAGAAATTTAATGATTTGGTGGGTCAGCTTTCGCGGGTACTCGTTGACGATCAATCGGACGTGATCCTGCTTGTTTTTCTGGATACATCGCTGCAGCAGACCCTCGATTTGGCTGGCCAGCAAAACAGTATTCGGCAACATTAGTCGTAGGAAACGTAAATCCTCTTGCTCAACCGCTTGATTCAGGTGATCGATTTTCAAACGGCAGAGGTTCCAACTAATACACTTTTGTAACACGTCGTAATAGTTGTATTCGATTGCATAAGCGGCAAGATCAGGAAACATATTCACGTTTTGAGTTGCCGCCGCGCCGTGAGATTCGACCGCTGACCACAGACGCTTTTCTAATGGTGAAACATCGGGCGATTGTCGATCGAGGTGCATTCTAAGTGCTTCGACACCCGGAAACCGGTCGTCCAGCATCAAGAAATCGGTAAGCCAGTTCAGGGAATCAAAGCGGGCCTCGGGAGTTTCGGCCAATAAGTTTTTCAAGTGGTTGATTTGATCGGATGATTTCGGCATCTCCATGATTTCCAGCAACCATTGTACCGATGGGCTCTGACTTGACTCACTTTCGTGTCGTGCGGCGACCCATTGCTGTATCCGGGAAATTGCTTCTGCCCGAACAGCTGGATCGATCCCACCCTGACGCCGTGCTTCAGACAACTGTAGATTCAAATCCTCTCTGAGGGAATCATCCAAAGCAATGGCCGCACTGAAGTCCGCAATGGCCTGATCAGGCTTACCGCGCCGCAAGTATGAGAGACCTCTAATCTGGTAGGCTTCGGCATCTCGCGGATTCAATTCCAAAGCACGTGTGCTGGCAACGATGGCGCGATCGTATTCACTCAATTGAAACTGCGTTCGAGCAAGGAGAACATTTGTCTCCCAGGTGTTGTTGTCACCGAGGACTGCCCCTTCCAGCATCTCTCGCGCCACCACCAGGCTGCCCTGATCCAAAAACAGTTTGGCCTGTTCTGCCACATTAGAACCGGCTTCGACAATTGGGACCTTAAAAGTTGTTCGAATACCCAGTCTTTCTGCCTCGAGTAACGATGCTCTGGCCTGATCCCATTTTCTCAGTTCGGTCAATGCTCGGGCCCGGAGTTGAAACGCCTGACCATTGTTAGGTTGAAGTCGAATCGATTGTGTGCAATCCGCGACGGCCCTGTACCAACGAGTCAACTTGCTCTGGGCCTTTGCTCGCTGGAAGTATGCTTGTGACTCGAGTGCAACATCACCCAACTTGATCGCATCGTTAAAATCTTGGACCGCGATTCGCGGAAATCCCTTGGCCAGAAAGGCTTGACCGCGCAGATACGATACTTCGCCGTTGAGCAAGCTGATTTCCGACCGGTCAACATCGCCTGACCACTGGTATTGAAGGACGGTTGTAAATTTTTCGACGGCTTCATCTAGTTCATTTTGCTTAAGATGTTCCTTGGCTTCATCGATCAACGGACGCAGTTCAAGCATTTGTTGGGCGACTCTGGCGTCTGTTTGCTCCGCTTCTGAACTTGCCGGATAGTCATTCACGACCGAGGACAACAGATTGGTTTCTTCTAGGCCAGAGCCGCCACAACCAAAAATCGAGGCAAGAACTATCGCAACTAAAACCTGGCAAACCGGCTTAGGAAACCGATAGCAACCCAGCGCGTTCATAAAAACCCCCCAATTCCGACTTTGATGAATGAAGTTCGGCTAGTCTCATGATAATTTCACTGGGTTGTCACCCGCCAGTAAAAAGCCCAGTCCCGCCGCATTTGCCGGCAGGAAATTGGGGCAAAATGAGGATCTGGCAGACTGGGAAATCAAAAATCGGCACCGATTAACCGTCCAGCCGACAATTGCACCTCGAACAGATTAATCCGATGCTGATTTGACAGCCTGACTTTCACCAATCGGTTTCCAACAAACCGACCCTTTTCAATTCCTTGTTCTGCATTCTGCATTCCTCCCGCCATGAATGAAGAATGAAGAACAAGGAATGCAGAAGGTAGATGTAGCCAAGATCCGAAATCCAACAAAAAAACCGCTCGGTTGGCTCTGGCTTGAAACCAACCGGCGGTTTTTTTTATCAATCAAGTAGATGCTGTGGCTTTCTTACGAAAGCACAGCTGACCTCTCACCAGCCAGTTTCTTAAACTGGCCCATAAGACCATGTCCACGGATAAGTCAAGTGTGTCACCACAGCTTGACCGGCCAGAGCAGCTTGTTGTTGGGCACTCTTGCGAGTGTGACCAACGCTGCTCTGGATTTTCTATTTATCCTTAGAAAGGAGGTGATCCAGCCGCAGGTTCCCCTACGGCTACCTTGTTACGACTTAGTCCCAATCATCGAGTTGACCTTCGGCGCTATCCTCTCAAAGAGTTAGATTTGCGACTTCGGGCCCCCCCAACTTTCGTGGCTTGACGGGCGGTGTGTACAAGGCTCAGGAACACATTCACCGCGGTATGCTGACCCGCGATTACTAGCGATTCCGGCTTCATG
>JAHEJI010000014.1 GCA_024638965.1 Planctomycetaceae bacterium
TCGATCGCCGCGATTGGATTTGCCTACATGGTGGGCAGTGACACTCCAATTGATGCTGCTCGTGAAGCCGCGGCGATAAAAAAACTGGTGTATTCTTATGCCGGATATTGTTTGTTGGCGGCAACCTGCGTCTGGTTTTTTGTGCCCGAATCGAAGCCCAGCGGTGACTCCAGTACAGACGCAACTCAACTGGCTGAGCTTAGCGTGTCAAAACGTCTCAAATTTGTGTTGCGATTACCGGCTATCTGGCTGCTGGCGGTCGTCATCATCGCCGCCTACAGCGCATTCAAAATGATTGACAACTATGGCTTGTACGCGGAGGATGCCTACGGTTTAACTCCGACCCAATCGGCAAGATTGTTATCCCGCATTAGTTACGTGCGAGTTCTGGCAGCGTTGGGTGCTGGTTGGATCGCCGACAAGTACTTGGGAGTGGCTAACTCGATTCAGCTTTGCTTTGCACTTTTGATTGCCAGCTATGGAGTGTTTCTGTTCGTGACACCGGGTCCAGGGCTGGTTTGGCTGATGATTATGAACATGATCGTCAGTTGCCTCGGGTTTTTTGCTTTGCGCGGAATCTATTTCGCATTGCTCGAAGAATCTGGAACACCGCGAGAGCTGACGGGTATGGCCGTTGGCGTGATCTCATTCATTGGGTTTACGCCCGAGATCTTTATGGGCCCGATGACAGGCTGGCTAATCCGTGAGGCGCGTAACAATGGCGACGTGCTGGTCGGATACCAGCAGATTTTCTGGATACTCACCGTTTTATCCGCCTGCGGGATGTTGGCCGCTTACGCGTTGCGATGGTTCAAATCGCAAGATGTTGAAACGGAACCGGTCGCTGGATCAGTTGACCCGGAATAAGTTACAAGAATATGTTACGAACGAGTGGTCCGTCACAACTCAAAATTCGGGTAGTGGACGAGGTCACAAGTCCGTCTTTGGTAAAGAAAAGCTGGGGGACTCGTTGCCACGTCCACTTCTAAACTCAACCCGAAAGTTAAACCGTCGCGCTGTGAGAAAAGTTAACTAAAATAGCCTCTTCGGATCATCCGGCGGCTGCTGGAGGAATCCTGCCTGATAGACAACAAAAGGACCCTGCAGCGATTTTAAAATGGTAAAATACGGCAATGGCCTCCTCAGCAGCACGCGACCGTCTTCTCAGGCAAGAAATAGAGCAAAGATCGACTCATTCAATCAATCAAAAAAACGCAAACGCGCCGTACCCGACAACTCGATTTTTGGGACCACCGGTATCGCCAGAGTTTCTCAAATCCAGATTCACGCATTGCAGGGATTTTTCCCGGGCTACTTGAAGTGCCCCAGCGATCGCTCGGAATCCACAAGCCCGCGACTTATCAAGCATCGTTCCATCTAGCTCAACAATCAGTTCCGCAGTTTGCTGATCAATTGCAAGTGCTCGATCGTATGACTCGTAGTGACTGAGATCCGAACTGATCACGATAATTGTCTCCGGACCTCCCCACAATAGTCGGATCAAACGAGCAACTTGCTCAACAGGCGCGACACGCACTAGAAACGGGGCGATCTCAAAACTGTCGAGCGTCAATTGCAGGAATGGCAACTGAACTTCAATTGCATGGTCGAATTCGTGGACCTGATCGTCCAGCACAGCCAGCCCCTGACTAACCGCCGACTGGATTGAGCTCGTGTCCGTTTTGACGGAACCAAGTGGCGTTTCGAAACTGTCCGCATTGGTTGTGAAAATAATGGGATCAGGGCTGCTGTGGCAGGTCCCCAGAATGATGACCCGCTGAATCATGGCCTTCCGCGATTCCAAAGTCTTAAATGCCGAAGCAGCAATGGGTCCAGAAAACTCGTACCCGGCATGCGGTGCGATCAAAATCTTGGGTTGGCATTCGACGATGTTGGCGGCATCCAACATGTGCCGTACGTCATTTTCCAATTGGCGCGGATTCTGCGGGTAGAACTTTCCCGCCACTGCTGGGGGCCGGATAATATTCAAAACAAGCCTCTTCGCCCTGAGGATTGGATGATGACTTCCTTTATTCTAAAGCGCAACCCGCTAATTGACGATCCATGCCAATTACCAAGCACGATGATTCACAGTGGACTGTTCCTACGAAGTATTGGCACCGACTGGACGATGGTCGAGCGCAGTGCGATCTATGTCCACGTTTTTGCAAACTCCACGAAGGCCAACGGGGATTCTGCTTCGTACGAGCTCGTCAAAATGACCAGATTGTGTTGACCACGTACGGGCGTTCCAGCGGTTATTGCATCGATCCGATCGAGAAAAAACCGCTCTATCACTTCCTTCCTGGGACACCAGTGCTTTCGTTCGGTACCGCTGGCTGCAATCTCGGCTGTAAGTTTTGTCAGAATTGGGATATCAGCAAATCGCGCGAAATCGACACGCTGGCCGATCAGGCTCAGCCAGAAACGATCGCCAAAGCGGCTGAAGCGCTGGGCTGCCGCAGTGTCGCATTCACCTATAACGACCCGGTTATCTTTCACGAGTACGCCATCGACGTTGCCGACGCGTGTCGGGAACGGTCAATCAAGGCCGTGGCCGTGACGGCAGGCGAGGTTTGCCCTGAGCCTCGAGCCGAGTTTTATCGCCACATGGATGCTGCCAACATCGACTTAAAGGCGTTCAGTGACGAGTTCTACAAAAATGTCTGCGCCTCCCGACTGGATCCCGTGTTGGATACATTGCTCTATTTGAAACATCAGACCAATGTCTGGATTGAAATCACAACTTTATTGATACCAGGCCTGAACGATTCGTCCGCCGAATTGGAAAAGCTGACGTCGTGGGTGGTCGAGAAATTGGGTGAAAACGTCCCGTTGCATTTCTCTGCGTTCCATCCTGACTTTCGCATGCTTGATCTTCCGCCGACTCCACCTGAAACTCTGCGTAAAGCTCGTGATATCGCGATCAAAAACGGCGTGCGCTATGCCTACGTCGGAAACGTTCACGACCCGGCGTGCGACAGTACCTATTGTCATGATTGTGGACAACTGCTGATCGGACGCGACTGGTACCAGCTGACGAATTGGAACTTGGTGGATCAAAAATGTTCAAAGTGCCAAACCAGATTGGCGGGCCAATTTGAGGCAACACCGGGTGATTGGGGGCCGCAGCGACAGCCTGTAAAGTTGAGCGATTACGCCGCAGAATCCCATTGAAGCGGGGAAAATTGGAGACTGTTTTTTCATACGGCCCAGCCGCGCTCAAAACGAAGATTGGTGCGGAGAGACCGGCCTACCGATTACGGGAAAATGCCGCGTTCTTTGTAGACGCGTTCGAGATGACGAAGGGCGACGACGTAGGCCGCGGTACGCCAGTCACAGTCGAATTCACCCGCTGCCGCGCGGACGTTGTCGTAGGCATGGGAAAGCTTCGCCAGCAGTTTCCCGTCGACTTTTTCGAGTTCCCAGAACTCGCTTCGTTTGTTTTGGAGCCATTCAAAGTAACTGACAATGACGCCGCCGGAGTTGCAAAGGATGTCGGGCAGCACATCGATACCACGCTCGCGGAGGATTCGACCGCCATCTGGATCGGTGGGACCGTTGGCGGCTTCAAAGACAACTTTTACATTCAGGTCCGGCGCGGTTTCCGCCGTGATTTGACCTTCCAACGCCGCGGGAATAAAAAAGTCGGCTTGGGTACTCATGAACGTCGCATGGTCGACCTCCGAATAATTCCCCGCAAATCCTTTAATTGCTCCTGTTGCTTCGACATGTTTGGTCAGCGCCTGTGCGTCAAGGCCATTTGGATTAGTAATCGCACACGATGCGTCTTCAACCGCAACCAATACTGCGCCCTTGGGTTCAAGTAAGCGGGCAACCCATGAACCGACGTTTCCATACCCTTGAACAAAGTAAGTCGATGTATTCACTGCGAAGTCGTGATCCCTGGCCCAGAGCTCGATCAAGTTTACAACACCCTGCCCCGTCGCCTTTTCACGCCCTTCACTTCCACCAGAAAGGATTGGTTTGCCAGTCACGACGTGGGTGCACCTCTGCCGCTCGTGTGGAGGCATCGTTGAAAGGTAAGTATCCAGAATCCAGGCCATGATTTGAGCGTTCGTATTTACGTCGGGAGCCGGAATGTCGTATTCCGGACCAATGTTATCGCCAAGAGCGAAAGTAAATCTGCGTGTAATTCTTTCAAGTTCTGAATCGGAATAGTTGAACGGGTCAAACTGGATTCCGCCCTTCGCTCCGCCGTATGGAATTCCCGCGATTGCCGTCTTCCAAGTCATCCAGGCAGCCAGCGCGCGAACTTCGTCTGTATTGACCGCAGGGTGAAAACGCAGGCCACCCTTGTACGGGCCGAGCGCGTTGTTGTGTTGAATTCGATAACCCTTGAAGACTTCGACTTTTCCGCTATCCAGTTTGACCGGAAAGTTCACTTTCAATTCGTTGTTGGAATTGGCCAGGATCACTCGGATATTCGGATCGAGCTTAATCAAGTCGGCTGCTCTATCGAATCGTTCGAGGACGTTTTCGTAAAGGTTTTTTTTTGGTGCAGTTGCTGCAAGTGCTGTAGCTGCCATTTTTTTGCGTAATTCAATGGAAGGCTGAGAAACAGTAGTTGCAAAAATGATATCCCGCCGCTAACCGGATCGCCAGATCCAAAAACAGAACAGCTCCAGAAAACTATCGAGTATTCAATCGACCGGCACAACGCGCGAGGACGAATTCCTAACACCATTCACCCCCCGGAGCGCTCCGGCGGAGGAGATCGTGGTGCCGTCGCGGTGCTAGTTCGCGTCGCGCCGCTGCAAACACCACGCCCGCACGATCTGGGCCACGAAACCGGAGGCCACGACGAAGGAAATCACAATGGTGCAGAGTATCGTTAATCCTAAATCGTCACTCTGAAAGTTCAAGTTCAACAAAGGACCGCCGCGAGCTAACAGTCCTGTCAATGTGATGAAGATAATACACGTCGGGGCCGATGCGCCTACCGCGAATGCGCGCGTCCGTCCCGTCCCGTAAACCAAGGCTGCCAGCGTCGCGGGTAGCGATAGCAAAATGGTGATAAACAACAACAATCCGCCCACCCAAGCCGGCAGAGTGAAGAAGATGAAGCATAGCATGGCAACAATTGCGGTAGCGATCAGGAGTGCGCGAACGCTGAACTGACTTGACGACCGGTTAGGCCGTTGCTCTGCCTGTGGATCAGGAATCTCGTCGTGACGGTTAGGAATCATCGGCAAGCCGTCGAATTTGACTTCGCAATCCTTCCGTTCTTACACTGCATTGCAGCAAAACTGAGCAAGGTCGCAAAAATCAGAAGTCAGGATTCACAATCACTCCGTCCGCTCGGCCTGCGAGAAAGCGCAGGATCTCGATGTCACCCCCTTCTTCAAAAAATCGCGTCGAGCCGTCACAAAATGCGAAAATCGCACCGCCTGGGTGGCGGCTGCTGAACGCTTGGGGTGCATCACCATTAACCTGTGCACTTTCTGCATCAATCCACCACATTACGTCACTGATCCATATCGCGCCCGAGCGCAGACCGGTCATGCCAGCCCAGAGTGCCGCACGCTTGCCGGTCGTTTCGTCAAACATGCATTCGCCCAGCACAACCGTGTTGGATGTGCCGTCAAGGATTTGCGCAAAAGTGGTCGAGCTATTTTGATACATGATTCCACCAAAATCCCAGTCGACAAAAAATCTAGGTGTGGTAGTCGGTCCGGCGACGGCTCGATAGTTGGACATCGCGTGATTCAGGCGGAGAGGATTCAAGGGTGGGCCGTTGTCGGACGGGCAGCGAAAAAACGCAAGTTCTGTTTGGCTGTATTCCGTTGGCACATCTACGGGATTGGCCCCCTCACCAAACAGCAGATGTCGCGAATCACCAAAGTTGTACAGGTTCGTTTGTTCCACATAGGGAAGGATTTGCGTCGCCCAACTCCATCCCGGTTCGTAATCCTGTCCATTGTAGCTCGAAGGAAAATAGCCAAAACTGGATTCAAAACTTTGGAGAGCCAATCCCATTTGTTTCATCTTGTTTGCACAATCAGTCCGCCGCGCCGATTCGCGAACCATTTGAACGGCAGGCAGCAGCATCCCAATCAAGATGCCAATAATGGCGATCACGACCAATAGTTCAACCAACGTAAATGCACGACGTTCGAAATCACGATGGAAGCAAGTTCCTTTAAATCGGTTCATCTTTTCCCCCAAATGCAAATATCAAATAAAATAATGCGATGAAAAAAATTGTAACGACTTGTTCAAGCAATTTCATGCAAATTTGGGGGGGGGGCAGAATTTGTTCAATCCTCTTGGAGCCAGATAAAAAGCGCAAAGGGGCCTCTTGCGCAGTTAGATGGCCTGAATACGGACTTTAGGCGAAATGATCGCGTTAGAAGGCGAAGGCTCAGCCAAATCGAGATGGGGCGTGTGTGAATCCGACATCCAACAGATTTTGCTACACCGTTCGCGATACTATTATCAAAGCTCTTCGATGGGTTCCGTTGATGACCCCGGCAGGGTCACGTTCGTTTAGGAAAACATCCATCCGGAATTCGACGGTGCGACATGATTCGATGTCAAAGTTCAGGTTCTGGGTGCTAGAGACGCATTCGAAGCTCAAGAACCTGATGTTGAAGCTCATCAATTTGCCACTGCAAATGCGTCAAGACGGATTCTGAATCTTCCAAATATTTTGTTCTCTCGAGATTGAGCCTGGCTATTTCTGCCACCACCTCGGCACGCTTGAGTCGAATTGCGCTATCGCTCGAGGGTTTGCGCTGATGGATGGCCTGCATTGATTCTAAATTTGCCTCGGCGAATTTCACCGTGGCTTCCGCAACTCGAATCCAAGTCTGGTGGGCGTCAGCGTCTTGCCCCTTGAGACGTTGCTCCAATTCCGCCTCATCGATCACGACATGTAATCGAAAGTTGTCGACAAATGGGGCGGTAAAAACATTCGGTATTTTCTTATTTGCTTCCTGGATACGGCGTAAGTCCAATTTGGAAAGTTTCACGTGCGCTCGCGCTAACCGAATCTCAACACTTTCACCCTCATTTTGCTTCACCACTGTTGTATCGGGTTCTTGTTGATCGGCTCTTGCGTTCCACAAGGAAAATGACGCCGTCACCGCAACAAAAACCACCGCGAGAATTACTGGCAAGTTGCGCATGATATTCCCTTTCGTTTGAGTAGCATTAATGGACCGATTTGTGACTGTTATCGTTTGTCGTCTAACGTTTGTTGGACAAAGGGCGCTCCAATTACACCGCAATTTCGATGCCACTAGCGACAATTCGATTTTTTTGGACAGTATTAACTAAGTCTGGGCAACTTCGCACATGTTGGGCGATTTGGCACAAACAGCGAGATTCAGCAGATTACGATACGCCCATCTCAAAAACGGGAAGGGTTGTAACTCGCCAATCGGGGAGAAGATCCCGCGTTTACGCGGATGGGAGTCTCACCAACGAGTTGTCTTCCGCGCAATTTGCTCGCATGGACTAGTATTTCGTCTCAACTCACTTTTCGGGTAGAAGTGGACGAGGCGACGAGCCCTCAATACAACAGTTTTGGCAAAGGACTCGTCGCCTCACTACGTTCAATCCGAAAACCAAGCTGCGGCCGACTACTAGACACTAGGGTCAATCAGCTTTCTTGGCGCAGGAATGTGTTATCCGGCTCAACTGCACGAACGATTGCAGCGTTGGTAGCGCCGTTCAACTTGCAGCTCGAGTTGAACGAGGTTAATGTCCCTGAATTTGATCAGGGTGATATGGTCCAGAAGACATGGTCAGCTCTGACCCTATACGGTAGGTAAAGGTTTTGCGTGCTAAAGACCCAAAAAGGGAATGCATTCTCGTAGCGGATTCGAGCCTGCATGGCTGCAGTGCCCGCCTCGACAAATCGAGTTGGATCACCGCTCGGCGTCACGCTGACCACCGTATCCGTAGCAGCCGAAAGTCCTGAATCGACGGTTTCAAATTGAGCCGTATCGTAGTTATATAACTCGAGGTTTTGGACCACTGCGCCGACAAAGCTGAAGGTTCGGGACTCGTAACTGAATTCAAGTGCTCCAGGTGTTTCTGATGGCGAGGTGGCGTCAACCGTGAATTCCAACTGGTATCGAAAATTGAGAAATTCCGGATCGAGAACCAGGTATTGGTTATCACTCTCCGTAAGTTCTGCAATTCCACCGGAATTGCCAGTGCCGAGCACTATGCTAACTGCATCTGGCACGACACTCGGGGGTGTGAGTGCTGCGATCGTCGCGGCGCAGTTGATTCGTCCGTGCCCGAAAAAGTTGTCGAAACCCGCCGCGCCGAGGTCATCGGCGTTGTCGTTAATGACCTGACGGACTTCATCTGGCGTAAGCGACGGGTCGACCGACAGCACCAGCGCTGCAAGTCCCGCCACGTGCGGGCTTGCCGCCGAAGTACCACCAAAATTGGAGTCGTACGAGGTTGTTCCCTGGTGGCTAGTGGTCAAGATGCCGGGGCTGGGAGCTCCCACGTCGAGGTGCGGTCCGTAATTGCTGAAGCCGGCTCGCTGGTCGTTGATATTGATCGCACCGACCGCCATTACGTTCGGATAACCGGCGGGATATCCGGGCGACGAGCTGCCCGCGTTGCCCGAAGCGGCCACCACGACAACTCCAGCATCGTAAGCGTAGTTCACTGCGTCTTCGGTCAGGGGCAGCTGACATTGGCAACTAAGGCTGAGGTTTAGGACGTGGGCGCCGTTGTCAGTAGCGTAGTAACAACTCTCGGCGATCGAGCTATCGCTGCCACTAGTGTGCCACCACTTGGAAGTCATGATGGTTGTATTCCCGATGCCAGCGACGCCTACGCCATTGTCGATACCGGCCGATGTGATGCCCGACACTTGCGTACCGTGACCATAAACGTCACTTATGTTATTGTTATTCCTCACGAAGTCCCAACCGTTCGTGTCGTCGATAAAACCATTGTTGTCATCGTCGATGCCGTTAACGGGATCATCGTTGACCCAGATATGGTCCGCCAGATCCTCATGGTTGATCAGGCATCCGGTGTCGATAATACCAATGATGATATCGGTGCTGCCGGTCGAAATGTCCCATGCCCCCTCGGTGTTGATTTTCTGATGCGCCCACTGACTTCCGAACAACGGATCGTTCGGAATAAGTGTCGGCTCAGGGATGGTGTTTATGCTGGCGAAGACGATTCCAGGAAGCGCTGCCACCTGTTTGCTCAACGCGACGACATCTGCCTGCGGATCCACCGTCGCGATACGGTAGTAGCTCAGCGGATGCGGAGTGTTCGGCATCCCCTTGGCGTGCGGAGCGTGACGAAGAGTTCGCCACTGCACTCTAATGCCGATTACCGTCTCGACGCTGACCATCGTCTTCGGCCCTGGCTGCTCGACGAACTTGACAATGACCTCGCCGGGAACATGAGGTGGCACTTCAACGACAGTCCGGTCGCTTTCATTCGGCTCGAAGCAACCCCCGACGGCCCAGGTCCCACCGGCGAACAGACCGGTAATGAAAAGGCAATTGGTCACACAAACAAACATCAACGACTTAACAACTCGGTTAACCATGAACGTCTCTCCATATTGAAGCCGCGGAACGCTCGAAGAGAATTTGTGAATTCTCAAATCTCCATGCTACGTTCCGACGGTTGTTTCGATTTATCATAACACACCTGGCTGAGGCCGTGTGTGACTGATCCGAGAAGATTTTAGTCGAAGTGAGGTCAGGATTACAAACTGCGCTGCAATGATTCGCGAAATCAAGCGATAGAATGCCGTAAAACGTATAGCTTTTTCGCCAAACGGCTGATAAAAGGGGTCATCTTTGGGTCATCTTTGGCTTTGTTTCAGTTGCTCAGTTTCGTGATCGGCGTGAGTGAAAGTTTGCGAAATTCGACCTCGGAGCCTTCTGCTTGTAAAGCGATTTGGCCCTTTGTCGCAGTGCATTGGGTGCCGTGGTTGACCAAGTCTCCGTTGACCCAGACCTTGATGGCGTCCTTGACGCACTCGATGACCATCGTGTTCCACTCGCCTGGCGGTTTTTCCGAGTCGTCCGTCAGGTTGAGAATCCGCCGAGCTTTACCCTCGGTGATACCCCAGTTCTCCTTCGGGCCACGACGCTTCACCATGTCGGGCACAGTAATATCTTCGACGATGCACCAGAAATCGCCCGCGTGACGATGGTTCATCTGCACTTCGATCGACTTGGGGAACATCTTGTAAAGCGCTCTTGGCGTGGACGCATGGACCAATACTCCACAGTTTCCAGGCTTGGCGGCAAAGCGGTATTCGACGTGGAGACGGTAGTTCTCGTACTTCGCATCGGTTATCAGATGTCCATTTGGTTGGCCGAGGCTCACGAGTTTGCTGTCGCGGACGATGAATGTTGCTGTCGTGTCGGGAGCCTTATCCGCCTGTGGCACATCGACGTGCCAACCAGTCAAATCCTTGCCGTTGAAAAGTTCAATCTTAGTTGGTTCTGCAGTCGCCGCGGCAGGTTCCTGCTTGCACGGAGGCTGCGTCATGGATACCGTTTCCAGCATGGAGAAGTTGGCGAACAAGGCAATGGCAGTTAGGACAAAACAGGTCACGGCAGCTCTCCTGGAATTTCGATAGGGCAATGTCGAGTTGGATCAAAGAAGCCCGTATTATGACAGTTTACCGCGGGCAATGGGGATCGGTCCACGGGATGATCTTCGGATTTTAAGAACCTTGTGGCTGCGCTATGTCTGAATTTGTTGAATCACGGATTGCGCTGATTGAGTGCTGCCAATTAAACAGTTATGGCCACCGAAAAGCACTTTCGTGAACGAACAACTTTGATTAGAAAAATCCATGTTCATCAGTTATCCGTGGTTTCAACTTGGCGCTTTTGTACAAAGTAAGCTTCAACATCGATGAGTACCTGTTAAACTAATTTGCTCCAGAGTCAATATCGCATGCTCGATCCGTTGCTGGCAACTTCGAGCCAAAATAAAGTGCTCGTCATTGAATTGAGCCGGAAGCCAATGCGATGTCCAAAGCCAACCATGCCAAACTTTACGTGAACTTAAGTGCGTCCCAAACACGGAAACGGCTCAAAGGCTACGGATTCGGTGTGCGAAAAGTTGAGGCAACCGATCGAAATCAATCGGTCATCGTCCACACAGCCACGGGCCAGCACCTGCGGGAACTGAAAGCCCTGTTCTCGACTGTGTTGACGTCATCATCACAGGATGCTTTAGACACCCCGGTCGAGAACCTGAGAAACCTTGGCCCTACCAGTGCGGCGTGGTTGCACGAGATTGGCGTAGACACGAGGGCTGATCTCGAGCGGCTGAGCCCAGTCATCGCCTACCGGCTCGTCCGGCAGCGCCATTCGGGCACGAGACTCAACCTCCTGTGGTCGATGGCGGCGGCGCTTCGCGATAAGGACTGGCGAGATCTGTCTGCGGATGAGAAAGAACGCTTGAGGATGAAACTTGAGGAAGACTGAGGAGTAAAGAGCTCAACTGAGTGAAACAAATACGGCCTGGATTGTTGAATTAAGGGGGCAAACCACTTCGAACGAACTTTCAGTTTAAGCGAGACACCTGAGATATCATCCTGAACCGAGAGGAGCGAGGTGAAGGATCTCTACGCTTCAATCGAACCTGATGCCGTTTCGTCGGATCAGGTTGGTGAAACTGATCAAAGCCTCCGCAAAGCCTCCCAACAACTGCTGTCTTGTGCGCCTCGGTCTTTGATTGCCTCTTGTTAGATAAACAATCCATGTCCCAAGTTGACAGTCGTCAGCAACTCAATTTTTTTGGTGTCCCTGTTTTCAGGTCCTTGAGAATCGATTACGATGGACGTTAAGGCCGAAAGTGTTCCCACATTTAACGACATTTTTTTTGCCTCTCTCGAACCGGTCCGCGGTAAGATTCCTGTCAATTTCCGGATTGCCCCAGAATTGCATGAAAACATACTAATTGGAGGAAATGTTGGGGCCATCGGAATTATTTCCAGTCAGTTGAATTACAATTTTGTTTACAATGTCCGATAAAACCGCACCGGGCAGCTGCGACGTTCGAGGCAATCATCGAATTGGTCGGCCGTTGATGAGGCTGCAGCGAGCTACTTGGCGGTCGTGGGTCATTCCGTCCGTTTGAAAAGCAGGCGGCTATTCACCAATACTTACTCAAGAACTAGAACGGAGAAGAGAAGGGTTACATCATGAAACTGAAAACAATTCTGTCACTTGGATTCCTTGGTGTGCTTGGCATCACCATGGTTGTCATTGGATTGATCGGCGGAAGCAAAAAGTCGGACGATACCTCGTCCGTGCTTCTGGAGTCAATCGATCCTCAGGCTCCAGCTGCCCTTTGCTTCATGCCTGGTACCAATCCTGACCTTGTTAAACAAGTGCAATCCAAACTTTGGGAGATTTGGGGGCAGGGTCCCCTTGGCTTCAATACGACTAATCGGTGGTCGGGCGGGCAAGGCAATCCAAGAAACCTTACTTGGAGCATTCCCAGCGACGGTTTGTTCATCCCCAGTGGCGTGGGTGAGCCCAGTGGCAGCAATGTGATTAACGCCATGCTCGCGGAGGCGTTCGGGACGGTCGAAAATGGGAAGAATCTCATTCGTCAGTCGCTCGCTGACTGGGCGGACCAGACCGGAATCACGTATACAGAAGTCTCGGACGACAACGCGTCGTGGGGCGCGTCCGGCAGCGGGAGCCGAGGTGACATTAGAATTGTCGCCAAGAACTTCGGCGGAGCCTGGGCTGGCGTGCTCGCGTACAATTTTTTTCCGTCAAGTGGCGACATGGTTATTAATGAATGGCATGAACCGGATTACGACAACCCTACTAACAATTTCCGCTTCTTCCGTAATACGGTTGCCCACGAAAACGGACACGGCATCGGCATTCTGCACGTCTGTTCTAACTTCGCATTCCTTATGGAACCATTCATTCAGACCAATATCGACATGGTGCAGCACGACGATCTCCAAGCCGGTCAACGGCACTACGGCGACGCGTTCGAAAACAACAATTCGTCCAGCGAAGCTACCTTCCTCGGCGACATCAATGGCTCAGGATCGCTCGGGCTTGATGATATCTCAATCGATGACAACGCTGACAATGACTGGTTCAGTTTCACGGTCGATGGCAACACACAAGTAACGATTACGGCGACTCCAGTGGGGTTCAGCTATGGAGACCGGGATCAGAATTCGAACGGAAGCTGCCCTAGCTCGGGACCGGTTCGCGATTCGCTTCGTATCCACGATCTCACAGTAATGCTGGTGGACACCAACGGCTCAAACATTCTCGAATCGTCGAATACTTCTGGAGAGGGATTGCCCGAGGTACTTGGCCCGTTCGCGCTCCCGGGATCCGGAACCTATTTCGCTCGTGTCCTCGGCGATTCGAGCAACGACATTCAATTATATGACTTGGATATCGACGTTGTAGTCGTTGGCCCTGATCCGATTTGTGCAGATGGGGGCACACTTAATGAGGGCACTGGCCAAGTAAACGACTATAGTGCGACGTGCGGTTCAGATAATTCTTATTGGGCAGCTCATGGGGCCACCTTTGTCTTCGCACTTACCGATCCCGTTGTTCAATTTGAGCTGACCGCCACGGCACCCAGCGGATTTGCCGGCTCTAATATTTCGGTCGATGTTGAAGCCAGCAAAGACAGCGACAATGCGTTTTTGTTAGTGCGGGCGAAGCTTTTCAATTACACGACTGGCAGCTACGTTTCATTGTCGAACAATATGTTATTGACTACGACTGACACGGTTGCTACTTTTCCATTACCTGGTGGCTCTGATCCAGCTGACTTTGTTGAGAATGGCACGGATAAAGTTTCGCTGTTGTTGGAGGTGCTCCAGACGGAAGGGCTCGCCAATGTTCGAACCCAGCTCGATGAAGTTCTTTTCAATTTCATTGAATGACGATAGCTTTCTTTGGCTTTTTCCTTTTCTGCAAAGAGAAGGACCTGCCGAAAGTCAAATAAACTTTTACTGAAATGACAAAAAAAGGCCGACGCTTTATCAGCGCCGGCCTTAAGTTTCTCACGAGTGGCGGGCGAAAGAACTCGTCAATAATTGCAAGTTGACATTGAGTCAATTGCGGGGACCGCGGACGCAAACAGTCGTAGGTTTATCAAATCAACCCTCTACGATAATCGCAGAGGGTTTTTCCATTGACTGGAAAAAGGGGGGGAAAGGGGATCGAGCCCCAAGCCTGTCCCCGAATTATCCGAACGCGCCTGTCCGCGAATAATGTTGCCCGAATAATGTTTTATCTGTGGTTTTAACCTTGGGCTGTGGTGCTAGTTTGTCGGTAGGAACCAGTGGATGTACCCGCAATTCTCACAAACCAGGCATGTTGCGGTTGGATTGGCCCAGTCGAAGTTGAAGAATGTTGCAACCGCAGTATTCAACTGAGCACTGCGTTCCCAGAACTTGGTGTGATGACAGATCTCACAACGTAACGGTTTACCGGCAACCTCATGTCCTTCTGCTTCCTCTCGGCCAAACAATCCCATTATCGTATCTCCTTCGTCGCCGAATGGTTCTCTAACGTGCAATGTCATCGATAAATTATTAGCAATTCGATGGTGCATCACAACCTGATCGACAGTGATTCTCGGTGGAACGTGATGACTTAACCCTAGCTCCAGGCGATTCCTGGTCTCGACCACCTGTGGTATGAGAAAGTAGTCTTATCAAGCTTCAAGTTGATGAGAGGAAACGCCTAAGTAACCTCGATTCGTCGGACCGACGGGCGATGAAAAATGCGCCCGAATAATGCTGGCACCGGGACTGGCGTCAATGGAATATATTTGTTTTCGCCCCGAACGGGGCAGCAACATATCAGTCGAGCGAAGAGTGAAGTTCGCCGGAGGCGGACGGAACGACGCCCTGGGTAACGAAGCTTCCACGCATTGTTTTCGCTCTCCAAGAATCATGCGCTCAAAAAGAGTGTTGAAGCAGTGCGATGAGCGAGTCGACAAACAGCAAAGTTCTTTGCGAATTACCCGATTTCTGTTATTCTAGGCTCGCTCTGATGGACTGTCTGACTTCCGTATCGCGTTCGAAGCGAACATGAACTCCAAGAACGACCGCTTCTATGTCGATGACATTGATATCATTGGCGTGCGGTGACGGGATAGAATGTAAACGATGCTGAAAACCGCAGGGGTCGTGCCATAGCGCGACCCCTGCTCTATTTGTTTAACTGAGCTGCCAGGCTCTCAGAAAACGCGTACACTGATGAGCGATCGACCGTCAGAGCCAACGGCCAGTTCTGAGCGCGATTCGACCTGATGTTTAGTTCCAGGTTTTATTGGAATAGTGTAGCCACAATTGTCCTCAATTGTGTTTAAGGGATAGGCCCGACGAAACGGTGGTCGTTTGAGGACAGATGAACCTACAGATTAGTTTCTAACAGAAGCTAGGTCGTCCACACCAAAATGCAACAATCAGCGATGCAAGTGGATCGAGTCATCGAAAGGAGCTCGTCATGAAAAAGCATGAGAGGACAATAGGAGAGTCGCACGTTGACTTTTATCGCGGAGTCAAGCTTCTGCACGACCCAGTCCGGAATAAGGGTACTGCGTTTACCGAGGAAGAACGCGACGAACTGGGTTTGCGAGGCCTGTTGCCGCCCAAAGTCTGCACTCAAGATGAACAGGTCATGCGCGTGCTCGACAATCTGCAACGCAAGTTTTCGGATCTTGACCGCTACGTTTATCTAGTTGCGTTGCAGGACCGAAATGAAACACTTTTTTACAGGGTCGTGACCGAACACTTACAGGCAATGATGCCTTTGATCTACACCCCTACGGTCGGCAAAGCAACTCAGCTGTACGGACATATTTTCCGCCGACCGCGAGGTCTATTCTTGACGGCAAACGATAAGGGGCGGATGGGCGAGGTCCTTGGCAACTGGCCACATCGCGATGTACGCATTATTGTCATTACCGACGGAGAACGAATCTTGGGACTGGGCGATCTTGGTGCAAACGGAATGGGGATCTCAGTCGGAAAACTGACGCTGTACACGGCTTGCGCCGGGATCCATCCGACTCAGTGTTTACCCATCACACTGGATGTCGGCACCAACAATCGCCAGCTGTTGAAAGACCCGCTTTACCTGGGACTTAGCCAACGGCGCGTGCGGGGTGAAGAATATGACGAGCTTTTTGCCGAATTCGTCGACGCTGCGACGACACGCTTTCCCAAGGCCATTATCCAGCTGGAGGATTTCGCGAATCTTAATGCCTTTCGACTGCTGGAGAAATATAAGGATCGGATTTGTCTTTTTGATGACGACATTCAGGGCACGGCGAGCGTGACGTTGGCAGGATTTTACTCTGCTCAGCGGATCACGAAGAATTCGCTCAAGGATCAAAGGTTCCTGTTTCTCGGCGCGGGCGAAGCCGGGATTGGCATCGGACAGCTTGTGGTCAGCGCACTAACAAGCGAAGGGCTTACCGATCAAGAGGCCCGCCAACGCTGCTGGTTTTTTGACTCCAAAGGCCTCGTCGTCAAACAACGCGACGACTTGGCGGAACACAAAAAACTATTCGCCCTGGATCATCAGCCGATGACGAGTTTTCAAGACGCGATCAAGAGCTTCAAGCCCACGGCGATTATTGGTGTCTCCGGCGCACCAGGTTCGTTTAACAAGCCGGTCCTCGAATTGATGGCCGAGATCAACGAGCGTCCTATTATCTTCGCTCTCTCCAATCCAACCTCCAAATGCGAGTGTACGGCCGTGGAAGCTTATAACTACACAAAAGGCAGGGCGATTTTTGCCAGTGGTAGCCCCTTCGATCCGGTCGATTTCGGGGGCCGCGCGTTTGTTCCGGGACAGGGCAACAACGCCTATATCTTCCCCGGAGTCGGTCTGGGAGCGATGGCCTGCGGTGCCTCGCGGATTACTGACGAAATGTTTTTCGCCGCGGCCAAGTC
Source organism: Planctomycetaceae bacterium (assembly GCA_024638965.1). Classification (GTDB taxonomy): domain Bacteria; phylum Planctomycetota; class Planctomycetia; order Pirellulales; family Pirellulaceae; genus Mariniblastus. The sequence goes on from JAHEJI010000014.1 coordinate 16,949, forward strand.
GTTGGCGTCACAAGTGACGGATCACGATCTCGAATTGGGTCGAATCTTTCCAAGCTTGTCGAAAATCCGTGAAGTCTCCGCGAAGATCGCCGTCGCAGTCGCGGAACTGGCTTACGATCACGGGCTTGCCAGAGAAAAAAGACCCGAGAATCTGTTGGAACATGTGAAGCAGATGATGTTCGAGCCGGTGTACGAAGAATAAAATGTCGGCAACGGGTTCAACTGATGATTGAGTGATTTTGCCGTCTATGATTCTGATCCGTAACGTAATCGATTAACCTAGGTGCATTCAGACAACAGCTGATTCTTTTTCTGAGGTTGAATCGATGAACAAGCCACTATTGGTTCTGGCATCTTTTTTCGCGTTCGGGTGTTCGCAGGCGGCACCTGAGTTGGCAAACGCTGCCATCGAGCCGCATGCCGTACAGCCAAAAAACCCGTTACAGCAAGATGCGGCAAAAAGAGATCGGCCGAAGCCTGACGTGTTGGTGAACCCTGATTGGCTGGAAAAGAACGTGAACAGCCCTAATGTTCGGCTGATTGGTCTCGGGCAAAAACAAGAGCAGTACACGGCGGCGCATATTCCGGGTGAGATTTTTGTCGACTGGCGAACGGAAATCACCGATCCTCAACATCCGGATCGTTTCAATCTGCCGCCAAAAGCGCAAATTGAAAAACTACTCGGCCGTTTGGGCGTCGCCAAGGACACGACGATTGTTCTATCTGACAATCTGAGCAGTCGCCTTAGCGCACGCATGTTTTGGACATTGCGATACTATGGTCACAAAAATATCAAGCTGTTGGACGGCGGGCGCAAGGGCTGGGTGCAATCGGGACGCGAATTTACTCGCGAAGTTCCCAAGATCAAACCGACGCGGTATGTGACGAGCGACCACGATAGGAGTCAATATGCAAACTTGGCGGCCGTCAAAGCTAATCTGGAAGACGAGGATTGTGTTTTGATTGATGGCCGACCAACGAAACAATTCACCGGTGAGCTGCCCGGCAAAGCGTATCACAATGAAAAGGAATATAAACGTAAAGGGCACATCGTCAACGCAAAAAACATTGTCTGGAAGGATAACTTCAATGAGGATGGCACATTCAAATCAGTTGAGGAACTCAAAAAGCTCTACGACTCGTCGGGTGCCACAAGCGACAAGAGCATAATTACCTATTGCAACGAAGGGTTGCACGCCGCTCCGCCGTGGTTTGTGTTGACCGAACTATTAGGTCACTCCAACGTGAAATTATACGATGACTCGATGTCGGAATGGGCGAATCGAGACGACACGCCGATGGAGATATCGGGGAAGAAAGAGAACTAGGTATTGGACTCTGAATTCACTCGGCGACAGCTACAGTGCGTATAGTTGATTCTAATGTTTCTCGAACTCTGCTACGTCTGATCACACATGAATTCAGCTACCGTGAAGCAAGTCTGTTGCATACGAAACGGATTTGCCAGATGATAACTAGAGATCCCGGCGCAAAAACGATTCTCAGGCTCAACCACAATCATGGATGATCCCTTTACGATTGCTTCAATTGTCATCGCGCTCTCGGCGATGTTCGGTTACATTAACGTCCGATTTCTTAAGTTGCCCAATACGATAGGCCTGATGGTCATCGCAATTGTGTTTACGTTGGTGTTGTTTAGTAGCACGTTTTTTACTAATCGACTACTGAATGCGGCAGAAGATTTAATCCGTCATATCGACTTTGAATCCGTTTTGCTCGACGCGATGCTTGGTTTCCTGCTCTTTGCTGGCGCGCTACATACGAATTTCGATCAGTTGAGGGTCCAACGTTGGCCCATCCTTGTCTTTTCGACAGTAGGCGTGCTGGTTTCAACATTCTTGTGTGCGACTTTGACCTACTTCGGCTTTCGGTTGATTGGAATTGAACCGAAGTACATGCATTGCCTGTTGTTTGGCGCCCTGATTTCGCCTACCGATCCGATCGCCGTGCTGGGAATTCTCAAGAAAGCGGGCGTCCCAAAAATACTTGAGACGAAAATTGTTGGCGAGTCGTTATTTAACGATGGCGTAGGCGTGGTCGTTTTTTTGACGCTGTTGGCGGTCGCAACCGCGACCCAGAAAGACGGCGGCGGCAAGATTGAAAAAGCGGCGGACAACGTTGCCGCAGTTGCCGAGGCGGATCATGAAGCTGCGGCGGATGAAGTTGCTCACGGAGAACCTGACGAAAATGGGCACGGAGCAGCAACGATTACCGGCGTACTTCGGCTATTCGGGCAGGAAGTGATCGGCGGTATTCTGCTTGGATTGATTCTTGGTTACTGCACTTTTTTGTTGTTGCGTTCAATTGACGACTACGAAATCGAAGTCATGATCACGCTGGCGTGCGTGATGGGCGGTTACTCCCTCGCAATTTGGTTGGAGCTATCGGCGCCGCTGGCGATCGTTGTGGCCGGGCTGATTGTCGGAAACGACACAGTCCGGGGAACAGCGATGTCTCGCCAAACTGAAGAATACGTCAACAAGTTTTGGGAACTCATGGACATGTTAATGAACAGCATTCTGTTCGTGCTGATTGGACTTGAACTGCTGGTCATCACCTTTAACCTGGATTTTTGTTACGCTGCTTTGATGGCCATCCTCATCGTCCTTTTTTCGCGTTTCTTTTCGCTGTTGGTACCCGTCCGATTCTTTGCGAAGAAACTGGACTTTGTGCCTCACACAACCACGATTATGACCTGGGGTGGTTTACGAGGCGGTATTTCGATTGCATTAGCGTTGAGTCTCCGCCCCGAAATGAACCGTGATTTGTTTTTGACGGTGACTTATGGCGTCGTTGTGTTCTCGATTATCGTGCAGGGTTTAACGGTCGGTACAATGGCCAGGAGACTTATCGGCAGCGAACATATGGAAGAGGCTGCACAAAAAACCGGACACTGAATTCTCTTGAAGCCAGAAGTAAGCTGAAATCTCATGAATTCAGCTGCGAGTTGTTTTAACCGCCTCGAAGGAACTTCTTCATCGGAGTTGGCAATTCACTCGTATACGTAACTTCCTGGCCGCTGTCGGGGTGAACGAACGTCAAAGAAATTGCGTGCATGGCCAGCCGCTTTCGTTGCCATCGCTCGTGTGGGTGTTGCGAATCTCCATAGCGAGGATCGCCAAGAACCTTGTGGCCGGCTTCAAACAGGTGAACTCGCCCTTGATGCCGTCGCGCCGTCACCAATTCCACTTCGATGCAGGTCGCATCTTTCATCCGCTTCAAGACTTTGAATTTGGTAATGGCGTGAACACCGTTCTGTTCGTCTTGGATGGAATACCGATTCAAGTTTTTGTGGGTTGCCAGGTAGGACTCGATCGTGCCCGAATCTTGTTTTACAACGCCATGCACAATCGCGACAAAGACCAGTTTGGGCTGATCACTGCTAAATTGCACTCTTAGTTCTTTCGCGGCATCCGGTGTTTTGCCAAATACCATCACGCCACTGACTCCTCGATCGAGACGGTGAATCAATAAAGCTTCATGGTTTTTTTTCTTGCGACTTAGATAAAATGTAACGCGTTCGACCAAAGTGTTTGGTTCTTTTTTTTTCGTTGGAACCGATAATACTCCCGCAGCCTTGTTGATGACAAGCATGTGTTCGTCTTCGTGAACGATTTCAAATGTTCGATCGCTCCAGGGCCGTTTCCTGGCCGAATAGCCTTGGTGCGGATCGTATGTGACAAGGACTGAGTCACCGACGCTAACGCGAGTTGCGGGGTCAGCACACGGAAGTTCGTTAAGACTTACGCAGCCATGTGCGAATAGTCCTTTCAACTTGCTCCGAGAAAGTTCGACAAGGGTTCGAACGAAAAGATCGATTCGACCAACCTGTTCTTCTGACACCTCGCCTTGAACCGTCGTTATCGCCATTTACCTGTGGCCTTCAAAATCGGTCGTTACTTCGCCAGCGAGATGCACACGATTTCTTTGTCGTTTCGGGCAAAAACGCATTTGTTGGCGAACGCCGGATGACTCCAAACGACTTTTCGTCCGCTCGTGGAACTGGTTGGGTCAAGCATTTTGGTTCGACCGAGCTCTTCAAATCCCGCAGGTGACATTTTGGCCAGGATCAATTCGCCGACCTCGTTGACGAGAAAGTATTTGTCACCGTTTTTGACGATGAAGCCGGTCGTCGACGAAAGTGGACGACCGTTGGCAGTCGTGGCAAGCGATTCCCAAACGCGTTCACCTGATAAAAGTTCGATGCAGCGCAGTTGACCCTTTACGTCGACACCATAGATGTGCCCGTCGACGATAATTGGCGGATTGTGATCGGGGTGTATTCCTCTATTTCGCCAAACTTCTTTCGCGGTGGGCTTGTCTGCATCAAGTTTCAACAATAACGATTCGCCCTGTAGTGCTGTCGTTAACAAATAATCCCCATGTTTGACGGGAGCGATGATTGACATTTCGTACGCCGGGTTGAGGTCGAAAGACCAATAAACCTCGCCAGTGGCCGGGTTGAGACTGTTAAGAGACTTTGCGTGCCAAATCAAAAGTTGGTCCACACCACCGGCATTAATCATCGTCGGAGGACAATAGCCCTGATCTTTTGCCGACAGGGCTCGCCATTTTTCTGTTCCACTTGTTTTGTCGAAGGCAACGGCAACGCTCCCTTTGCCACCAACAAGACAATAAAGCATATCGCCATGAATTAGTGGATGGGCCGCAAAGCCCCACATGGGTGCTTCTTCGAGGTCGTATTCTTCTTTCAAATCCTTGGCCCAAACGACTTCACCTTTGTCGACCGTCAAGCAATTCAGATGTCCTTCAGCACCGAGAGTATATACGTGGTTTCCGTCTACCGTTGGCGTAGCTCGCGGGCCAAACGCATAGGAAATGCTGTAGTCACAGGGGTATTCATGTTTCCAGATTACTTTTCCAGTTGTCGCATCCAAACAAAGAACTCTTTCGGTACCCTTCAGTTTACTTCTTCTGCCCGGATTCGGGCGGTTGTCGCCTTTCGATTTCACGTAGTCCGTAACGAAGACGCGATTGCCGACCACCGCGGGACCGGCGTAGCCACCGGCGATAGGCGTTTTCCAGAGCACTTTGGCTTCCTTGGGGAATTCGTCGACGATCCCGGTTTCGGACCAGACACTGTCGCGATTATTGCCAAGCCATTGGCTCCAATCGTCTGCCCAAACAGGAGTCGACGAGGATAAAACGAATCCAAAACACAAACTTGCTACGGCGATGTATGCCAACGGATTCAGTTGATGAGTTCTCATTATTAATTCTCTGTAAGTCAAGTATTGCATTCGTTGCGGCCACGATTCGCCAAGAGGCCCATCCTGTTAATGGAGCAGGAAATTATTGTCCTGCAATGGGTGAGATCGGGACGTTGGCGAAAGTTCGGCGAAGAATGGGCGCAACTTAATGTGATTTGTTTCACGGACCTTCCGGATGTAGAAGCACAATGCTCAACGCGTTTGCTTTGACTGATGACTTAGTTCGTCTTTCGCATCAGACGCTGGAATCGCTTGCGATTCGATAGTAGCAACAATTGTCTCAATTGTTCCGCCAGCGACGCTGGCACCTGCTCAAACAATTGGGACAATTGTCGCTACATTGGGCGGCTTTCGCCGCCAAAAAGTGCGAAAGTCGAACTTAGACGCCTTTAATCCTTCAGTAGATTGTCAACGGTTGAATCGTCGACCGGCGGCTGGGTACCGATGATTCCTTCTTCTCGCAATTGGTCAACGATTTCGTCGGGCAAGTTTCGGGCGCCGATCGCTTTGTGGATCGTACCTAGCTTTCTTTCGATCTTATCCAGGCGTTTGGACTGGTCGTCGCTGGCATTGCAAAGCGACCCGCAAATAATTGAAATGATCCCAAGCAGTGCGGGGCCGATCGCGACCAATCCTGCTTCTACGAAGACGATCACGCCGACTACAATCATGCCAAGTCCACCGTAAATGCCGATCATGCCTAGCAGTTTCATCGTTTGCACCGCATCGATATCCTTGAATGTGTAAACAAAGTGTAACGAGAATCAGTATTCTACGGTCTTATTATGTGACTTGCAAAAAATCACCATTGACGGCCCGATATCACACTTTTTAGACTTTTTGTTTTCACTCACTCGCATCTCGCTCAACCGTGGCTGTATTAATTCAGATCCGTGACGCTCACAAGAGCTACGGGGATCAAATCCTTCTCGACGGCGCCGAAGCATCTATTGTCGAGGATGTAAAACTTGGTTTCGTCGGTCGAAATGGTGCCGGCAAATCGACATTGCTGAGAATAATTCTTGGTGAGGAAGACCTTGATTCGGGTGAAATCATCAAACACCCGAGCCTTCGCGTCGGATATTTGCGTCAACATGATCCTTTCGAAAAAAACGAATCCGCGCTCGATTTTTTGATCCGGGACAGCGGGCAGCCTGACTGGAAATGCGGTGAAGTTGCGGGCAAATTTGAACTGAAGGGTCCTTATCTCAATGGTCCTGTTTCGGAACTTTCCGGAGGTTGGCAAACCAGAGTGAAACTGGCGGCGTTGCTGCTTCACGAGCCAAACCTGCTGTTGCTTGACGAGCCAACCAACTTTTTGGATTTGCGAACCCAGATTTTGCTCGAACATTTTTTGCGCACTTTACGCGCTGCGTGCCTGGTCGTTTCTCACGATCGCGCCTTCTTGACACAGACTTGTGAACAGACCATGGATTTGTCCCGGGGGAAATTGACCGTTTATCCAGGAAAGATCGCTGGGTTTCTTGAGTATCAGAAAGATCGCCGTGAACATGATCGGCGGGTCAACGCGACCGTGCTCGCCAAGCAGAAACAATTGCAAAAATTTATCGACAAAAACCGCGCCGGGGCTAACACGGCCAGCCAGGCCCGCTCAAAACAGAAACAGCTTGAACGACTCGAGCTTACCGAAATTGCAGCGGACGAAGCGACGGCTCGTATCCGAGCTCCGGTTGTGAATCCTCGACAGGGGCCAGCTCTTCGCTGTTACGACTTGAAAATCGGTTATCCGGATCACGAAGTGGCAGACCAAGTCAATCTTGAAATTGAACATGGTCAACGGGCTGCGATTGTCGGTGACAACGGAGAGGGCAAAACGACATTGCTGCGAACGCTTGTGGGTTCACTGGATACATTGGGCGGCGAAATCAAGTGGGGATACGGATGTGAGATTGGGACATATGCACAACACGTGTATTCGACTCTCCCTGAAAATCGAACGCTCCTGGACTATCTTGAGTATCAAGCGAATTCAGGCACGACGCATCAGGATATTCTTGGCGTCGCGGGGGCGTTGTTGTTTCGCGATGATCATGTGAAGAAAAAAATCGCTGTGCTTTCAGGCGGCGAACGTGCGAGGCTTTGCATGGCGGGTCTGTTGTTGGGGACCTACAACGTCCTGGTTCTCGATGAACCTGGTAATCATCTCGACGTGGAAACCGTTGAAGCGCTCGCCAACGCACTGCTTAACTATAAGGGGACGGTACTGTTTACCAGCCACGACCGACACTTCATGAGTCGAATTGCGACCAACATCGTGGAGGTGCGGGACGGCTGTGCGAAGAATTACCTGGGAGATTACGAAACTTATCTGTATGCGATCAACCAAGAAATTGACGATGGAGAACGTGCCAGGGCAGGAAGTTTGCGCAAACATTCGACCTCTTCAGTTAATGTGCCGCAAGCCAAAACCACCGGAAACAGGGATCTTCAGAAAGAACATCGCAGACGGCGAAAAGAAATAAAAAACATCGAGAAAAAAATCGCTCGCCTGGATGATGAAAAAAAGGAGCTTAACAAGCGATTGATGGAAACCACGGATGCGGACGAAGCATTGAAACTCCATACCGAATTCACGACCGTTTCAGCTCAACTGAACGAAACCGAAGATCGTTGGTTGGAACTGACCGAAGAGATTGAGTGAGTCCTACATTCGCTCAAGTACAAAATAGGCGACCGGGATTTGTAGAGGCCCAAAGTTTGCAGTTGCCCGACCCAAAAGATGGTTGTCATCAATTTTGACCACTTTGTCAACGATTAATCGCACAGGATCAAATTTACGATTTCGCCCTCGGCGATACGAAAACACAACTCCGTGTTTGAAGGTTCCCGTACCCTTCGGTGGTTCAATTGCGAACTTACCGCGTCGTTGCAGTTGACCATTAAATCCATCGGCTTTTGGCTCCCAACCCAGACTTCGGAGGTGGCAATTATCGAGTTGATGAACCATGATGTTATCACCCGAAATTGCGCACCCATCCGGTGTTATTTCTTTGATAAACTGTTTATAGCCAACCAGTTCGACAATTCCCTTGTTGACCCCGCGCCAGTTTCCAACGAGTTCTGCTTCCGTTGGAGTCGAACCGTTGACGAACATCCGACGATAATCGACCAATCGAAAATGGCTGGTGTTCATGATGTCCACACTGGGTGACGTGGATTCGGCAGTTTCCGACCGGAACGTAACAGCCTGGCCGCTCAATTTCGCGGGCAGCCCAAGCACCAGCAACAAAGAAAATGTGACGGCAAAACGAATCATCATCTGAAGCATCCAAAACTTGCAAAAGTGGCGACTAACTGTCTTCTTAATCGTATTTCGGCGATTTCAACATCAATTCACATCCAACCATCGGAGAACGAATTGGCATTCTGAAAGACGGCCTTGTTAATTTGCAGCGATTCTTCGGAATGCGAAGTTGCTATCACGCGGATCTGACTGCAGTTCCTATTTCGTAAACAAAAAAAGCCCTCCATGTTCGATCATGGAAGGCTTGTTGAGTACGGTGTTTCAATTCAGCGACTTACTTGATCAAAGTGACGCCTGCGCCGTTTGCCAGATCCTTGAAAATGATCACGAGGCTGTTAACGTCCGTCGCGTGATGATGTTCGCCGTCTCCGATTGCGGCGATCGTCGCCATTGGCGCTTGATCGGCGCCGTCGCCGAATGTGACGGTGTAGATCAAGAGTTCCGGATGAGCCGTCTTCACATCAGTTGCGGTAACAATTGGATCTCCGTCTTGATTGTGCCTTCCATCGGTCATCAAAATGAGAACAGGTGTTGCAAACGTCCGGCGTCCAGGTCCAAACAGAATCTCGACTCCTTTTTCAATTCCCGCGACGATGTTTGTGCTTCCCAGGCGGCGCATCCCCATGTAGTTCAGGTCGAAATTTACGTAATTGGTCGTGTGGTCTTCCAATGCCGAAGCGTAACTTTCGGTACCCAAGGTTTCGCCGGATCCGACCAGTAAATTCCGCTCCGTGGTCGGAATCGTCGTCGTCGAAACTGACGTCGCACCCGATGTCAGTTTCACTCCGTCGACCGGATCGTCAGCGACTACCGAATACGTCGTCAACCCCAGCTGTTCAAACCCACGAGAATTGTCAATCTCTTCTCGAAACTTCAAGACAGCAAGTTTCAACGCCTGCATTCTGGATAGCTCCAACGTTGAGCCGGAGACTCTGAATTCCGTGTCCGGATAGTGTGCATCGTTCGAGTTATAAAGATCATCTTCGAGCTGATAGAGTCCAGTATCGTAATCTGCAATGTCGATTGTTCCAGCGTCGAAAGTAAGCATTGAAGTCGAGCGATCAAGTACCATGACCATGTCTCTTTCCGAGACCATCGCCGAGGCTGTTTCGGCGAGGCCAACTGTTTCGTTCGACATAAATGCGCCGAAAACGACCGGAAAATTTTCAATGTTGGGAATGACGGTAACTGCATCAGTCGTTGCGTCTACCGATCCGCCCGGTCCGGCAACGAAGTCGACAGTGTTTGTGATTTCATTCTTTTCGCCTTTGCCAAATTGAATTTCAGTCGCCGTATTGAGTACAAGCGGTTGACCTGCGACCGTGTTCAACTGAGCGACCATATCAATCTCGGCACGAAGCAGGGTGTCTGTCAAACTGTGATTGGTTGCACTTCCAACGCTGCGCGACATTGCCTCCGCCCCTGCCCTTGCAGCCAGATCAGCGCTCGACTGAAGTTCGACTTGAGCCAATTGAATTCGTGCGATATCAATCGAAAATACGACGGCCATAAAAAGAATCGTCGTTAGGAGTAAGATCAAGACAGCCGCAGCGCCGCGACGGTTAAGGTTTCTAGAGCAAGTTGGCGTTTTCATGATTTCGTTCCTGGAAGAGAGGGCGGGAGGAAGCAACGGCTATTTTTTAATTTGCATTTCGGAAACAGCGCTTTTACCGGCAAAAATCCGGCTGCTAATCCAGGTGTTTTGATCAAATGGGACTTCGATCAAAACCCGGGAATCGACGTCGTCTACGGTTGCCGTAATTTCGGGTGCGGAAATCAGGTACATGCCCAAGATATTTGTTGCATGAGTCTCCATATCAGTAGCGGTTGCACCAGGAAGCGTGCCGAGCCTGGCCGATTCAAACGCGGCGGTTTCGCTGACCTGCCGAATCATTTCGACTCGAGACCATTCCCATAAACCGAAAAAGAAAACGAGAATGACCGGCAGAACCATTGCCATTTCAACGGTTAAAGCACCCGTCCGACGTTTTAATGATTTTTTATTTGTTCTCATTTTGATTTTCCGCTGTTGACGAAGGCCCGTCAAAGTTCTTTAACAAAAACACATGACGCGCTGACTGAATCTTCTAGCAAGTTTCGCGCCATTCCGAATCCTGAGATATCGGGGCGTGTTGCTGTTATCGTTAGTTGTAGAACCGTACCTCGGGGCACCTCATCCAATCCAGCCGTCACAGCGCCAGTTGCTGGAATGTCAAAGTGTATGATCGGTGCCATCTCGACCCCCGCCGTGTTTACGGTTCGAGGAACCACGTCGATGTCAATGTCAAAGTCCACCATGTCTCGTTGAGTTAGAATCGCCGATGCTGCTTGACGGACCATCTCAGCGTCTCCAGGACCTTTGGATGCAGCAATCGCAGCTTGGTGAGCTGCCACTCGGATCGAGTGTTGATGATGAAGTCCGCCTGATAATTCGACGGATCCGACAACAATCAGCAATATGAACGGAGCGCAAAAGGCCATTTCGACCGCCGCAGACCCCTGCCGTCTTACTGGGTTGGTGGATTTTCTTAACATGGGATTAATAACAACAAAAAATTCTTGGTGATGTCACGTGAAAAGGGTAGGTTCGAAATCCTAGCTCATGATCACACCCTGCAATTAATTCAGCTCTCAAAACCGATAATTGAAAGCACCGTTCATAACGATTATGAGGCCTGGTTGCATTGCGCTCATTACTCGTTGAGTCCAGCTCGCCATAGTCCTACAAAATCCAAGACGATCCCCGTTGGCTGTCGCCCCAAACTTCCAGTTTTTTCTAACGCAGCCAAAATCATCGAAAACATCTCGAATCAACAATTCGTTGGTTACTTGTAAGATATTGCGAATCGGTTTTAATTAACGAAAATCATTTGTCTTCTTGATTATGGCCAAGAAATAACCGTTGGCGGCGAATAGACGACCAGGATTAATAGCCGAAATAGTTCGAGTCAACATTGCTTTGAATTGGGAGATTCATGTCTGACAAACCAGCAGCCGTTCCAATGTTAAAACCGATCATGCTTTATGATCATTTGCCCGGAATCCTCGCCGGGTATCCCGCCGTTCTTTTTTTCCTGCTGGGCTCGATCTCATACTTTGTCGGCATGGGACCGGACGGAGCCAATTATCGGCACATGATGTTTTGGATCGGATTGTCGGTCATGCTGGTCTGGTACGTAGCGTTTCGATTCAATTTGCCAAAGAGTAAGTTCCTTTTGATGTTCGGGTTGCTCGGAACGTTTGTCGGGATTCCGGTTGTTTTGGAATTGACGGGTCGCATCCGACCGTTTTCCTGGACCGGAGAGCTGCTGGGTAGGCTCGCACCGGAGGCGAATTCGGGAGCATGGTTTGCGTTATCGCTGGTCTTCTTCCTCATCTGGCTGGGAAACTACATTTATAGTCGCACACACCTACGCGTTCGGATCGACGAATCAGGGCTCACGGTGAATCGATTGGGCGGGAAGGGTGAGCGTTTTGAGTTGATCGGTCTCAAAACAGAAAACGAACCGCTGGACTATCTTGAGCTATTCCTGGCTGGAGTTGGTTCGCTTAAGCTTAAAACTCGAATGAACAAACCGATCTTCGAGATGAAACGGGTGATCGGGCTTTACCGAACTCCCTGGTTCCCGTTCTTCAAAAGCAAATTGGCCCGGATCGAAGAAATGCTCAGCTACCAGGGCAAAGTCGTATCTGTTGACGTGGCTCAGGAAAAAGTCGACATGGCCGAGCAAGCGGATATGGCCGAAAGTGACGCACTTGACGATGATATCACAGGCGAAGATGGTGGCTCGCATGGTGAGTTTGATGAAGGTACGATGGCGGACGAAACCGGGCAAGGCGAGAGTTTCTCTTAGCAGAGTCTGACCAAGACGAACCATGTTCAAAACCATCTACCGAACGCTGTTGCTGGCGTGTTTTTCCATGTGGTTCGGTGGTTTTGGTTTCTATGTTTCGATTGTGGTTCCAATTGGAACCGATATTCTTGGCTCGGCACGAAATCAAGGAATGATTACTCAGCAGGTCACCGACTGGTTGAACCTGTTTGCCGGGATCGCCGTTGTCGCAATGCTCCTGGAGTCATACGTCAGCTGGAAGTCATGTGCCGGTTTTAGTAAATGGTGGTTGTTGAGTTTTTCTGTATTGGTCGGTGTTCTTCTGGGTGGACTCGTTTGGCTGCATCCGGTTTTGGATGCCATGATCGATCCCAACGATATGGAGATAAGCGACGAAGCGAAGTTCTATCAACTCCATCGCTTGTATCTTTGGCTGAGTACAATTCAATGGATTGCCGCGTGGGCTTGGTTGATCGTGTTGTCGTTCCGCTGGTCACGGACAAGGACCGTTGAAGGGGTTAAATGACAAGCTTAGTTGGACAGCGCCGTAATCTTTCACGCGGAAAAACACGATGGTTCACGCAGCTGTGATCGGCACGGCGCTAGCCGCCGGTTCGATGCGTAAAAAAATGGGCTACCGCGGTGCCGCTCAAAGAACGTAGCGCTCTCCAATTTGGAAGGGAAACGTCACCCCGAGCCTTAAGATCCTTCCAATCGTTTCCCCAAGCTTGTTAGACCAAATTCATCGGCGATTTTTTTTCCGCTGTTGATGATCTTGTTCTTGAGACGCTGGTCCGAGATTGTTTTTGCAGAGGCAATCATTTGCCGTAACAAGAATCTGGCTCGACGTTCGTCCAGTTTTTCTTTTCCGACGCTAATCAGGCCACTATTCAATCGCATGTCGTAGTCGATTTCGACCCACAACCGGAATTCGTCCAGAACATCGATGACACGTCGAATGTCACCCGTTTTCACCGCCAATCGGTACGCGATTTCAAAGCTAACGACTCGATTGGTGGCGTTTTTTTCAGTAACCGCCGCGTCCAAAACCGAACCAAGAGCTCCTTCGGCCTGGTCAGGTCGCAGTCGTCTAAGATCATCCACGCCAAGTCGAACTCTCGCTTTGGGTGTAAGTTCTCTCAGAATCGAGCTGTCAAGTTCTTCTGTTTTCGAATCTGGTACGCCTACCGTTTCAGGATCGAAATTTATGTAATTGATGATCGGAGTTGGGTCATGATTGTCTTTCTCCGCCTCTTTTGCGAATTCAATTGCCCGATCTTTGTACTTCGCATCAATATGCGAGTGAGCCGCATAAAAGGCAGCTTTCTGCATTCGCCACGTCGGCACGTCTTCTTTCGCGCCCTGGTCGGCCAAGGCCATCGCAATCCCAGGCGGCAGGAATTCATAATTGTATGTGATGTTGGCCCCATCGATTCGCAGGACAACATATTGTTCAGAACCTTCCACAAAACCGATGGCGCGATTCGCGACTCGAATCTCCTGGCCGCTGGAAATGTTTGCGGCACTACTGACAACTTGTTGCCAAAATCCCTCTAACAAAGACTTGATATTTCCGGCCGAATAGGCAGCCTTCTGAATTTCTTTTTGTTTAGGGTCAAGTTGAATTTTTTTGTTGGATTCAAACTTCTTGAACAGTGACTTGGCGTTTTCGATTTCGTTTTGTGCAGTCTGCGCGTCGCGACGATACATGGCTCGACGCGCATTTTCCATGTGTCGGCGAAACTGAATCAACTCATCGAATTCGAGACTTACATATTTGACGTTTGATTTGGCGATTCCGGATCCTGGTTTTGCGGGAGCAGGCTTGGAAGCCGATCCACCCAGTTCCGTTGGCGATTCTTCAGACTCACCATTGCCAGGCGGAGTAACAACCAAAGTTGAGTCGTCTTTGTCCGGGTTTTCGGAAAGTTCACCGCCGTTCGGCTCCTCAACGTTCCTAGCTGTCGATGCGGCCACGTCCGGCGATGTGACATTCGTAAAATCTTCAAGGTTCAACACCACGTAGACCAACGCAATAATGCCCATGATGCAAAGAATAAGACCCAGGATAGGAACGAAGTACGATCGTTTCTTGCGTCGGTATTTTGCCGACTTGACCGCCACCCCGGCCGATGCTGGGTCGTTGTTTGTGAGTGAAAAATCGGTGAAGGCTGCGTCGTTCGAAGTCGGAGCGACGGGATTAGTTTTAGCCGCGCCCTGAGCGGGAATCGGGACGGCCATCGGGATGTCGGGGTGAGCTGGCGGCGAAACAGGCTGAACACTCGCATTTGGACTCGTATCAATAATCTGAGGCGGAGAAGGCGGACTTTGGTTATCGGCCGTCGGTGCAGGATGTTGCTCCTGCATCGGTGCCGCGGGCGAGTGAGATGCCGCGACCGGAAGCGTCGTCGGGACCGGTTTTGGGGCAAGGCCAGTCGTGGATTCGTGAGGCAAACATTCCAGGGAACTCGCCGGAGGCTCGGCCGCCATCGACGGCGCAGACTGTTTCTGTTTTCGAACAGCCTCTAATTGGGACTTAAGTTTCTTATCGTACTCCGCTCGAGCGGCGGGATCGGTTAGAATACTGTGTGCCTTCAGGATTCGTTGTTTGATCTTTTCAAAAGCTGCGGCCTGCCCGGAAGTCGGCGCTACTTTTTTGAGCTGGGCCAAACGTGTCTTGGCTGCTTTTTCGATCGCATTCGAATCGCGTTCACTGGACTTGAGACCCAGCAATTGATAATGATTTGGATTTACAGACTTTTCAGGAAGTCCCAACCAGATGTGAAATGGATTCATCTTTGCTAAGCAACGTTAATTGTGGATTGGGTTCCGATCAGAAACGTTTGTTGCGGAGCTAATGCCACGGCCAGATATCTATAGCCTATCGCGCAAGCTATTTTTTTTCCATGGTTTTCCCGCGCTGACATCATCGTTCATAATTTGTCGAAATAACCAAAAAATTACAACTAATTGCGTTAAATGAGTAACGAAATCGTAAACATCGCAGGATACAAGTTTGTGCCGCTGGGCGAACTTGCGGATCGTAAGGCCAGACTTTTGTCGCGTTGCAGAATGCTCGAGCTAAAAGGCACGATTCTGATCAGTTCGGAGGGAATCAACCTTTTTGTCGCTGGTACACGCGAAAACATAGATTCTTTCCTCGCTGAACTGACCAGCGAAAACGAATTTGCGAACATCCCGATTAAAGAGAGTTACAGCGATTATCAACCGTTCAGCCGGATGCTGGTTCGGATTAAACAAGAGATTATTTCGATGGGTGTTCCGCAAATCCAACCGGCAAAAAAAACGAGTCCAAAAGTCTCGGCTGGAACGCTGAAAAAATGGCTCGATGACGGTCGCGACCTAACTCTACTTGATGTCAGAAATGACTACGAGGTTGAAATCGGCACATTCGAAAATGCTTTGCCGATCGGCATCGAAAGTTTTCGCGAGTTTCCCAAAGCGATTCAGTCCTTGTCGACCGACTTAAGACAAAAGCCTGTTGTGATGTTTTGCACGGGTGGGATTCGATGCGAAAAAGCAGGTCCGATCATGGAACACGAAGGATTCGGTGAAATCTATCAACTGGACGGTGGAATCCTGAAATACTTTGAAGAATGTGGAGGTGAGCACTACGAGGGCGAATGTTTTGTGTTCGACAAACGGGTCGCACTTGACTCTACTTTGTCAGAAACCGGAACGGAACAGTGCTACGCGTGCCAGGCAATCTTGTCGATCGAAGATCAGAAAAGCGAGCGATACGTTCCGGGCAAGACTTGTTCGCATTGTTACAAGACAGGCGAGCAGATGATGCAGGAACTGACCGATTCTCGAAACGCGAGAATCGCTGAGATCACCACTCCCCTGCCCGGCAATCAGCCTTATGAAAACGTGCGTCCAATGAACGTTCCACTGAAGTTTGATCAGCAGACCGTGATGGACTTTCTCAGTGGCCTCCACCCGCATCTGGGAGCCGAGTTTTGGATTTCTGCATGTGAACAACAACGAATTCGATACAAGGGCAAACCGATTCATGCGGACCAGATAATCCGGTCCGGTTGGCGTATCGAACACTTGATTCCGCAAACGGTGGAACCGGCCGTCAACGCCGACATCAAGATCATCTACGAAGACGATGCGTTGATCGTCGTCGACAAACCCGCTCCGCTGCCAATGCATCCCTGCGGCCGTTTCAATCGCAATTCATTGATTTACATTTTGGGATGCATTTACTCAGGCGAACGCCTACGCATGTCGCATCGACTCGACGCGAACACGACCGGCGTCGTGATCATCTGCCGGAAACGCATTGCGGCCGATTGGATTCGCATCCAATTTGAACATGGCAAAATTCAAAAGACGTATCTCGCGCGAATTCACGGTGCACCTTCAGCGGCTCAGTTCGAATGTGATGCTTCGATCGCCGATACACCCTCGGCGGCTGGCGTTCGGCAGATTGACGAAAACGGGCTTGAGGCGCGCACGGAATTCAGGGTCGTGAAGGAATTCAATGATGGCACCAGTCTTGT
Organism: Planctomycetaceae bacterium; assembly: GCA_024638965.1. GTDB lineage: Bacteria > Planctomycetota > Planctomycetia > Pirellulales > Pirellulaceae > Mariniblastus. Next base: position 33,828 of record JAHEJI010000014.1, read on the forward strand.
TGAGTGTTATCCAAAAACGGGTCGGACCAATCAAATTCGGGTCCATCTCTGGCATCTCGGGTTTCCGATTCTGGGTGACCCGTGTTACTTGCCAAGCGGGGAGCTGAAAGCATCCCAGACGTTGTCAGTCGATGCTTCACCGATGTGTCTGCATGCGTGGCAGCTTCAGTTTCTACATCCGTTTTCCAGAAAAGAGCTGTCAATCGAATCACCGCGACCCACCTGGGCAGCCAACCACTGAGACAATAAGGCTTTCTGCACCAATGCACTCGCTTTTGGAAATTGCTTGGCAAACTTTCCGGCTTGTAGCGACTACATGAATTGTTACCGCTCAAGCGGATTGGTGAACGGGATCGGACGATAACAAAGAGTACGCTCGATTGCGTCTTTACTTCTTTGCACATAATCCGGGCGCGTATTTGCCGACAAGTTCAAGGATGAACGAAATGCCGTGGCGATTGTCAATACTAACCTGTTGGGCAGTGATGGTCTCAATCGTTTCGTTTTCACTTGGTTGTCGATCAGGCGGTCATACGAATGACGAACGATATAATCGGTTGTCGAGCACCTATATTAATGCGCAAAATCAACCTACGTACGCGTCCACACCAGTTTTCGAGCAATTCAGCGGACCTCATTCGATTGAGGAGTATTTGCAACTCGGTTTGAAGCAGAATCCTGAAATCCAGGAAGTTCGATTGATGGTCGAATCATTGGCCAATCGAGTACCGCAGGCTGCATCACTACCCGATCCAATGCTGGGAGCAACTGTGTTTCCTTCCCCCGTCCAAACCGCTGCTGGCGAGCAGGATTTTGCTCTTTCGATGAATCAAAAAATTCCCTGGCGAGGAAAACTGGCAACGCGCGCGGCCGTCGCTGAGCAAGACGTTAACGCTGCGCGTGCGCGACTAGCCGCTGTGGAATTGAAGGTAGCTGAACAAATCAAGAATGCCTATTTCCAACTCTACTTCCTACAGCAAGCGATCTCGATTATCGAAAACGACAAAGAACAACTTGCATTTATTGAGTCGGTTGTTCGACCGATGTATGAAGTTAAACGTGATGTAACTCAGCAGGATTTATTGCAGGTTCAAGTTGCACTCTCTCGGCTCGACTCGGAATGGGTCAATTTTCAGCAGCAAAAGGATAGCGCGCAAGCGCGGCTTGCCCGCTTGCTCCATGTTTCGCCTGAAACCAGACCTGAGGCAATGGACAGTTTGCCCCCGGAACAAACCGTTCAAGATGTTCAGCTGCTGTATGAATTGGCCATTCAGGCACGACCTGAACTGCACGCCCAATTGGCGACGATTGAAAAGGACCGGCGTGCAGCATGCCTGGCAGAACTCAACAATTGCCCCGATCTGACATTTGGTTTCAACTGGATAGCAACATCCCAGGACGGAATAAGTCCAGTCGCCAATGGGGATGATGCCTTCATGCTGACCCTGGGCATGAACCTGCCGGTGTATAAGAAGCGGATCGACGCGGGAGTTCGCGAAGCACATACCCGTGCCCTTTCAAACGCACGAAAATACGACCGCCTGAAAGACGAAACAATAGAAGGTGTCGCTGATCTTTTTGCAAAGATCAAAAGCCAGCAAGAGAATCTTCGTCTGTTTCGTAATGACATCATACCCAAACAAGAATTGACAGTCAGTCAGTCCTTAAGCGACTATCGTGTGAATAAAGTCGACATATTACAAGTATTAGAAAACTGGCGTCAACTGCTCCGCTTTCACATCGCTGAAAAGCGCTTCGAAACCGACTTGCAACAGTCGCTCGCTTCTTTGGCGCGACAAATTGGAAGCTTTGAACTACCAGCCGATACGGCGGCGAGAGAACCAGTCCCAGAGTCGCCTCGAGGCGAATCCAATGCAGACAATCAAATCGATGAAGCGACCAAAAACGGATCAGAAGATGTACGGTAAGATTAGAAAAAAAATAAGCAAACCAGAACGTGAGAGGCACAAAAGGATCGGACGTTTCCTTCGCGCTGTCAGCCTCCTGTCGCTGGTCGCGCTCCAGGGATGCGCGTCATCTTACAATTGCTACCCTTGCGGTAAAGTAAATTGCGACTACTGTCCGCCAAAACCGCTGCCGTATTCCGACTTTCAATCATGCAATTGTAACGATTCGATTGGCCAAGCTTATCTGACAACCCTGTCGACTCCTGAATACCAGAAATCCACTTCTGAAATGGTGCCGCGTTTGGACTATGAAATGACTGTTTCTGATGGACAGAATGAGGCTAACGACGAAAAACCAGACAGTCCTGACGAATAAAAATTGGAAAATCGGCTGATTGCTGGATCTTGAAAGAAAATGGTTGACCTTGACCCATCGGTGCGATACTAGAATGATGTAAACAGCTCATTCGACGACGTTTCGAGATCCACTTCAATCGTGTATTCAAGCAAACCCATTTACGACTTCGCAAAACAGCTGATGGCGTGGTCTGCCATCTCGATGCTGTTTGTGCAGCCATTGAGTTTGAGCGGATACGATTGCGGATGCAATTCGTCCAATATGCAACAGGCGGAGAAGAGTACCTGCTGCTCTGCGAATGTGCCGGCCAAGTCGTGTTATGCTTCAAAGAAAAAATCTTGTTGCTCAGCAAACACCGAAGTTCGAAACACGCCTTGCCACTGTGGCGAACAGTGCAGGTGTTCCAGCAATACGCCTGGCCAACCGTTACCAGCTGTTCCACCAAGTGAATCCCAAACCGATCACACGCAATCGTTGGCACTGACCCTAAGCATTGCTCCAATCGTGGCATCCCTGCCCGACGCCGAATATGGTGGTCAGTCTTTTTCGGTCTATCGACCTGTTCTTACGGCGCAGCAAATTTGCGTCCTTCTCTCTCGCTTTACCTGTTGATTCGAAATTCCACAGGGAAACTGCGCGCAGATTGCGTCATAGCTATCACTGAACTTGCGATTGCGCAAAATTCGGCTGCTTGATAAGGTTTCAACGCGTGCTACATCTTTCCCTCGTTAAGGTTGAATCAATCTCCGATCAGCGCGATGTCCTTCACAAAGAAATTTAGGGTGGGCCATGTCCCAAGAACAAAAAACACAAACAACCGATGCTGAATCCAACGAAACGCAAACGGCCAACGTGTCAAGCGTTCCGACGGCCGAGTTACGCAGACGGCTGCGAGCGAGAGTTGCCTGGTGGTTCAAGCTTTTCGCGCAGCCCGTGCTGGCAATCATTGCAATTATCGCAGTCGTGTTTGCGTTTGGAGTTGCCCAACAATACGGCTGGTTTACTTCGCCCGTACAGACCGCAGCTGAAACCGAAAATGCTGTGGAAGAAGTTCAATACATTTGCCCGATGGTTTGCGTTCCGCCGACAACCGAACCTGGAAAATGTCCGGTCTGCGGAATGGAACTGAAGGCGAAGAAAGCTTCAGGTGATTCGAAAGATAAGTACGGGCTCAGGCTTGATCAAGCTTCAATTCGGGTTGCCAATATTCGAACCGTGAAAGCCGAAGCAAAACCATTAATCAGGAAGTTACGCACGTTAGGACAGATTAGTTACGATGAAGGCTCTTTGGCTACGATTTCGGCCTACGTCGATGGGCGAATCGAAAAACTATTCGCAGACTACACTGGCGTTAGAATCGACGATGGTGACGAACTGGCACTCTTGTACTCTCCAGATTTGTATACCAGTCAGGTGGCCCTGCTCGAATCCTTGAAACTCTTGAACAGCAGTCGATCGACCAGCCGGCGTATCGACGATTCAAACCGGCAACTTTATGAAAGCTCCAGGCAGCGATTGATCGAGTTGGGTTTGACAGAAAACCAAATCCAACAACTTGAAACAGAAGGCACGGCCGATAGTCGCATTCGAATTGTCTCGCCGATTGCCGGTACGGTAATAGAGAAGATGGCCGACAAGGGTCAGAACATCAAGACTGGACAAGCTATCTATCGAGTTGCTGATTTGTCAAGCGTTTGGTTGATGTTGGAGTTGCTGCCCCAAGACGCGGCAAAGATATGTTTTGGCCAAAAAGTCACGACCAGGATTCAATCACACCCGGGACAAGAGTTTATCGGCCGCGTTGCATTTATTGACCCTACCGTTGACCCGAAAACACAAACGGTTCGGGTCCGGGTCGTTATTCCGAACGAGAAAGGACTAATTCGAGTCGGCGATTTTGCGACGGCTTCAATCGATATCAGCGCAAGTTCGCCAAGTGATCAGAAAGCCGCTGTTTATGACCCTGACCTGGCAGGCAAATGGATCAGCCCTCGACATCCGCACGTCATTAGCGATGGGCCTGGCCAATGCACCGAGTGCGGAATGGATCTCGTACCAACGTCAGAATTTGGTTTCGTCTCCGCACCAATCACCGAGCAAAACTATGTCGTCGTTCCACGGAATTCAGTTCTGATGGCAGGTAGAGACAGTGTAGTTTATGTCGAAACGGAGCCCGGGAGATTTGAATTTCGAGTCGTGGAGGTTGGTCAAATCGTTGGCGACAGTGTTTCGATCATCAGCGGAGTTGAGCCAGGGGAATTCGTTGCCTCATCGGCGACTTTCCTGGTTGACTCGCAGTTCAATATGTCCGGCAAACCGTCGCTGATTGACCCCGCCAGAGCTTTGCCGTCGATGGAACCGGAGATTGACACGGTCAATTCAGCAGAGCTGATGGCGGTCCTTTCCGATTTGACCAAAGACGAACAGGCCGAAGTACTGAAACAAAAAATTTGTCCCGTGACTGAAACGGCTTTGGGCTCCATGGGCACGCCACTTCCGGTTGACATCAACGGAAGAAGAATCTGGATTTGTTGTAAAGGATGTGAAGCAGGTCTCTTGCATAATCCTGACAAGTACATCGCCACCCTTGAAAAAGCCGCGACGGACGACGCGGAAGAAGCCATTAAAATCAACGAAGCCATGGCTGGGCTATCAAACGAAGACCGCGAATTGGCTGAAGCTCAAAAGTTTTGTCCCGTCGCCAACTACGCGCTTGGCTCGATGGGAACGCCGCTTAAAGTCGATGTTGATGGCCAACCAGTTTTTATTTGCTGCAACGGGTGCCGCGACAGCCTGTTGAAAGATCCACGGAAGTATTTGGATATCCTGGCCAACGGACCTCAAGCAACAGACACTGAATCCAACGAACTTCCTCAGATCCAACCGCTCGATGATGACCTTCCTGTAATGGTGCTCCCGCAGATGACTGCGCATGAAAGTGCGATTGGAGGACAAAATGACGATAAAGAAGAAGAAATCGCCGCAGCAATTGCCTCGCTTTCAATTGTAGATCAAGAGTTGGTGCGCAGGCAAAAACTCTGTCCTGTGGCCGATTTTCCGCTGGGAGGTATGGGGACGCCGATCAAAGTCGATGTCAACGGCCAGCCAGTTTTTATCTGCTGCGAAGGTTGCCGCGGTGCTCTGCTCAAGGAGCCGGCAAAGTATTTGGCCAAGTTGCCCAAGGAACCGGTCAAATGATCCAAAAGATTGTTGAATTCTGTGTTCGCGAGCGTTTGGTGGTGCTGCTTGGTGTTGCGGCAATCATCGGATACGGCTGGCATTCATTCAAGGAAGTTCCCCTGGATGCAATTCCTAACGTCAGCGAAAATCAGGTCATCGTTCTGACCGAGTGGCCTGGCCGTAGCCCGAAAGATATCGAAGACCAGATTACGTATCCACTTTCCGTGGCACTGCAATCGGTAGCAGGAGCTGAAAGCGTTCGAGGCAAAAGCATGTTTGGCTTTAGTTTCGTTCAAGTCACGTTCGCCGATAGCGTGGATTTCTATTGGGCTCGTTCGCGAGTATCGGAACAGCTTTCAACGGCAACCAAGCAGCTTCCAGAAAACGTAAACCCGATGTTGGCCCCCGATGCCACTGCTTTGGGACAAATCTTTTATTACGTTTTGGATCCACCAGAAGGGATGAATCTGGCAGATGTTCGGAGCAAGCAGGACTATGTCGTCAAATACGCTTTGCAATCAGTCGAAGGAGTAGCCGAAGTTGCCTCAATTGGCGGTTACGTTCGGCAATATCAAATCGACGTTGACCCCGATCGCTTGCGTTATCACAACTTGACCTTGGAAAAGGTCCTGATGTCGGTGCGTGACTCAAACATTGATGTCGGCGCAAAAACGGTTGAAACCGGTGGTATGGAATTCCTGGTGCGTGGCATTGGCTTCATCGGCGCTGGCAAAACGCTTGAGGAGACGCTCGAACAAATCGAGCAAACCGTGATCGTCACGCGAGATTCGATTCCCGTTCAAATCCGCGATGTGGCAACTGTGCAGGTTGGCCCTGCGTTCAGGCGCGGTGCGTTGGACTGGAACGGCAGCGAAGCTGTTGGCGGCGTCGTTGTCATGCGTTACGGCGAAAATCCTCGCGCGGTCATTAAAAGGGTCAAAGCCAAAATTGCTTCGCTTGAAAATGAATTGAGCGGTATCAAGATTCGCGGGATTTATGACCGAACTGAACTCGTTGATGAAACGGTTGCAACTCTCTCCACCGCTTTGTGGCAGCAGATCCTGATTACCGTCGTTGTGGTCGTTCTGTTTTTGTTGCACATCCGCTCGAGTATTGCGATTGCAGTCACGTTGCCGCTGGCTGTGCTGATGGCTTTTATTGCGATGAATGTGTTTGGTGTCGACGCAAACATCATGTCGCTGGCCGGCATTGCCATTGCCATCGGCACGATGGTCGATATGGCAATCATCATTTCCGAAAACATCTATCGACATCTTGCCAGTTGGGAATCAAACGGACGTCCGGAAGGATCGGAGGGGCGAGTCTCTACGATTTGTAAAGCCGCTGGTGAAGTCGCGCCGGCAGTTGTCACAGCCGTCAGTACGACCGTGATTAGTTTTCTGCCTGTCTTCTTTTTGACGGGGCGTGATTACCGACTGTTTTCGCCTCTGGCTTGGACAAAAACCTATGCGTTGGTGGCCAGCCTGATCGTGGCAATCATGGTTGTGCCTGTCCTTTCTAGGATTTTTCTGACTTCGGGCAAGCGGCAACGTTGGACAGGACTGTTGGTTGGCGGTGTATTTGCGGTCAATCTGGGTTTCCTGGCGGCGTTTGTTTGGCGGGAGCAAATCGAACAACTCGTTTCGATTTCCCCGTATATTGTCGCAGGCATTATCGGTTTGACTGGAGGATTGGCCGCTTACTGGATGATGCAAGAACGGGTTCGGCCTGTTGATGTTAATCCGGTTTCCAGGGTGGTCAACTTTCTCTACGAGCCGACGCTTCGACTATTCCTTCGGTACAAAAAAACGTTTCTTGCAGTACCAGCATTTGTTGTCTTTCTGGGAGCCGGAGCGTGGCTGGGACTGCCAACGATTCTGTACCCGTTTGAGCAGTCAGCCAAATGGGTGGGCGCAGACTTCAACAAATCAGATGACTATGTTGACTTGAAACACCAGCTCACGGGACTTTCAACCGACGATTGGATCGCACTCGACGAAGGCAGTTGGTTTTACATGCCCAGTCTCTATCCAGCCGCCAGCTTCACGCAAGCCATGGAAGTTTTGCAAACCCAGGACACGATGATCAAGGAGATTCCCGAAGTCAGCGAAGTATTGGGAAAAATTGGCCGTGTCGAATCGGCATTGGATCCGGCACCAGCGGCCATGATCGAAACGTATGTCATGCTCAAACCAAAATCGGAATGGCGAGAGGGCATGACGGAAAAGATGATTTGGGAAGAGATCAACGACGTCGCCACGCTGCCTGGAATTACGATGGCAGACGAGCTTCAGCCGATCGAAGGGCGTGTGGTGATGCTTCAAAGCGGCATCAAGGCTTCGATGGCCATTCGAATTTATGGTGATACTCTCGAAGGTCTTTCCGTTGCAGCAAAGGCAGTCGCAGAAAAACTGAAAGATCACCCGATGGTCAACCCCGGAACGGTCAGCCCGGACATTGTTCTTGGCAAACCGTATTACGAATTCGAAGTTGATCGCCTGGAATCTGCCCGCTACGGAATGACGGTCAAACAAGTTAACCAAGTGATTGAAGCGGCGCTCGGCGGAATGAACGCGACAACGACAGTTGAAGGGCGCGAACGTTACCCGGTTCAGGTTCGGTACCGGCGAGACTTGCGAGAAAACATAGATTCACTTCATGCGATCCCGGTCGTGACCAACACAGGTGATATTGTAACCCTGGAAAATCTCGCCTCGATCAAAACGACTTGGGGTCCGCCCGTGATCAACAGTGAAGACGCACGCTTGGTTGCACACGTCGCGTTTGCTCCAACCCAGGGGATGGGTGCGTTGGAAGTTGTAGACGGAGTAATGGGATCGCTTAGATCAGCGCGCCAAATCGCCGAGCACGGTGGCGAAGGCGGACTAGTGTTTCCCAAAGATGGAAGTTTCGAACTTGAAGCAGTGGGGTCGTTCCAAAATCAAATTGAAGCCAACAACCGATTGATGTTGATCATCCCCGTCGTTTTGCTACTCAACATTTTCATCATCTATCTGCAATTCAGGACGTTGCCAATCACGCTCACAATTTTTGCTGGCATTCCTGTCGCTTTTGGCGGTGGCATGATCGCTCTGGCAATTGCCGGCGTGCAACTCAACACTGCTGTATGGGTCGGTTTTATTGCCCTATTTGGCATCGCGATCGACGACGGCGTTGTGATTGCGACTTATTTGGATCAATCGCTGAAGGATCGACGACTCGGCAACATCAAAGATATCAGGGACGCAACCGTTAAGGCTGGCTTAATGCGTATTCGGCCTTGTTTGATGACCACATTTACCACGGTGATTGCTCTTTTGCCGGTGTTATACGCGACGGGGCGAGGAGCCGATGTGGCGCGAGCGATGGCGATTCCAGTTTTTGGTGGCATGCTCGTCGAACTTGTAACTCTATTCGTCGTACCCGTTGTTTATTGCGGATATATGGAATTCAAAATGAATGCAGGATTCCCAGACAAGCGATTCGAACGAATTCACTTGCTTGACGAGGCAGCATGACCAGATATTTCACCTCGGGCCGTGAAAAAAACGAAAGGAAAACAAATGACAGGAACCTTCTCCTAACCTAATTCAACCAACTCTCTGAATACGTTTTAGACCAAACTCAAACACGGGAAACCAAATGAAAACGCTAATTGCTTCATTCGTCGTCGTTGCATTGATTTCAAATACTACAATTGCACAACAACATCAAGCTGGCCAGCCTCAACATCAGGCTATGCAAATTCAAAAAAGCAACTTGACCAGTGCCGATCACTTGCAGATTGCAGTTCAAAAAATTTGTCCTGTAATGGGCTGCGAACTTGGTTCGATGGGTGAACCAATCAAAGTCCAGATGGGCGATCAATATGCTTACCTATGTTGCAAAGGATGTCTTGGCAAGCAACCCAAAGCCGAGCATTGGAAAACGATTCAAGCGAACATTGCCAAGGCACAGGGAACTTGTCCCATCATGGGAAAACCAGTTTCAGCCGACATGAAATCAACGGTTGTAAACGGACAGCAGATTTTCGTATGTTGCCCTCCCTGTATCGAAAAAATCCAGGCTGATCCCCAGACTGCTTTGACCAAGGTTAACGCTAGTTACGTTTCCTTTGTAGAGGCAGGAGCTCAAGCAAAAAGCGATCAATTGCACGTCGCCGCCCAAGGAATTTGTCCGGTCTCTGGGCGAAAGCTGGGCTCGATGGGCGCGCCGATCAAGGTCAAAGTTGGCGAAAAAGAACACGCTTTTCTTTGTTGCAAAGGCTGTCAAAGCAAACAACTTAGCGCCGAGCATTGGGCAACCGTGCAAGCCAACTTGGCAAAAGCCCAAGGCATTTGTCCGGTCATGGGCAAGCCCGTATCTGCCGACATGAAATCAACGGTGGTCAACGGTCGCAAGATTTTTGTTTGTTGTCCTCCCTGTATTGAAAAGATCAACGCAGATCCGTCCGGCTTCGTAGCAAAACTTGATGCTCAAATCGCAACGAATCACGCCGTTGGCCACGATGATTGAGTTGCGAACACGACAGTAACGCAGCAAGCAAGCTGGTGTCGCGACGAAAAGCCGAATTGTACGAGCCATTTTCCGGCAAATATTCGGTGGCGGCGATCCTCCGTCCAAATTTAACTTTTCCGGTACGACCGTGTGGAAAATGCAGGACCAATTTTTTGATTGCCAGCGGCGTTAACGACGGCGTCGCATCGCTTGACTGAAATCAGAATAGCACCGACGATATAGGTCGCGTCGCCATTCGCCTGAATGCGGGGGCTTGGTCTGCCGACCCTTTTGTGATGCCGGCATTTCGAGAGAATGGAACAACTGTTCCGGAACCAGGCGCCCTCGCTCTGTTAGGCATTGCCACAATTGGCCTTGTGATTTCAAATCGACGCCGGCGAAGAGGTTAACCAGTGTTGCTTAGGTTGTCAACGATGGCAAAGCGGCGGCGATTGGTCCGGAAAATTTGGCGGCAACGAATTCATGGTGGACGAGAACACAATTACCATCGACCGAATTGAGCTGGGAACCGGGTGGGTGTGCTTTCAGGGTGGCGAATCTCCACCTGCACCGGATCAACTGCCTTGGTTCCTAAACGATGCGATCACGACTTGGATCAATCGTCATCCTGAGTTCAAAATCAGAACGATGCTTCCGATCGTTGTGGGAGGGAACACGGTCGCCGTCAACATTTGGTTCGACTGACGGGTTTGACAATAGAAAAAGCCCCGTGTTCAATGAGGCACGAGGCTGTTGGAAATCGAGTTAGCTGGTCTGTTATCTTCGTCGCCGAATCCAAGCGCCAATCAAACAGGCGCCAAGTAATGCGGTTGTTGATGGTTCAGGAATCGTCGTCAGCTCAATGTCGTCAACGTGCGTCGGACCAGGACCCGCTGGTCCCAAATCGAATACCAAGGTATCAACCATTACGCCGGCAAGATTCGTTGGTGTGAAAAAAATGTAACTATCGGGCGGATTCGGATCGTAAGTGTCCGAGCCAACCAATGATCCATTTAGAAATCCACTGATGATTAACGGTTCTGCTCCCCCAAAAGCACTTCCAGCATAGAAACTTTCGAGCCTAAACGGAGTCGCGGAAACGTTCGTCAGTGTGAAGCTTGCGGGACCCGCAGTATCGTGATGAATTGAGTTCGGTCCGCTAAATGGCCCCAGATAATCGCTATTAACTGCGACAGGACCGCTGATGCTTCCGATCAAGAATCCATCTTCCACGCCGCCAGGAAAAGCGAACGTGGGTGCAAAACCGTCAAAATCAATTATGACATTATCCGCATGTACCGGACTCATCGCCGCGGAAGCTACGACAATACAAGCTACTACTAGTGAAATAGGTTTCATGGTACCTCTTCGGAGTTGAAACGAGAAATTGGCAATAAAGATCTCTAGCTGCTGCAAAATCACTTGTCAACAAAATTCTGGCAAATCGGACTTGATAACGGAGATACGAAAATTCATGGCGCGATTATGATTCACCTCGCAAGTTTCGACTGAACACTACTTACACAGGCGTGGCTTGCAGGACTGCAATAATCGTTTTCTTGTGCTTTGGACCCCCGGATTCTTGAACAAGCCGCGGAAGTCGATTGCCTTAGCCCCGAATGTTTGACGGAACTTATAGCTCAAGGTATTACTGATGTAGTACCAGTCGTTTTCCAGAATTGGAATCTCATCACACTGCAAGAATGACAGCTCAACCGTGTCAACCTGCAAAAACTGTCGCCGTCAACATTGGGTTCGACTGACGGGTTGCAGCGCGGGTTGGTTGAAACTTGCCCCGTTTGGAAAAACCCCCGTGTACTCCGTTTACATACTCCGTAATGGAAACCCAATGCCGAACTCAAACAATTCCTATGGTGTATCTCATTGCAGTTGGAAACGAGGCAAGCGACCGCCATTTTTGGGTTTCGTCAACCACGTGTCAAGAAAATTCTGGCGATTCTGGATTTGGGATTAGTTGCTGTCGTTGTTACTTATGGATCGCGTGTCTGACACCAGCTCTTTGTCGACGGAAATACGAGGATGAATGCCGCGATTTTGACGCAACTAGCAGGGTTTCGCTAACCTTCCGAAGTGTTTTCCAATAGATAAAACCTCGTGCTCAATGGCGTACGAGGCCGACACCAGGCCCCCAAAGTTTGGCCTGTCCCAGACGTTGCCAGTCCATGCTTCACCGATGTGTCTGCACGCCTGGCAGCTGCAGTTTCAATATCCATTTTCCAATCTGGAATTGGCGATTGAAGCACCGCGACCTGAGTGGGCAACAAGCGTGCAAAAACAAAGAGTGGTTTAAAACGCGTGATTTTCGAATTGAGTGAACTTCAAACTGGTTCAAGTTGTCTTCAGGGTCGGAGCCATCGCAAATGTTTCAATACTGTGGAAATTTGGATCAGATATCACACCTGCAAGGCGGGAACCAACAGCAACACTGTCGTCGTCCATTGAAACTCCCTCGAAGTATCTACACGCGTGAAGGCTTCAGTTTCAACATTCGTTTTCCAAGCAAGAGTTATGCGTTGAGGCACAGCAAAAAGTGAATGCACCAATCCATGCCGAAACAATAAGTGGTTTTCTACTCCAAAATTCTCCGTAAATGATGAAGTCCTCAGATTTATGGGGGATAATCCAATATTTTGATTGCGTGGCAAAATTCCAAATTGGGCGGCGTCCCTCCACGAAATCGGAAAATAATGATCTTCCTTTGGCCTTTATTTTTGCTGACTTGCTGTTAAATTGTTGCGATCAATAGCGTGAATGCCGATTCGTCAGGACTGCAACACACGCTCGAGGGCGTAGCTCAGTTGGTAGAGCAACGGACTTTTAATCCGTAGGTCCAGGGTTCGAGTCCCTGCGCCCTCACTTCCTTCCTTTGCCAATACATGGCACCCACCAAGACGAACATCATCACGAGCAAACGGATGCAGCCGATTCATCTACGAGTATGCCGTATTGCAAATAAAATCAGTTTGTATATGGACTACGTGGCCACCTCCAGAGATCTAACGCAAACTCCGGCCATGGTGAAAAGCTCAATTGAGTCTTCACGATTGATTTTGTCGCAAATTGATCCCGTGGAGCTTCGCCTGTGGGTTGAGCAGCTCACTCTCGTGTTTTCCCAGCGAGGGAACGAAGTGACGAGTGATGCGACCCAATGGTCAGCCTACGTCGGACGAGAATGTGATCGGCTTCATCAAGACGGGTTACACGAAAAATCGATCAAGCTGCTTGGCAATGTGCTCAGTAGCTGGAATTTTGAACCGCAGACTTACGAGGCGTTCGCGACTTCGCTGGATTGCCTTGACCATTTGGTAACCAACGAAGTCGACGCCCTTTCGGACAGCCTTAAATGGCTTGGCGCCGGAGCCAATGAACTCTCGAACGCGTCTGTCTTCGCGTTGATGCACAACAGCCTGGCAACCGTGTTCGGTGGAATTAACAAAGCCGCCAACGACTTAAACGACGTTGAAGCGGCGGTCACAGTTTCGTTCGGATGCACGACGTTCATTGATTGTCTGAACAACATCAACGAAAAATGCCAGAAAAGAGTATGAGCCCTTAAATGAGATGGCCAGTTTGTTTAACGCCCAGCCGACGGCGCCGGCTTATTCTTTCTTGAGCCGGCGCCTCCGGCTGGGCGTTAAACAATTGAATAGCACATCTCCGCACAGGAGCATCAAAACCGGGCCAAATTCGATCCAAGGCACAACAAAGTCAAAAAAATTCGTCCCGACCAGATCACTGCCCCAAACGCCTTCCTGACTGTGGTGGTATTCAAAATAAAAACGCAAGTAATACGCGAGCGTCACGCCTGAAACCAGAAACCAGATTCGACTCCGTGCAAAGACCAACAGTGGAAGAGCCCAAGTCCAATACCAGGGGTTTTGAGTCGGGGCCAGAAACCAAAACCAGGCGACTGTCAGAAACGCCATCTCTAACCAAATTTGCGAAGTCGCCTGTCGCCAAAAACGGATGCAAAAAAATAACGCGAGGCCGACAAACACACCCCCCATCAACCAGCGAGTGAGTCCGAACGCGGCGTGAATCCGTGGCTTTTTTGATTTCGCAAGCCAGTGGTCGGTGATTTGATTACGTAAGCCGTTTGGCAACACGACAAACCATGCTTTCCGCGTGTTCGGTGCCAACACTTCATCGGGCCTCAAGTTTTCTACGACCAGCATGAACAACAAGTCATTCATTTCCCAATATTTTGCAAAGGCTTCTATGCCCGTGTCAATTTGTTCCCGGTCCGGCGCGGCCACCAAAGCGGGGGCAAGTTTGTGGCCCAGTCGCTTAGTCTCGTTCATTTGTCGGATCATCGGCCAGAGAACGACCGCGGACAAAACGACTAATACGAGCGGGGCCACGACGGCGACCAACACGCGACCCCTTTTCAGGCACGCGAAACACCATAGCGGAAAGAGTATTACCGGAAAAATCTTCGCTCCAACAGCCAAGGCCAACAATAATGCACTCAAAAACAACCAGAAAAAACGTGGCGATACAGTTTTGGTTTCGATCGCCGGGTTATTGCCAAAATCATCAACGGCATCATTGCCCTTCGGCCAGAACGCTTTGACCGTCGCCAAAATCGCAGCTGTCACCAAGAAAACGACAATCGAATCGAGGTGGCCACTATTGGCAAACTCTTTCATGGTTAATGGGCACCAACAATAAACGATCACCCAGGGCAGCGGCAGATTCAAATGACTCAACAGCAAAACAACTAAGAATGCCGTCGCCAAGTCAAAAAGCACGATCGCGAGCTTCATCGTGATGAGATAACGGTTCAAACCCGCGTCGGCCGGGACTGTCTTCATCGCGACTGCAAAGACCGCTTGGCTGACCGGAGGATAGGGCGTCGTGTATTGCTGAAAGTGAACGTAATTCAGTGCGTGCTCCAAACCCGGTCGCGAACTGACCATTCGAGCAAGCCGAATTTCTTCCTCTTTTGATGAGACGGCAATCGCGAAGTCGGTGTCGGGCAATCCGCCAGGCTCACGGGCGGCAGCGATCTTTACTGGAGTCGTTGTATACGGATCGAAACCAGCACAGACCGTTGCGCCGTCAATGATGTAGCGGTAGATGTCAACTTCTTGAATCGGATTGGAAAACACCAACAAGAGTCTGAAAATAGCCCCAAACAGGAATATCCAGATGAGCGGCCAGCGATCACCAGGTTGATTCTTTTGGTGGTTTTCGAAACTTGAACTTGTCGATGGAAAGGCCCAATAGGTCCAAAAACAGGCAAAAAGATAAATTGCAAAGGCTGCGGATAACAGGCTGAGTACCAACAAAATTGGACGCGACTGGGTGTCCTCGTTATCAAGCTGAAACTGGAAGCTCAAATTGAGAACAGACGCATAGATTACGACGAGTGCGCCACCGAGATACGCCATCTTCGCGTTCCATCGGATTTTTTGATTGGTCATCGGCAGGCCTAGAGCGCGCGTGGTTTAAGTGAAGCGTCTTTTCGTCTGTTTCGCCCGGCAATCAGAGCGCCACGACCGCTATACGTCCGTGCGACACGCACTAAAGGTCCAGTCTTCGAAGGTATCGTAACGTATGAGGCGGTTGGTTGTTGAGAGAAAAGATACAGGTTGAAGGTCACGAAAAGGTTGTTGGACGGTTTACAAAACAACAAAACTACTTATCTTGTTTCAAACGAGTTTCCGTTTATGAACTCAATCAGTTAGATCAAAGGAGAAGACCTTGACCCGAATTAAATTCACAGTTTGTCTGATCGCCGTATTTTCATTTGCGATCCTTAGTATTAATGCTCAGGCCCAAGTGCCGACACCTGAGCCAGTACCTGCTGTAGATGCACCTGCACCTGCACCTGCCGCTCAGGCTCCTGTTGCCGATGTCGCACCCGTTCAAGTGGCCCCAATGGCGACAACGATTGGTGATTGCGGTTGCGGAACCGTGGTTGCTCCTATGACATCGGCACCAGTCACCAGTTCGTGCTGTGGATGTGCACCCTCGTGCTGCCCAATCAATTGCTGCACTACGGGACGGCGAGCTCGGACTCGTACCGTCCGTACACGGACTCGTTTGTTCGCGCGTCGAAGCAGCAGCTGCTGCTACTAGGCAAATCGGTTGTCCGAAAATACGAAAGCCCGTTCAAGTTGAACGGGCTATTTTTTTGACAGGGACCTCGCTTGCCGAGTCAACAGGGCCACTTTGGAACAAAGCCACTTTGGAAGGAAAACATTGCATGGAGCTAACGAGCTAGCGCGGGTGAATTGTCGCACAGTGTTTGGGCACTGCGATTTTAACGAGACCAGACGCATAAGCGGCCGGCCCCGATCGGCCGGTGATCTTACGGCCCACGCCCACACTGGAAACGGCTGCGATTTTAGTGAAGGTCCCAACAGCCTCATCCTCTGGCTGAATCACCGACATTGGGCTTCCGTAAAGTTCGTTACCCCAAGAACATCGTAAAAAACCAGAACAGACTGCTCAGAATCCAAAGTACCATCCCAATGATATTCGTCACGATTGCTGCGCCTCGACTCGGGCCATTAGACGAAACTGCAAGGCAAAATCCGGTGATGCTCAGAGCTGGAGTGATGATAGCGCTGAAGCACGCGCATAAGAAAGCGCTTCCGATCGAGAGGCCACCCAAAACCAATGCGATTGTGTCTTTTCCATCCGCCGGTGGACGTCCTTGATAGATCGGGTTGGGGTATTCAGCGTTCGGACCCGTCGAATAGGTCGGTGAGCTGCTTGGCGGGCTAATTGGTGCGGATGTTGGCTGCTCATATACCGGTTGCGACTCAGAGTCATCACCGTGGAAATCTGAATAAGGATCGGATTCGGGTCCGAGTTGATCTCCATCCGCGTCGGGAATCAATGTCAGATAATCGCAAGCTGGACAGCGAACCTGTTTTCCCGCATGAATGACGTCGACACGGAGAATTGACTTGCAATTCGAACAGGTGACTTCGATCTTCATC
>JAHEJI010000273.1 GCA_024638965.1 Planctomycetaceae bacterium
TAGAAAACGTAGCGCTGCGCACGAAAAAAGTCCTAACCCGTTGCAGGTCAGGACTTTATCAAGTGGGCGGTATTGGACTTGAACCAACGACCTCCACGATGTCAACGTGGCGCTCTAGCCAGCTGAGCTAACCGCCCCAAAATCCCGCTTAACGCGAAACAGTATTCTAACTTTTTTTGCACCCTTGAATATCGGACTTTTCACTGACAGTCTTTTTTTCTGAAAATTTATTTTCGCTGCTTTTTTCGACTCGTCCATCAGAATCGCACTTTTTAAATACACATCATCCCGTCCGATCTTACGACAACAAAACCCGATGACAGGTTCGTTGAATCATCGATTCGTTGAATTCGCCAGTCTGCTTGGCAATCAATAACGGGGTAACGAATTCTAAACGGTCGTCGTACCGTCGAATTTGGTTCTGGGCGTACAAGCGCAAATTGATCATTGGAGCGAAGGGACTGCTCAAACACATCATTGATATCCCAGTTTCGCTCTTCATGATCATCCGATAACCGATAACTGATTTGCCGAGGAACTCGGTTAAGCACCCACGAAAGCCACTGAATACTCGAAAACAAAATCAAGGAATTTTAACAGGAGAATGAAGAACAAGGAATTCAAAAGGAAGAAATGGGGCATCGTTATTCCCTGCGGTCCTTTTTCGGAAACTAGCCTAAAGTTTATTGTACTCAACAAACGCCGTTTCGCGCTTAACGACTCAAAACCCAATTGAGGAAAACTGTGGCTACACTTTTTCGACAACGCCTAATCTTACACAACAAATTACATCGGCCGGCCTTGCAATAAGTGCCAACGCAAAAAAGGCCATTTCTGCTTTCCATTGGTACCAACGCAAATTCAGAGCTACGCAAAAGCGATTTAAAGAAAATCTTGAACCGAAGAATGAAGAACAAGGAATTCAGAATGAAGAAGTAAAGTGGTTGGCCCGCTGGTTTACCGGTTCGCAGGTCCAATCCTTCAGCCGCCATTTTCAACACGGGCAATCCAACGTCAAAAGCAAGCGAGAATGATGTGAAAGCCGAGCGTGAACGCCATCTGCAATCGATGCCACTGAATTCTCAACAATCCGGCTACGAGTTGGTCCAGTTTCGAATGACATTTTGTTGTGCTTCGCGAATCATTTGACGAGCTTCGTGGCGTTCGACGCCCCCCATCAACAATTCGTCATAGTTCGTATGCTGATGGCGAATCCAGGCGGCGACCGCAAGCGTGATGGCTTGTGTTTCCAAACTGCGACCCGCAGCGGATCGACCAACCCGCCCACTTCCGCGTTGAGCCGTGTACGTGGCGATCGACCGAGCTTTGCTGGCTGGGCAGCCAGGATATTCAGCCTGTATCAGCTGCGCCATCTCGTCGATCAATTTAACATCATCGTCCGCGCGTCGTTCGGCGGCGCGCTCACGTAGGCGAGCCCGCTGGTCGACATCGGCGGCGCATTGTTCTTCCGCCTCGTCAATCGCGGCAGACGTTGCCAGGATGCCTTGGCGTTCGTAACGTTTGCGAGAACGATTAAACCTCAGCACGATTGCGGATAATGGACTGAGTTTTTTTGAACGTCGCGTCAATGTCGCGTTACCGCTCGGCAAAAACTCAAGATGATCCATGTCGGCACAGGTCAGGCACAGTGCTTTGCTTTTCTCAAGCACGATGCATTCGCCATTGAAGATTTCTGCCGAGCACTCGCTGCAATTCGAGGACTTACTGGTAACTTGATAGACGACCAAATCGGGGGTTTTAGTGAGTTTTTTCTTCAATCGCTGCTTTTTTGCGTCAGAGAGATTCGCGGGACGAAATTGCGTTCGAAAAAACGCTTCTTTGTCTGCATCGCCGTCGACCGTGATCTTTAGCGACTGAGCCCCCGAGCGGCTGGCACTGGAATACGTCGCCTCGATTGGCTCAAGTTTCTTTTCCGCGACCCACTCGAAAAAAAACTTGAACGTCTGATCTCGTTTCTTCTGGCCGCACCGAACATGACCTTCGAGCACTTCGTAATGCGGATTTCCCTGTTTCCATTGGTTGACATGAACCGGCGAAAGAAACCCCATTTGTTCAAACAACTCGATTGGACCGACGGCTCCGTTACGTTCCAGCACTGCTTCCGCCGACCCGATCACTCGGTCGCGTAAGTTCTTTTTTTGATGACTATTGGTCATTTTCGGTTGTTAGCGTTCGTAGTCTGCGTCAAATTCGGCTTTGCAAATCGGAAATGTGTGGCCAATATTCTAACAAATCGTGCTTGCGCTTCACATAAAATCAGTGTTTGCCAACGGACATTTTTCGACTTGGCGCGAACCGCCGTTCGCGCCCTATGTCTTTAGTTCTATACTGTCAGCACGCGGACATCTCGGATCTGGATTTGTTACCCAGGCGCTTGTTCCGCTAGTTGAAAACGAAAGAATAGTCAGATGACAAGTGTCAAATTACCCGATGGAAGTTTAAAAGAATTTGCAGGAGCGGTTTCGGTGAAAGACGTGGCCAAGAGTATCGGCTCACGACTCGCCAAAGACGCTTTGTGGGGTGAAATCGACCTTCAACCCGTCAAGCTCGACCACGAAATCACCGCTTCAGAAGTTCCCCTCAAGATCATCACCAAAAAAGACCCGTTGGCACTCGCCACGATGAGACATAGCTGTGCACATGTCATGGCGCGAGCCGTGATGCGCTTAAAGAAAGGTGTTCAACTTGCCTTCGGGCCAACGATCGATAGCGGTTTTTACTACGACTTTGAAATGGAAGAACCGCTCACCGAAGAGGACTTTCCGGCAATCGAAGAAGAGATGCGAAAGATCATCAAGCTGGACGAGCCTTTCGAGAGGATCGAGCGTCCTCGAGACGAAGCAATTCAGATCTGCCAGGATATGCACCAAGACCTCAAGGTCGAGCATATCAGTGAAGGCTTGTCCGATCACCCCAGTCTCTCGTTTTATCAACAGGGCGAATTTCTGGATCTTTGTCGGGGGCCCCACGCACCGTCAGCCGGTTCCATTGGCGCGTTCAAACTGCTTTCGATTGCCGGTGCTTACTGGAAAGGCGATCAGTCCAGGCAGCAACTTCAACGGCTGTATGCGACCGCGTTCTTCAAACAGGAAGATCTCGATGCATACCTTGAATTGGTTGAAGAGGCGAAAAAGCGCGATCATCGCGTCCTTGGCAAACGGCTCGGGTTGTTTCACATCGACGACATGGTCGGCCAGGGCCTGATCTTGTGGACTCCGAAGGGCGCGTTTGTTCGCAGGCAGTTGCAAGATTTCATCTCAATGCATTTGAGTTGGCAGGGCTATGACGAGGTTTTCAGTCCGCATATTGGCAAACTGGAACTGTATAAAACGAGCGGGCACTTTCCGTATTATCAAGAGAGTCAATATCCGCCGCTGGTTCATCGCGAACAACTATCCAAGATGGCCGAAGATGGCTGTTCGTGCGGAGAACTGGCCAACAAGATGAAAGATGGTGAGATCGACGGTTATTTGCTGAAGCCGATGAACTGTCCACATCATATCAAGATCTACGCGTCACAGCAGCGATCGTATCGCGACCTGCCGATTCGGCTGGCAGAATTCGGAACGGTCTATCGCTGGGAGCAGTCCGGTGAAATCGGGGGTCTGACTCGTGTTCGTGGATTCACACAGGACGATGCCCACTTATTTGTGACTCAAGAACAACTCGCAGATGAACTAATCGGATGTATCGAGCTTGTAAAGATTATCTTTGGCGCAATGGGCATGGAAGATTATTCCGTGCGCGTCGGATTGCGCGATGCGGACAGCAGCAAATACGTGGGCGATCCCAAGAATTGGGACCTGGCGGAACAAGCTTGCCGGGAAGCTGCGGCAACATTGGGCAAACCGTTTACCAAGGATCCTGGTGAAGCTGCATTTTATGGACCCAAGATCGACTTTATCGTTCGCGACTGCATCGGTCGCCAATGGCAGTTGGGAACGGTCCAGGTGGACTACAATTTGCCGGAGCGATTTGGGTTGGAATATGTAGGCGCCGACAATCAGACTCATCGTCCGATCATGATTCACCGCGCGCCGTTTGGGAGCATGGAACGATTCATCGGTGTGCTCATCGAACACTTCGCCGGAACTTTTCCGCTTTGGCTGGCTTACGAACAGGCACGAGTGATGACCGTGAGCGATAAATCGGAAGAATACGGACAAGGTGTCT
>JAHEJI010000142.1 GCA_024638965.1 Planctomycetaceae bacterium
ACATCCATTTATTAAAGGATGAACAGCAAGGATTCACGAAAGCTACGATTTTGCGAGGAAGTTTAGAGCGGCTCTCGCCTGTTCTGATGACGGCCTTGACTGCGGGGATCGCTCTTGTTCCGTTAGTGATCGGTGGCCGGGAGCCTGGGCGCGAGATCTTGTATCCGGTTGCCACGGTGATACTTGGCGGTTTAGTGACCTCGACTTTTTGCGAATTTCTCATACGCCCAGGTTTGTTTTGGAAATTCAGCGGTAACGACGCCGTCAAAATAGCTACGAAAGACGAACTTGAAGACATTTAGTTAACTGAGGGTGTCCGGGAATTCAACGTTGGAGAAACCGAACAATGTGAGCGGCAAGGCACTAGCCGCCGGTGTCGCAACCTCTGAGGACCGGTGGCTATCGCCATTCCGCTTACAATTCCCGGACCTACAGTTAATCAATCAATTGTTCAAAGCGTTGCCGGTACCTGCATTTATCAGACGAAGGAGTTTTGCGATGAAGAAATTTCAGTTTATCTCATGCGTCACGATTACATCGATTGCTTTGTTGCTGGGTTGTGATTCGCAGACACCGAGTACCACAGAGGGTGATTCAACCGCCTCTGGCGAGCATGTTCACGCGGATGGCACCGTTCACAAGGACCACAGCGAAGAGGGTCACACTCATGGTGCAGGGCCGCATGGAGGCACCATCGTCGATTGGGGTGGCGGCAAGTTTCATGTCGAGTTCACGGTCGATCACGACAAGCAGGAAGCGACGGTTTATATTTTGGGCGATGATGAAAAAACCCCCACACCGATCGATGCAGAAGAAATAACGTTAGCCATCAAAGATCCCTCGTTCCAGCTTGTACTCGAAGCGAGTCCGCAGGAGGACGACGGTGAGGGCACGGCTTCGCGATTCATTGGCAACCATGAGAATCTCGGGATTCTCACAGAATACGAGGGTTCGATGAGCGGAGTGGTCGACGGCACTCCTTACTCGGGCAATTTCAAAGAGGTGGCTCACGACCATTAATGCTTCGTCGCCCGCTTGAGCGTTTTGAGTCTGAATGCCATCGCGTGGCAACAAACCCGGAACGAGCCCCGCGCTGTTCCGGCAATACCGAGCTTACCGCGATGCGTCGCCGGAACTGCGCGGAGTTTGTTCCGGCCCGAAAATCTAACCCGTTATTGAGTCTCAATGCCATCGCGTGGCAACAAGTGGTCCAGGTTTGCCGTTCCAAAAGCACCTATCGCGATGACAATCGAGGAATGTTTCTGGTATTCGGGCACGACTGTGTCATAGGTGTCGAATTGCGTGTGATGGGTGGTGCGATAGGTCGCGCGACCTCGTTGGTTCCAAAAAAACCCTGGAACTCCCGCGCGGATAAATGGAGTGTGGTCACTTCCGCCACGCGGCCGCATTGCTGGAATTGTTTGAATTTCAAAAGGGGCCCGTTCATCTAGTTCCATCGCGGCCGCAAAGATTTGTTCAAAGTCCGGCTTCATGGCCTCCGTACACCTGATTCCTGCAACGTAGTTTGTTCCTCCATCGTGAACAAAAACTGCCGATACGTTTTCATTGACATCTTTTTGATGCTTCTCAACGAAGGCTTTGGAACCCAACAACCCCTGCTCTTCACCGGACCATAGCATGAACCGAATCGTTCGTTTCGGTTTTGCCTCGGCAGCCATCAGGATTCGGGCTGCTTCCAAGGTCGTTGCACATCCAGCCCCATTGTCCGTCGCGCCGGTGGCACCGTCCCAGGAATCGATATGTCCGCCGACGATCACGTATTGATCCGGCCATTCAGTGCCCCGAATATCGGCAATCACGTTGTACAACGGAATCGGACCGCGTCGAAAGTGATTGCGAATGTCAAACGCGACTTCAACATCCTCACCATTTTCGATCAGCTGTTTGATTTCATCCCATTGTTCCTTCAGCAACGAAATAACGGGAACGGTTGGCAAACTATCCATTTCGACCCGGTAATTACCACCGGTCAGAATTAGTTCGTTGAATGTTCCCTGAACGATACCCGCAGGCTCGCACTTCATGATTTCGTCTTGGATGGCTTGTCGTTGTTCTCTTGTGAGCGGTTTCGGTTCGTCTTTCTTTTCAGGCTCGTCTGGATCATCAGATTTCTTTGCTTCTGAATCCTTGTTCTCCGGTTGCGTTGTTTCAGGTTTGGTATCTTCAGGTTTCTTGACTTCCGGCTTTTCTTCAGGCTTAATTTCTTTTGGCGGGTCTGGTTGCTGAGGCTGTGCACGTCGACGAGGACGTCGGCGACGAGGCATGCGTTCGCTCAACACATAAGCACCTTTGATTGACTTCCGAATTTCTTCCAGCTGTTCCATCGACTTAGGTGCCAGTATCACTTTCCCCAGAACTCGCCCTTTCGTACCCGCCGTCCAGGCATTGGTGCCAAACTCGAGCTTCATCTTCTTGGGCGAAATCATGATCCCGGTTGAGGGGCCGCGTTCGAAACCGACTTCAAACTCGCCCCATTGCTCCAGCCGACTTTCCAGTCCCATCGATTCGAATTCGTCGCGAGCCCATTCACATGCCGCCTGCAATCCTTCGGAACCCGTCAGACGCGGCCCGATCCGGTTGGTTAAATAATCCAAATGGTCTTGGACACGATTATCAGTTTTCCCCACTTCGATGATCTTCGCAACAAGCACGCTCGAAT
This sequence comes from Planctomycetaceae bacterium, assembly GCA_024638965.1. Taxonomy (GTDB): domain Bacteria; phylum Planctomycetota; class Planctomycetia; order Pirellulales; family Pirellulaceae; genus Mariniblastus. The sequence continues at coordinate 2,681 of JAHEJI010000142.1, forward strand.
CCGCCTCAGGTGCGATTGTCTGCTGCGCGCTGGCAACCACTGGCACGCAGAATAAAGCCGCCAACAAAAAATGAGCGAGTGACCGAAGAATCATCTTTCGAATCCTTGATTAAAAGTTAATGGATTAACAATTTCATAAAGCCTTTAGACCTGTTTTCAATTGCCGTGTCGATTAGTCAATCAGTATATCTAAAACAATTCGTCGTTGCGTGGTGACATATTCTGTAAAACTTGTTCGTATCCTGCATTACGATATCGGGCAAGGGTATCGATGTGTAACCTGCCAGCCGGTGTATTTCCGGTCTAAACGCGCGTGGCGTTGCCCAATGGCACTTACTTTAGAATGTCTTACTTCAGCTCCAACGGAGCGATCCTAGGTCAGCCCAGGCCAACGGCGCCAACGGCCTGGGAAACCGAATTACCATCACCACGTCAAGGCCCAACGGGTCGTTCCTAAACGCGTTTTTAGGGCCGCCCCGTTCGGGGCTTGATGTCGTTATTCGAACATTTCCCAGAGCGATGCCCTGGGCTGACATGGGGCCGACCCTTCGGGCCTATAGTATTACGGGTCTATTCCTTTCTAAAGTAAGTGCCATTGATTGGGCGTTGCCCACGCGGTTGAACAACGCGCTTCTGTCAAACTTGACTCAATTATTGAAGCAGTCTCTCGCGAGATCACTCTTTACGTCGAGCCAAACAAAAAAGAAATGCAAACGGAATACCTGTGGCAACAAAGGCCAGATCGACAAGCGACTTTTGCCATTCGTAGTATCCTCGCATTGAGATCAAAACGACCAGACCGACCAAGTAGATGCACGGCAGCACGATGGGAGTTCGAAAAATGTCTGAGCCACCAACTTGCTGGCGTCGCAGTTTGAACAGCGCCAGAGTTGTAACAACATAAAAGATCAACACGGCAAACGTCATTCCGGCAACGATACTCTCAAAATTGGAACGGACCAGCAAAATCACAATGGCCCAAACACAATGGGCGACAATGGCACGAGACGGAGTTCGAAACTTTGGATGAATATAGTTGAACCAGTCAAAAAATAGCTTGTCGAAGGCCATTGCGTAGTAGACTCGGGGCGCCGTCATCATGGTTCCGTTAATGCTTCCGGCTGCAGAAATCATCACGATCACGGCAACGATCGAGGCCCCGATGGGTCCGAACAAAATCGTCGCTGTATCCGCCGCAACTTTTTTCGATTCGCGCACGCCTTCCAAACCCAGCGTGTAGTGATACAGGAGAATAGCCAATAGATAGACGACGACAACGATTGCGATGCCCCAAAAAATGCTGATTGAAATCGTGCGTTTTGGGTTTTTCATTTCGCCAGCGGAATATCCAACACGATCCCATCCCAGGTACGAAAAGACGATCAGCATCATGGTCGCCGCAAATAATCCGAATGGACTAAGATCTGAATCGACTGGCAACTTTTGTCCCAGTTGACTTGTCTGACCCTGAACGAAAACAAGGCCTGCCACGACCAACGCAAAAAGTCCTCCCACCTTGATGATTGTCGATACGATTTGAAACCAGCTCGCGTGCCGAATCCCGACATAGTTGATTACGCCGATGGCCAGGATCACGGCGATGCTCAAAACGGTTTGACTCGTCGGCGACAGGTCAACGAAATGTTCCAGATAGTCAACGACCACGATTGCCAAACCCGCAGCGGGGCTCGTGCGAATAATGAACAGTTGAGCCCAACCGAAAATGAATCCGGCAAATGGACCAAACGCCCGGGAAATGTAAACGTACTCACCACCGGTATGTGGTAATCGAGTTCCCAGTTCGGCATAGATCAGCCCGCCGAGATAGACGAAAACGCCCGCCAGGACCCACAATCCAATAATCTGAAAGAAAGAAGTCTGGTACTGGGCGATGATTTGTGGAGTCGAATAAATGCCGGCCCCAATCGTGATCCCGATCAAAATCGCGATCCCATCCTTGACTCCCAAGCTCTTTCGAAATCGGGGAACATCGCGGCTTGAGTCCATGTTATCGACGGTGCTCAACAGTTATCTCCGCCTTGATATCGATCGACCGGTCTAACGAGGAGCTAGTCTAACCCAGCGAAGTCATGACTCAAACGGATGTCCTGGATTGAGCCGACACCGAACAAAATCAGCATTTTCGTGCCATGTTACGATTGTCTCAAAACCTTGAATCCAAACGACGCCAGATTGCGTACAAAAGTTGACGTTGGACCGCGCTTTGAAACGAATTGACAAGGTGATCGATCCAAATTCCACCGAATTTCACTTCAAGGACAAGTTATGAAATTGAATTATTCCGCACTGATTCTGTCAGCCATCCTGTTCGTCGCTGTCGGAGGAAATTCTTTTGCCCAGGAATGGCCTCAGTTTCGGGGTCCCGAGGGAAACGGAGTTCTCGAAAAGCTTGAACATCCCGAAGTTTGGGGCAGCGACAAGAATATTGCCTGGAGTGTGGAAGTCCCAGGAGGGGGGTTGTCTTCTCCGATTGTAACCGGGGATCGAATCATCTTGACATCGGCCGTTGGCGCGAATCCTCCCGTGAGTTTCATGGAAGGAGTTCGCGATATGAGACCCAAAAAACCCAACAAGGCGGTCAAGTTTCACGTGACCTGTTTGAAATTGGATGACGGTTCAAAACTCTGGGAAAAAACGATTGTCGAAAAACAGCCCGAATTTCCAATTCACAGTTCAAATTCATACGCCACCGAATCACCGGCGACGGATGGAAAACATGTGTTTGTTTATTTTGCTGCCATTGGAACAGTGGCCGCGTTGGATCTGGACGGAAACGAAATCTGGCGCCAGGAAATCGGAGCCTTTCCAACAGGAAACGGTTTTGGAACGGGCAGTTCGTTAACCATGGGCGACGGCAACGTTTTCATCCAATGTGACAATGACCAGAGCTCGTTCGTCGTCGCCTTCGACGCCGCGACGGGCAAAGAGGTTTGGCGCAAACAAAGATCCGGTAGAACATCCTGGTCGACTCCGTTGATTTGGAAAAATAAAAACCGCACCGAACTGATAACTTGTGGTTCAGGATTTGTAACGTCCTACGATCCGAAATCAGGTGATGAGCTGTGGACGATGACTGGCATCAGTTCAGCCTTCAGCGCATCTCCGGCAGCCGACGACGAACGAATTTACTTCGGCAACAGTGGACCCCGAAGCAGTGGACCATTGCTGGCCATCGGATACAACATGTCCGGAAAAAATCAGTTCGTTCCGGATGCGAGTATCGACAATCTGGACTGGTCGAAAATGCAAGCCGGGCCCGGAATGGCATCTCCCGTTTCAATCGGCGGCTACCTTTACATCCCCGGTCGCGGGATTTTGACTTGTTATTCAGCAGAAGACGGCGCCGTTGCGTACAAAGAAAGATTGAAACTCCAGTCAATGGCTGCGTCGTTGTGGGCGGGGGGCGATCGCGTATTTTTGATGGACGAAAAAGGAAAAACACTGGTCGTAGAAGTCGGCCCCGAGTTGAAAATTGCTGCAACCAATGAAATCAACGACCATTTCTGGTCAACACCCGCGGTGGCCGGCAAATCGCTGTTGTTGCGTGGCCTGAAAAAGCTGTACTGCATCCGCGAATAACAGTTTAGAGTGAAGGTGAGGCTCCCGGCGCGTAAACGCCTCGTTGTTAACACATCTCAAACCTGCACTGGGCCAAGGGCCCATCCATTTGCATAGCCCCGGTTCCGCCATCAGAAGCCGCCGCGTGTACGCCTGGTTGTTGTACACAAGTCGGCTTGCCTTAAGGGGAACGGCCCGGACATTTGCCGTCGGCCTTGGCAATAGTGCGCAAGACCGTTTATCGTTTTCGGCCCGAAGGGCCAGCCGTTTACCTAGCCCAGGTCGAGGAAACGCGAGCGTTGACGATGGCCTGGGTCTTCAATCGCACAGGTCACGTTCCCTCCATCCGGTCGGCGGCTTCGCCGCCGACCGGATGGAGGGAACGATTATTTTTTTTCGCTACTCAGGTCGACACGGCGCTCTCAAGCTTGCTCTGTTTGGCCTTGGTTTCGCAATTATTGGTCTCTCGATTCGAGCGCTGCTGTACGCGCGGCTTCAAATTCGTCGCCGGAATTCCAGGCTGGTAAGTCCGCTTGGTTGGCCGCTTGCAAACCAACATAGAACAGCAATCTCGCGTCCTGGATCGCACCTCGCAGGTCCCAGTCGGCGCTATATTCGTCGCTGGTTTGGTGATAGATGTTTTCCGTCCACTCCCGTAACTTCTGTTTACCCCAACCATCCGGTTTTCCAATCACATGAACACCGGAACCCAAATAAACACCCGGGACGCCTACTTTTGCCAAACTGAATTGATCGGACCGATAATAATAGCCTCGATCGGGAAATTGATCGCCAACCACAACTCGTTTTTGCCACCTGGCAAGTCGTTCTACGATTTTGTCCATGTCCGATTTGCCTCGGCCAATCACCACCACATCTTCCGTTTTTCCCAGGATATTGATTCCGTCAATGTTGAGTACCGCGGCCAAATAACCAGCACGGATTGGCGGATTCTGAGCCAGAAATTCTGATCCTAATAAGCCTTGCTCTTCGGCTCCCACGGCTGCAAACAGAATGGAGCGTTTTGGCCACTCGGATTCGGGAAGACTCGCCATCGCGCGGGCGATCGAAAGCATGACACCAACTCCGGAGGCGTTATCAACGGCACCGTTGTAAATATTGTCTGCGCGTTCATCGCGAACCTGAGCCATTCCGATATGATCGTGATGCGCCGTATACACGATCCACTCCTTGCTCAGTTCGGGATCACTCCCCTTTAACAATCCGAGTACGTTACCGGTTGTTCGCTCGCGGACACGGCACTTCATAGAAACGGACACAGTGGTTCCCAGCGAAACCGGGCGAAAATCGCGACTCTCCGCCGCTTCGCGAAGAGAATCCAAATCCTGGCCCGCCAGTTTGACCAATTTTCGTGAGGCTTCTTCCGTCAACCAGCCTTCCATCGGTAGCCGCCCTTGTTGTTCGCCACCCAAAGCCATTTGTTCTCCGGTCCAGGACGTCTGCACGACTTGATACGGATAGCCAGCCGAAGGAGTCGTGTGAATGATGAACATCCCTACCGCGCCCATCTCCGCCGCTTTGGCGTATTTATAATCCCAACGTCCGTAGTACAGTCGCGTCCGACCGGCAAAAAATTCTGGATCGTTGGCCGGATCGTTATTCATCACCAACAAGAGTTTGCCCTGCACATCGACATCCTTAAAATCATCCCAACCATACTCGGGAGCCTGAATTCCATATCCGACAAAAACGACTTCAACGTCGCCAAATCCAGATTCTTCGGCTGGGATCCCGCTAGTCACGATAAAGTCATCGTGCTTTTTGAGTTCCAGTGACTGGTCTCCTTTTTCGAAGGTCAGAATTTTCGGGGGCCGGGTCGTCACACCAACCAGTGGCACGTCTTGGACCCAACGCCCTCCCTGTGCAGCCGGTTCAAGACCCGACAACTCGAACTGGGAAATAATGTATCGCTGTCCTAACAAATCGCCTCGCGTTCCGGGGCCTCGCCCTTCAAGCAAATCATCAGCCAGAAAGGAAACATCGGCTCGAAGTGCGGCTTCCGTAATTAAACCGTTTGCCGCCTGTAGTTGTGCTTCGGTTGGCAAACGATCGGTTGCATTCGCGGTATCCTGGCCAACCACGATATTTGCAGAAGGAAGCCACAATGAAAGTGAAATCAAAAAGATGCATGTAAGTTGGCAATTGCCCACTGGCAGATCCTCTTACTACAAATAGGGTTATTGGAGCAGTTTTCGCGAGTCATTGTAGCTGAAGTAAATTTCTGACCAACATGTGCATGGAGAATTACAGCCACAAAACCGACAGATGATAACCACGGAAGTAACGGAACACACGGAAGATCGCGACGTGGGTCGGATCAAAGAGACAACCAATTCAATATCACTGAATGAGTCGGCGCAGGTGATAGACTCTTTTCCGTGTATTCTGTGTCTTCCGTGGTTAATTAACTTCATGGATGAGTGGCTTCTGCTGTCCGGGACCTCTCTCGGAATGACTTTCGCGTGGTTCTTGCCGACGGTATGCTGGGGCATCAACCATTATCAGCCGTAACTCCCCTTTCAGGAGCCAAAATGACGACCGCTGTTTCACCGAAAAACGTTGCCGCTTCCTTGTCAGAACTTTGGTCTCCGCGCGTCGTGGGAGAAGTTGATGAGGCGTATGTCAAGGTTGCAAAAATCAAGGGTAGCTTTGCCTGGCATGCCCATGAGCTGGAAGATGAATTGTTCTATATTTTGAAAGGCCGGATGCGGATCGAAATGGAACGGGAAACGGTCGAGCTGAATGAGGGCGAGATGTTTGTCGTTCCAAAAGGAGTTCGCCATAATCCGGTTGCCGACGAGGAATGTCACGTGCTGCTGGTTGAACGCAAATCGACGCTCCACACTGGGGGAACTGTTACTGAGAAAACTCGTTCAATCGAGGAGCAGCTGCAACAGGACTGGGTGGAATAGGCTTTGCCAGAAACTAAATTTAGCTCACTTGTCCTCAAAAAAAAACACCTTTTCTTCAGGCTTAGCGCTCAAAAACCAATTGAGGACAATTGTGGTTACACTTTTCTGACAGCCTAATTTGGTCGATGATTGGCGAGATAGGCATCCATCAAGCCGCGAATCTGGGTGTATTTTCCTTTAAACGACTTCAATTCGATACGAGCTTCTTCAACGTCTCCGTTAGTCGCGGTCAAGGTTGGCGCAATTGGTTGAAACACAGAACTCGATAAACTAAAAGACGGCAGTGAAAAGGAAATGGCTCAAGAAGAATTTAATATTCTGACGGAAGAATACGCAGCTCAGGAAAAACGTCTATCTGAACTTCGAGCGGAACACGCCAAACGGATTTGGATTATCTCAAGAAGCGTCGCGATGCCATCGTCAATGGAGAAATGAACTAAGTGCTGACTGAGTCTCCAGACTCAATACGAATTTGTCGGAAATACAGAAAAAGTGGAAATGCGCAAGAAAGGCCGACCGTGAGGTTCAGCACAACGTACAACCACCAGTTTCGCATCCTTTTCGAACGAGCTTCTCTAAACGACCAGATCCAAAACGCCGTCGACGTGATCAGCAAATCGGACGTGAATCCACTGGCGGGCGAGGTGGCAAAAAGCTGTCGGACGAATTCCGTTAGGTCGTTACCCTGCTCGAACATGAAGTTTGCAAAGAACACATAAGGGACGATCGTTCCAACAATTGCAAGTAGCAGATAAATATTCTTCATCGTTCTTCCTCCTCGTTTGTCGTATCAGCCAAAACTTCAATTGACCTTAAAATTCGCTGCTCGCCGACTCGATTTCGAACGGCCAAAGTATAGATCCAGAGAAAAAGGTTGACCCACACCAACATCGTTACGGCAAAGATCAGCCGATGTGTCGGGTCACTCCAGTTCATCAACCAGCACACGATGATAAGCCCCACGACTTCCGCCACGCCGCAAATGCCGAGCAGGAGTTTGAACCACATCTCATTGCGAGCCATCGCGTTCAGAGTCTCGCCGCGAATTTCGTTTAATCTGTTTTTGTTGCTCATCATTCAACCTTTCTTCTTAATGATCTGTTTACGAATGCAGGCCAGTGAATAACTGATCCTCGATTTGGCAGTGCCCACTGGGATGTCGAGAATTTCCGCCACCTCTTCGGTTGTAAAGCCTTCCAGGTAATGCAGGATGACCGACTCTCGACCCTTGGGGCTCAGCTTTTCAAGCCACTCAGGAATGCGATCGCTCAAGTCCGATTTCTCCGAATCAGCGGCTTCCATGTGTGAGGCTTCGTCGATAAAGGCAGCATTCGAAAACTCTTTCTTTCGTTGTTGTTGCTTGATAATCCGGTAGGCAATTCGACTGGCGATACGAAACATCCAGGACCGAAAATACTCCGGTTCCCTTAACCACCTGAGCTTTTTGACGCCTTGAAGCAACGTTGCCTGCAACGCATCTTCCGCGTCGGAATAGTCGCGAAGCATCTTCAGCAAATATCCGAATAACTCATCCTGATGCCCTGCCAACAAACGATCCATCGCATCCCGATCACCCGATTGGGCTCGCAAAACAAGTAGCGTCAATCGTTTTTTGGAGGGCTTGCTGTCCATTACTAGTTAAGAGTGCCGTCCAATGAAAAACGATCGAAACAAAAACCGAATTTTTTCAGGAATCGTGTTTTTTGCAGTTCAGCGGCTGAAACTTATTCCTGATCGAGATAACTGCTGGCGATCAATTCGCCTAGCTGGACAATAGCGGCCGTGTCGATGACTAGTTTCTTTTCCTGCTTCGGAAGATTGAAGGCTTTGATGTGAACGAGATTACTATCTGCCGTCGCGACCGCCTCTAACGCGGCTACGACATCGATGGAGTTGACCCGCTCGTCATCGGTTGGCGGTTGTTGGCTGACGTACCATTTGAGAGTCGACTGTGACAAGTCTTTTCGGCTCTGTTCGACGATGGATTGTAGCCATTTGGCTGCGTTTTTTCGGTGAGGGCCAAAAGACATGTCGTTTTCACCCAGGTGATAAAAAATCCCTGCCAACTCGACTTGTTGACCCTTGTCCTCAAGTTCCTGGATTGATTCTTTGATGAAGGCGATGAAATTCGGGTAGAGGTTGCGCGATTTGGCTACGCTTCCTTCGGGAGTCCAATCTACGATCTGCGATCCGCTGTGTGTGAATTTGGCAATGGCAATATTTTTGTCCGGTAGTTTGTCTTGCAAGGTCCCTCCGAAGCTCAGCTCAGGCCCGAAGGTATCGTAGAAACCGGCTGGGCCTAAGGGTTCCCAACCCCGGGATGTCTTGTAACCGCCGCCAATGTTGTATTTGAAGGCGATGTTTCCATTGTCATTGAGCAGTGATTTCTTGTCGTTTAGAGTTATGAGTTCTTGAACAAAGGCACGCTCTCCCTCCATGTTGCGATGCCCGGCGAGAATGAAGAGTTTGACTGTGCTGCCATTTTCATAGGGCCAAGTCTTGAGTGGACGCGAAGAGTTCGTCTCTTTCCCAATCGTTTTTAGATAGGCATCCGCATAGTTAACACCATGTTCCAATTGCCCCAAGGTTCCATAGTGATAGTGCAACCCGACTCCGCCACCGATTTCCACACCGACATGTGAAGTGGGGATATATTCGACGAGTGGGTCGCCTTCGGCAACGGCCTTCTGGCCCTTACTGATTGCCCACATGCGAGGCCGCAGATCCATGCCCCAAATAGTCTTGGTGCAGAGTTCGCCTAGCTAAAATTTCAGCTCCGGCGCGTTGAGGTCGCGACGCCATTTGGCCACGAAGTTTTTTAGATTCTTACCATAATTCGCCATGTATTCTTCTTCGAACATGTCATTTTCACCCTGATGCCACATAAGGCCTTCGATCCGGTATGCGATCTTCTCTTCGTCCAATTCGGCCAGCGAAGATTTGACCAAATCGAATGCGAGGGGGTACATCTTGAAGCCACTGGGGTCATCGGGATTCCAATCCCCGCCCAGGTGGGTCCCGCCGGCGGCGCATTTGATGATCGCGATCGGGGCTTTTATGTTTTGAGTGACTTTTCTGACAAAACTGAGTTCCGGTCCAACAATGTTGTTAACCGGTTGCAGTTCTACCCACCCCTCCGACCGTGAATTATTTTCGCGACCGATACAATAAGAAAACTTCACATTTGCCTGGGGCTGTTCCAAGCCCGCAAAAGGAGGAAACCGTTTGATGTCACTCACCCTGGAATCGGAGCCGACCATGTTGGACTGGCCGGCGAAAATGAAAACTCGAAGCGTTTTTTCATCTTCTGTTTCCTGGGCGGTCAATGAATAGGTCGCGAGGAAAGACAAAAGGAGTAATTGCACAATGTACGCGGCAAACGCAGGTAAAGTTTTAATCATGGGCCTGTTGTTGCTCCGGAATGACAGCGCAGGCTGGCTAGTACTACCGCACTATGTTTGAATTTTGCTCAACCACGGATTACACGAATTTCACCGATGAATTAGAGCTACCAACGACAACAGCATCGCCACCGACAAGCATTTTCATGAATGAACAGCATTGATCGAGAAAATCCGTGTTCATCAGTGCTGTCCGTTTCAACCTGGCCGTTGCTCGATTCCTACCTGCGAAGAAGCGAGTTCAACTCTTCGCGGGGAATTCCGTACGCGCGAATTTCGTCTTCCTTCAAGTGAATGTTGCCGCGACCGGAGACAATACCATTCAAACGAGCCGCGGCCGTCGAATCGACGAAACTTTTGAAGTCTGGATAAATTGCATTAAACCACTGCATCAAAACACGGTGCGATTGGAGGCCGTATTTCTGGTGATAATCCTCGGCGTTGTAAAAGGTCTCTAACGGTAGCACCGGCGTCGTAGTTTCTTGGCCGTATTGGTTGGCCAAGATCTCTTTTGCAGCGTTGATCACTTCGAGTTGGCTCTCGTCCTGATACCAGATTGCCGACATGTACTGACTGCTTCTTACCCGACCGGTAGGGTTATGGGCTTGCCAGAACAAGTCAACAATCTCGGCGAACTTGATTTGTTTCGGATCGAAATCGACTTGCAGGGCTTCCGTATGGTTCCCCAGGCTCTGGTACGTCGGAAAACTCTTGCGACCGCCGGTATATCCGACTCGGGTCCGATAGATTCCATTGACCTTCCCAAACTGGGCGTCGGGTCCCCAAAATCAGCCGAGTGCAAAAGTGGCGGTGCTCAAGTTCTCCGGAACCGTCTGATCAATGGGCGGAATCTGGAGTCTTTCAATTGTTTGATTCTCAATCAACATCAGTTTCTCCCGATACTAACAAGCCAATCCGCAAATTAAGATCGTTACAAGAAGTGTACACAATTTTGGCTCGCAAGTCGCGAAAAATCATAATCGACCGTGCGGCTATCGATAAACGAGGATTCGATGCAAGGTAGTGTTTATTTAATCTGAGCTGACGGCCTAGCCCAATGGCACTTACTCTAGCCGCGATAGCGGTGGCAGCAGGTAGCCGTCGGCGTAAGCCGATGGATTTTGGTAGTCGAAAAACCAGCCGCGATAGCGGTGACAGCGAATTAAACGCTGCTTTCACCGCATTCGCGGCTGCCGAGTTGTTAAGCATTTATCCCACAGCTGAAGCTGTGGGCTAACTGTTTTCACCGCATTCGCGGCTAAAAAAATCTAAAGTAAGTGCCATTGATTGGGCTCTAGTCGCGGGTAAGCTGACGATAGCTACGTTTTTCTGTTCCGCCAACCCGACGCTAGCGCGTTCGGCTCAAAAATGATCAAAACGCTATTCAATAAACACAACCTAACACTAGTGACTTAGTCGTCGTCGTCAGGGACAACCCAATTCGGTTGAGGCAACTCAATATCGTCAGGTAATTCGGACGTGTCGCCAGTTTCGACAAATTTCATCAAAGCTGAATTGAAAGAGGGCAAGGCACGCTTCGCTTCCCCAATCGCGCCATGCGTACCGCGCTTGACCGTGATGAATTTGCAGTTTGTGAAATAAGGCCGCAATTCCAACGCATTTTCATAAGGCGTTTTCCTGTCCCAGGTACCGTGCACAATCACGGTCGGAATACTTGTCTCGAAGTTTTCTCGGAATTTGTCGCCCAAATCAAATTCCCATACCGGGCTGCCAGCGGAATACGACCAAAAAGTACTGCCAATTATTTTCATCGCCGGGTCCGATTCAAACTCGGCGCGACGTTTGGCCGTGATCCCTGAGCCACTATCGAGCATCCAAAAGCTTGCCGTCGATGTTTGGCGGCGGCGACTTCTGGACCGCATATAGACGCGTCGAGCGGCTTTTTCAAAGTCGCCGTTTGACATCGTAATCACATCTGCCGGCCACGCGCGGAGCCCGCCAGAATATCCCCGCGCCAAGTACCGGATTGCACGTCCGTCAATCAGGACTTTTTTCTCGCTGGAACTGCCCTCATCAAGCGTGACAATGAACGGTTCCTGGGCCACTTGGGTTGCGAGCGCTTCGATCGTCGCAACCAGACCGTCTTCGGGAATGAGTTCTTTCAATGCCTCGGACGACTCGGCGTCTTCAGCAACACGTTTGTAAACATTCCAATACCAGCCCGGATGATCCCAAGTGTGATCTGGACCCTCCATTCCATTCAAGACAGCTCGTTCGACAAGCTCAGGATATCGCCGCATGATCGCCATACCCCAATGGGAACCAAAGCTGCCGCCGAGAATCGTGATTTTTTTATAACCAAGTGCCTGGCTCACATCGTGCACATCGGCAACCGCTTCCAAAACATTGAAACCGGTCAGGTCGACACCACGGTCAATCCAGAAATTTCTTTCTTGCGCCAGAGCTTCCCTAAATTCGACAACGGCTATTGTATCGTCGTAAGGTTGGTCTGCGGGTTGAGGATCTGGGCTTTTTAACTGGATTTTGGTGTCAGGTTTCGAAGAACCGATGCCTCGTTGACCGACCACGACGACGTCAGAGATATCCAGGAACGGTTGTATTTGCTGTTCAAACTCTCCTCGCCGTGCAAGTCCACTTTCCAAACCTGGAAATCCTGGTCCGCCGTTGAGGATAAAAATCGGTGGCGTTTCTGGGTTAGCTTTGTCAGATCGTGGAAAACGATAGACTTCAACCGCAATGACGTCGCTTGCTGGATTGGAACGATTCAATGGCACAAACATGAGCCCGCGCTCGGCCGCGAACAAGGCACCTGCCTTGAGCGGAATTCGCTCGGGATAAATGAACATCGTCCCGGCAGCCGGACTCTTCACGATCGCC
>JAHEJI010000274.1:0-402 GCA_024638965.1 Planctomycetaceae bacterium
ATCTGGCGGTTTAGTCATCATCTCCCACGTCACTTTCCTGGCCGGATTCACTTGTATGCTGTTTAGCCAGCTCTTCATTCAGTTCTTTTAGCTGTTTGCTATCCTGAAGTTGTTCATAGTCTGGGACTCCGGTGAAATCGAACTCGACGTATTCGAATTCTTTGGCCAAAGTTCTCAGAACTCCAATAGCCTCGGGGATTTTCTTCTGCTCAACGTAATGCGCGAGCAATGTCCAGGGGACGTTTTCATAGTCAGGCTCAAGCTGTACAGCCTTTCGCAATGCAGCCTCGCCCTCTTGAGGTTTCTTTTGTTCGGTGAATGCTCCATGCCGAAGCAACATCAAGTGTGCATCGGGCCCGACAGTTTTTTCAATGCGCTGGATGCCATTGAAATACTTGTCAA
>JAHEJI010000274.1:412-4139 GCA_024638965.1 Planctomycetaceae bacterium
GTTCAAGAAATACAGATCCAGTGAAACCAGATCACCGAACGCAGCATTCGGATGAAATCGCTGGATGTCCTGCAATGTCCTCTTGTATTCGTCGTCACCCGTTGCTTGCGAAGCCACCATTCTGAGTAACAGCAGGAACTTTTCTCTTTGCATTTCTACCGGCAACTGCCAATACAGTTCCAGCACTTTTTTGGGATCGGGTTTGCGTGAAGATTTTATGATTTCAAGTAATTTCTTCTGATGGAGTGCAAATTGCAATTCGCGACCGATCAACTTGTCCAGGTACGAACGATTGTCTTTTGGAACCGACAAAATGCAGAGCCTCCTCATCATTTCCGAAAACGACTCACCTGAAACGAACATGTACATGTCCAAACCAAGAGGTTTGCCATCAGGATTTTTCTGCAATCGCCAGAGGTGATAATTCAAACTCATATCAGCACCGACAAATCGCATCAATGCACCAGGACCAAATTTAGTTTGCAGCACTCTTTGAAACCGGTAAGACGAATCCGGCTCACCCAGTTTTTTGAAAGTGGTATTCAGTCCGTCTCGCGCACCACGCCGGAAGCCAGCAGCGTAGCTGTTATTTTTGATGCCTGAAACGACGAATGCTGCCATCGCATCAAAGTCGACGAGATCTTTTCCGATTTGATTGAAGGCCCTCTCCGAAACCAAGGATTCCAACTGCTGGCCCCACCGTTTGACCATGTCGTCATCCGTCACGACTGACCATTTTGGTTTGATTTTCCATCCTGCTTTTGTCCAGGCTGTTTCGATTTGTTCTTTGACTGGTTTCTCTTTAACCGTTTGGGCAATAGAACGATCGTAATCGAGCAGCCCAAACGCGAAGAAAACAAAGATGAACAACAAAGAGATTCGAAATGACATCGGTCAGTCCTGTAATGTTTGAATGCAAAACGTCAATAAAATTGTCAAATCAATTAATCAAGGATTCAAACTCGTCTTCAGAAATGATTTTCACGCCGAGTGATTCGGCCTTGGCTTTCTTGCTGCCAGCCTTTTCGCCGGCGACAACGAAATCGGTCTTTTTTGAAACGCTGGAACTGGCTTTGCCACCGTGTTGTTCAATCAGATTCTTAATCTCATCACGCGTGTACTTGGACAACGTTCCGGTAACCACCAATGTCTTCCCGACGAGTTTTTCGCTGCCACCCAATGAATCACCCGGATGATCAGCTGACATTTTCAGTCCAATGTCATTCAGATCGTTTACCGTATCGCGGCCGTAGTCGCTGGCAAAGAATGCGGCAACACTTTCAGCGATGATGTCACCAACTTCATCAACATTGGACAGTTCTTCCGCAGTTGCATTTTGCAAGACATTGAGGTCCTTGAAATTCCTTGCGAGGACTTTTGCAACGGTGATGCCGACATGACGAATCGACAACGCGTTGAGCAACCGGGCCAATCCTGCATCCTTGCTCGCCTGAATTGCCTTGACCAGTTTGGTACTTGATCCGACTCCCATTCGTGGCAGTTCTTTCAACTGCTCGATGGTCAGGCGATAGAGGTCGCCGTAATTCTTGACCATTCCGCCTGAGACTATTTGGTCGACGATCTTGTCGCCGAGGCCTTCTATGTCCATCGCGTTGCGAGTTGCGAAGTAGCGAATTCGTTCGCGAAGTTGGGCAGGGCATTCGATATTCGTACAGCGGATGTAAACGCCACCTTCGTCTTTGCTTAGCGGCGTAGAACATTCCGGGCATGTCGTTGGAAACTGATACTTTGGTACATGTTTTCCTTCGCGCTTGTGAGTTTCCACGCGAACGATGTGGGGAATAATCTTTCCAGCCTTTTCGACGACAACCGTATCGCCGACTCGGATGTCCTTTCGCTCGATTTCTTCAGCGTTATGCAAACTTGCCCGGCTAACCGTGGTTCCGGCGAGTTCAACCGGCTCCAGATTTGCGACGGGCGTTATCGCTCCGGTTTTGCCGACCTGGACTTCGATCGAATTCAAAGTCGTCACCGCCTCGTACTTCTCCCATTTGTAGGCAATTAACCAGCGCGGACTCTTGGACCTCGCACCCAAGGCCTCACGTTGGTCAAAACGATTGAGCTTGATCACCAAACCGTCGACTTCGAAATCCAGATCATGCAGTGTATCGACAATACGCTCGCAATGCTCGGCCGTTTTCTTGATCGAGCTGAAGCCTTCCACGTCAGGAGTCGGCGGTAGTCCATACGAACCAATCTCTCTCAAAAAATCGAGATGATTGTTGCTGGTCAGGCCTTCACACATGCCAGTCCCGTGACAGAACACCCGGAGATTGCGGTCTGCACAAATCCTCGGGTCAAGTAGACGAATACTTCCGGCGGATACGTTTCGGGTGTTGGCGTATGGTTGTTGACCAGCCGCCGCCTGTTTTTCATTTAGTCGAACCAGGTCGGAATTAGCCATGTAGACCTCGCCACGAACTTCCAAAATCGGGGGCGGGTTTTTGGTCGTAAGCCGCAATGGAACATCGGCGATCGTTCGTATGTTATGGGTGATGTCGTCTCCGACTTCCCCGTTTCCACGAGTCAAAGCACGAACCAATTCGCCGTTCTCATAAACGATCGTTGCGGCAACACCGTCGATCTTCAACTCCACGACCCACTCAGCAGGACCGCCCAGTGCGGCTTCGGTCTTAATGCCGTAATCCAAAAGCTCGTCAATACTGTACGTGTTGTCGATTGAGAGCATTCGGACTGTATGCGGCACCTGCTTCAAATGACTTACCGGTTGATCACCAATCCTTTGGGTTGGACTGTCGCTCTGGACCAAGTTAGGGAACTGCTTCTCGAGAGACTTCAGCTCCAGCATCAAACGATCGTATTCCAGATCACTGATTTTGGGCTGGGCATCAACGTAGTAGGCGCGATCGTGCAACCGAATCTCTTCGGTCAACTCGGCAATCCGTTTCGCAGTAACTTTCATCTCTGCCCCGGGCATCCGTGGACCTCAAAACTGATCAATTCGCACAGCTACCCTGGGCTTTGTGCATCCGACCCTCTGGATGAACGCCTGGCAGATCCTCCGAATACCAACGATCCAAAACTGAATCCCAATGTTGCTGGTCCTTAACCTTGACGAAGTCCGCACGTACCTGGCCATGTTGCGGATGAAGAATGGAATACTTGATACCAAACTTTCGCATGATTGGACCGACTCGATTAGCGGGATAAACTTCGGCAGCCAATCGAAAGTGTTCGCGAATCACTTCGCGCTGTTGATGCAATCGAGGTGGATCAGGAAGTTGCTTGCCGGCTGCGAGTGCTCTGGCCTGTTGAAAGATCCAGGGATTACCGATCGCTCCTCGTGCCACGGTCACGCCGTCGACCCCAGTTTCTTCGATCATCCTCAAACAATCGGCAGCTGTAAACAAATCCCCGCTGCCCAACAGGATTCGATCACCAAGGTGCTGTTTTACCTGCCGAAGAAATTCCCAACGACTCGGCCCGATGTAACGTTGCGTAACAGTTCGACCGTGAACTGTCACTGCGGAGACACCAATCTCAAACGCACCGTCAAGAATCGTGAAGAAGTTATTTTCGCTTTCCTGAGAGTCATCTATCCCACGACGCATTTTGACGGTAACCGGAATTTCGTCCGGCACAGCATCCCGCGTTCGACGCACGATATCGAGTGCAATTTCAGGCTGGCCCAAATGAAAACCACCGCGACAGCGGCCAAGCACCTTCTTGACCGGGCAACCAAAAT